>JAWWPY010000250.1:0-10115 GCA_033854735.1 Streptosporangiaceae bacterium | reverse complement strand
TGCTGCACGACCGCACCGCAGACAAGATCGCCGCCGTGCTGAGCAATATCCCGCACTCCGTGGCCACCATCGTCCCGTTCGACGTCCGGAGCCGGCTCGAGGTGCTGCACGCGCGCCAGGTCGCGCATGAGCAGGACGCCGCGCAGGGCACGGGGATCGCCGCCGGGACTCCGTCGGCGGCTCGGTCCCCAGTCTCCGCCGGACCGGCGGCACCCAGCGAACCAGCGGCTACAGCCACGACGGCCAGCGAGCCAACGGTGGGCGGGCCCGTGGCGGCCAGCGAGCCAACGGCTAGCGGGCCCGTGGCGGCCAGCGAGCCAACGGCGGGCGGGCCCGTGGCGGCCAGCGAGCCAACGGCGGCCGCGCCCGTGCCGCCCGACGGCCCCCCCGGGCCAGATGGCGTGGCCCCGGTCAGTGACACGGCGCCTCCGTCCCCGCTTCGGGGGCTGCTCCGGCGCCGTTCGGGACGGCGGCCAGCCGGGCCGCCGTCGGGCCCGCCGGCTGGATACCGCCCGAGCTACGACAGGCCGGCCCCGTCGGCCGGTGTCAACCCCATCGGGTCGATCAACAAGCCCGGCCGGGCCACTGTGGAGGGCCGCGTTCGCGCGGTGGAAATCCGCCCGGTGGAGCGGAACTCCGTGCTCGCGGTCGAGATCTCGGATTCGACCGGCGACCTGACCGCCCTGTTCTACGGCCGCTCGCACATTCCTGGCGTCATCTGCGCGGCCCGGGTCCGCTTCCGCGGGCCGGTTGGCCTGCGCGAAGAGGGGCCAGTGATGATTAATCCGGCCTACGAACTGCTGGCCACGGGTACCGGGACGCCCCCGGAGGGGAAAGACTCTTCTGACAAGGGTTCATAGCCAGGAACCGGGCAATGGAACAGGAACCCGAGCAAGGGAACAGGAACCCGAGCCAGGGAGGTTGTCAGGAGCCATGTCGGCCGGGCACGCGCACGGGCACGGGGTGACGGCTACCGGCCGCCATCGCGGTCGCTTGACCGCGGTCATGGCCATCAGCACCGCGATCGCGGTGCTGGAAATCGCCGGGGCACTGATCAGCGGATCGCTGGTGCTGTTCGCCGACGCGGCCCACATGGCCGCGGACGCTGCGGGGGTAGGCCTGTCACTGCTGGCGGCCTACTTTGCGACCAGGCCAGCCACCGAGCGCCGGACGTTCGGCTATGCGCGCGCGGAAATCCTCGCCGCCACGGCCAACGCCCTGCTGTTGCTCGGCATGGCCACATTCATCCTGGTCGAGGCCGCGCGGCGGATCGCCGCACCGCCTGCCGTCGGATCCGGCCTGATGGTGATTTTCGGGTTCGTCGCGCTGGCCGGGAACAGTGCGTCGATGATCCTGCTCCGCCGGGCCCAGTCGGAGAGCATGAATACCCGCGGTGCCTTCCTGGAGGTCGCCTCGGACACACTCGGCGCGGTCGCGGTCATCCTGACCGGGGTGATAGTCGCGACCACCGGATTTACCCTGGCTGACCCGATCGCCTCGCTGGTGGTGGGCACGCTCATCCTGCCCCGGACCTGGCGGCTGCTGCGGGACGCGCTGGACGTGCTGCTGGAGGCGAGCCCTCGGGAAGTCGACCTGGCCGAAGTGCGCCGTCACATGACCGAACTGGATGGCGTCAGCGACGTGCATGACCTGCACGCGTGGACCATCACGTCCGGGCTCCCCATCCTCTCCGCGCACGTGGTGGTGGACCCTGGGGTCCTGGTGGGCGGCCGGAGCGCGGTCATGCTCGACGCTCTCCAGGAATGCCTGCGCGGCCATTTCGACGTGGCGCATTCGACCTTCCAGCTGGAACCGACCGGGCACGCCGACCACGAGCCGAACGTCTGCCTCTAAGCTTCATGCCCTCAGCCCTGGAGCAATGTGCTACCAGTCAGTAATATGTAGCCAACGTCTCTCAGGGGAGCCGCTGTGAGCACATACGACCATTACGCCACTCCGGTCGAGCCTGGTACCTGGGATGTCCCCGCGACTGGCGCTGCCCGCTTCAGCTGGGAGTACGACGACGGCCGGAGCCGCCTACTCGACCTCTACCAGCGGGGCAAGGACAAGCAGTGGGACGCGGCCAAGCGGATCGACTGGGAACTCCCGGTGGATCCCACCAACGTGATGGGGCTTTCGGACGAGTTCTGCCCGATCTACGGCTCACGCCAGTGGGACATCCTCTCCGAGGCCGAGCGCGGCGACCTGAACCACCATCTGTCGGCCTGGCTGTTCAGCCAGTTCCTGCACGGCGAGCAGGGAGCGCTGACGGTGGCCGCGCGGATCGTCGAATCCGTGCCCGACATGGACGCCAAGTTCTACGCGGCGACCCAGGCCATGGATGAGGCGCGGCACGTCGAGCTGTTCTCCCGGTTCATGCGCGAGAAGATCGGCCTGTACTACCCGGTCAACCCGGACCTGGCGAACCTGCTCGCGGACGCGCTGGGCGATTCGCGGTGGGACATGCCCTACCTCGGAATGCAGGTGCTGATCGAGGGACTCGCCCTCGCCGCATTCGGCGTACACCGGGACATGGCCACCACTCCCCTGGTCAAGCAGGTGCTGGCGTACGTCATGCAGGACGAGGCGCGGCATGTCGCATTCGGCCGGCTCGCCCTCCGTGACTACTACGCCGGACTCACCGCGGCGGAGCGGGCCGATCGCGAGGAGTTCGTCGTTGAGGGCTGTTACCTGATGCGCAACAGGTTCCTGGCCCGCGAAGTCTGGGACCGGATGGGCTTCGACGTGGCCGAGTGCGTGGAGTTCAGCGAAAACTCGCCTGTCCAGCAGGCGTTCCGGTCGCTGCTCTTCAGCAGGATCGTGCCGTGCGTGAAAGACATCGGGCTGTGGGGGCCGAAAGTGCAGCACGCCTACGCCGACCTCGGTGTGCTCGATTCCGCCACGGTGGACCTGGACGCGGTGATGCGCGACGACGAGGAGATCGCCGAGCGGATGGACGAGGAGAGGTACGCCGCAGAACTCGCCGCGCGCAGCGCCGAGGTCGACGCCGCCGTAGCCGACGGCCAGTCCTGACTCGGCTGTGCCTCGTCAGCCCCACGATACCGCCCAGCCTCCTCAGCCGCACCGGCACCACCCGCCCAGTCGTGCCCGCCTCAGCCGCACCGACATCTCCCGGCCGGTCCTGGCCGCCTCATCCGCAACGGCACCAATGCCCCAGTTGGTGTCGCCAGGACGGCGCCAATGCCCCCATCGGTGCCGTTCGCAGCCGGTGCGGGGACCAGGCCAGGCCGTCGGCGGCCAGATCAGGCATTGACGGCTCCTTCTGCAGTGGGCCTGCCCGCCGAGCCAGTGTGCTGCCGGATCATGAGGGTTAGCCAGCGCCGCGGGTCGGTGCTCTCGCCCGGGGCCGCCGGAGGTGCCAGGATCTGAGCGTCGGGAGTCATGGGATCTCCGCTCCTGAAAGCATCGGTCAATATACTTAGGAAACGTAGCATCTCGTTTTGCTATTGTCTAGCTAACTTAACTAATAAGGAGCCTAAGTATGCCAGAGGACCTGCCGGGAACGCCGCCTGGCGCCGATGAGGGCGCCTGGGAGCTGCCCTGGGCCGAGCCGTTTGCCGCCGGCTCCGGGCGTCCCGAGCGCGCGCAGCTGGCCGCCGCGTTCGGGGCGGCGATCCGCCGGACAGGCTCCCTGATGCAGCTCATGGGCCAGGCGGCCGCCGACCGGATCGGCATCAACGCCACCGACCTGAACTGCCTGAACATCCTCAGTTTCAGCGGCCAGATGACAGCAGGCCAGCTGGCCAAAGCCACCGGGCTCACCACCGCGTCGATCACCGGCGTAATCGACCGGCTGGAGGAGGCCGGCTATGTCCGCCGGGAACGTGACACCGCCGACCGCCGCCGCGTGGTCATCCGCCTGGTTCTGGAGCGCGCGGTCAGCGACGTCGCCACGGTGTTCCTGCCCATGGTCCGGGCCTGGCAGAACATGGCGGAGCGCTACAGCGACGAAGAGCTGCGGCTGATCGTGGAGTTCTACGGCCAGATGGAGGAGGTGCTGCGGCAGCACATCGCCGTCCTGCGCGACACCGACCCCTCGGCCTAAAGCGCGGTCAAGCGCCCGGTGCTGAAGATCACCGCCGAAGGCCGGCCGTCCTGGCCTTCGTGCGCCCGGTGATCGGCTGCCTCCGGCCTGGACTGCCTTAGTAGTGGCAGGCGGCCCCGCTACGCCTCGGCCGCCTCGGCCGCCTCTGCCGCTTCGGCCGCCTCGGCCGCTTCGGCCGCTTCCGCGCTCTCCCGGGGGTCCGTGATGGTGGTAACGCCGGTGGCGGAGGAATCGGTGTGATGCTCCGTGGTGTAGAAGCGGACTTCGTGGCCGTCGGGATCGTGCAGCAGCGGCAGGATCCAGCCGAAGCTGGCCCGGTGCACTCCGGCGTGATCCTCGCCCAGCGCGGTCAGGCGGCCGGCCAGGTCCTCCATCGCCGCCTGGCTGGGCACGCCGATGGCGAAATAGTCAAAGCCCGCGGCCGCGCGGGCCCGCGCCGGGTCGAGCCGCAGGCCGAGCGGCGGCCCCCCGTTGGGGTGCGCGAGGCTGTAGCCCATCAGCTGCCCCTGCTCGACGAACTCGGCTTCGACGGCATAACCGAGACGGCTGTGGTACCACGTGCGCGACCTGGCGAGGTCGCTCACTGGCAGCTTGAGGTGGTGAATGCCGGCCAGGGCCGGCGCGTCCGGCGCTCCCATAGCTCCTCCGATGCAGTAAGGATGCAGCCAATGCAGTTAGACTGCATGTTATGACGGGCCAAGTCAACCCCCCGGGCTCCGGCCGGCCGCTGCGGCAGGCGCAGGTCGCACACACCGAGCAGCGCATCCTGGCTGCCGCCACTGAGCTGTTCCTGGCCGGCGGCTACCTGGCCACCGCGCTGGCGGCGGTCGCCGAGCGCGCGCAGGTCGGCGCGCGGACCGTCTACGTGCGCTTCGGCACCAAGGCCGCGCTCTTCAAGCGGGTCGTGGACGTGGCCATCGTCGGTGATACCGAAGCGGTGGACGTGCTTGGCCGCGAGTGGGCTCAGGCGGCGTTCACCGCCGCGACCAGAACCGAGCGGATCGCCGCGTTCGCAGCTATGGGCCGGCAGATCATGCAGCGCGCGGGCGCGCTGTTCGCCGTCGCCCAGCAGGCCGCGGCCATCGAACCCTTGATCGCCGGGTTCTGGCAGCAAGGCCGCGCGCAATCCCGGCACACCCATTCGGTCATGTGGACCCGGATGGCTGATGACGGCCTGCTCGACCCGGCCATTGACCTCGAATGGCTCATCGACACAGCCAGCCTGCTCGGCGCCGCCGAGACCTATCTGCTCATCACCCGGATGACCGACTGGGACCTCGATGGGTACGAGCTCTGGCTCTCCCGCACCTGGACCAGCCTGACGGCACCACCGGCACCCGGCTGACCGCACCACCGGCACCCGGCTCACGAACTCAGGCCACGCCGAGGTCAGCGAGAACGGCCCGGCCAGCCCCCTCGCCGCACATGCCGTGCACCCCGCCACCGGGCGGGGTGGACGCCGAGCACAGGTACACGCCGGGGAGAGCGGTCCGGTAGGGGTTCCAGCGCGAGGTGGGCCGGAAGAACGTCTGGCGCAGCGTGCCCGCCCCGCCGTTGATATCGCCGCCGATGTAGTTCGGATTGTGCTGCTCCATCTCGGCCGCCGTCCGGACCGCTTTGGCCAGGATCAGGTCGCGGAAGCCCGGCGCGAAGCGCTCGATCTGCGCCTCGATCCGGCCGGAGGCGTCCACCGCCGATCCGGACGGCACATGGCAGTAGGCCCACAGCGTGTGGCACCCCGCGGGGGCCCGTGACGAGTCCACCACTCCGGGCTGCGCCACAAGGCAGAAGGGACGCTCCGGGAGCCGGCCCGCGTTCGCGTCCGATTCGCTCCGGGCCACTTCCGCGAGCGTGCCACCCACGTGCACGGTGCCCGCTTCCCGGCAGGCCGCGGCCTCCCACGGCACCGGCCCGCTGAGCGCCCAGTCGACCTTGCAGACCCCGGGCCCGTACCGGAACCGTTCCAGCGCCGCGCGGTGCCGGGCCGGGAGGCGGTCACCGGCCATCGCGATCAGCTGGCGCGGGGTGACGTCGAGGACCACCGCCCGGGACCGCGGCAGGCTGTCCAGCGACTGGACCCAGCGGCCGGTCTCGATCTGCCCGCCCAGCGCCGTCAGCTCGGCCACCAGCGCGTCAGTGAGCCGGGCGCTGCCACCTTCCACCACTGGCCAGCCCACCGCATGGGCCGCCATCATGAGCACCAGCCCGAATGCGCTGGTCAGCGGCGCGCTGAGCGGGAGCATGGAGTGCGCCGCGACGCCCGCCAGCAGCGCTTGGGCCTCCTCCGTCTTGAAGCGCCGAGCCAGCAGGCTGGCCGGCAGGACCCCCTCGAGGCCGAAGCGAGCCATGGCCAGGGGATGCCCGGGGACGGATCGCAACGGGGCGAGGATGTCGGGCAGGGTGAGCTGGGTGTCACGCACCAGCGGCGCGAGCAGCCGACGGTAACTGGCGCCATCGGCACCCAGCCCCCCGGCGGTCTCGTCCACCGATCCCGCGACGGCGGCGGCCCGGCCGCCATCCAGCGGATGGGCGAACGCGACCTTCGGGACGCGCAGCGTGACACCTCGCATGGCCAGGTCGGTGCCCAGGAAAAACGGGGAAGCGGCCGCGAGCGGATGGACGGCCGAGCAGACGTCGTGGTGGAAGCCCGGCAGGGTGAGTTCCTCGGTCCGGCAGCCTCCGCCCGGGGTATCAGCCCCCTCGATGACGTCCACGACGAGCCCAGCGCGGGCCAGTGTCAGCGCCGCTGCCAGCCCGTTCGGGCCGGAGCCGACCACGATCGCATCGGCTGATCTCATGTATCGAGTATCCCGCCCTCGGCGCCCACCACGACGTCGACCGGCGCATCAGCGAACCGGCGGCCGAGCTCATCGAGCGCGGCGTCGGTCCGGTCGGGCTTGTGGTGGAAGAGGACCACCCGCCGGGCCCCGGCCCGGATGGCCAGGCCCACGGCGTAGTCGGCGGCGGCATGGCCGAAGGACCCCTCCGCCGCCACCTCCTCGGCGAGCAGATGGGCGTCATGCACCAGCACGTCGGCCCCGGCGGCCAGTTCCAGCGCCGCGGCGTGGTAGGCGCCCCAGCCGTCAGGCCCGGGGCCGAGCGCGGTCGGGCAGTGATCGGTGACGTAGGCGACGACGGCGCGCCCGTCGCTCACCCGGTACCCCAGCGTCCGGCCGCCCTTGTGCGGGATCTCCCGCACGTCGACCGAGAAACCCTCGGCGTCCCGCTTTCCCGGCCCGATAGTGCCGAACGTCCAGTCGCCGCGGAGGCCGTTGGGGCGGATCGGGAAGTGCGGCGGTGACATGGCCCCGGCCAGCACTTGCTCGGCCGCCACGCCATCGGGCTGGGCCGGCAGCAGCAGCGTCACCCGGGCGTCGTCGCGGTCGCCGCCCTGGAAGAACGGCAGCCCCTGGACGTGGTCCCAGTGCAGGTGGGTCAGCAGGATGGTGCCGCTGAACGCCTTGCCCTCCAGCAGCGAGGTGACGTTGCGCACGCCGGTGCCGGCGTCCAGGATGAGCGTCGGCACCGCGACGCTGTCGTGGCCGATGGCCACGCACGAGGTGTGGCCGCCGTAGCGGAGGAAATCCTTACCAGGCGCCGGAGTGGACCCCCGGACTCCACAGAGGTGTATCCGCACCCCTCAGCTCCGGCCGGCGTCTTCACGACGGTGCCCGCCGGACAGTTCCTCCAGGTCCGTCCGCTCGAACTGGCTGGCGTCCACCGCCGCCACCCGGCACGGGGTGACCGCCATCAGGCTGGACGTCCTGATGCCGCCCTCAAGGTGGGCCCGCTCCCCGAGCAGCGCCCCCGGGCCGTATTCGGCGAGCCGTTCCCCGTCCCGGTCGACCCGGATGACCCCGTCAAGAACCAGGTAGACGTCGGTTCCCTGCTCCCCCTGGCGGACCAGGGTGTCGGCGGCCTTGAGGCGCTGGAAGGCAGGCTTGGCCGCGCCATGCATCAGCTGGACGGACAGCGAGCGCTCCAGCGCCGTCTCCACGGCCGTGACCAGCGCAGGCGAGTCCTGGTCCCCCCAGGGCGTGTGCCGGCCGAACGACCTGCGGTACCAGTTGCTGAAATCGGTGAGCCCGGATTTGTGTGACAGATGGCCGTCGCCGCCGTAAACCCAATGCCGGGGGAACGCGCTCGCACCGGTCATCGCGAATTCGGCCCGGCCGTCGGCGTGCAGCGTAAGCGACAGGGTCGTCCACACCAGCGGGGCCTGCCACTGCACATACGGCGCCCGCCGCACCCGCCTGGGCGCGGGCAGCCCGGTCCGGCCGCCGGTGGTCTGCACGAACCGCACCCATCCATCGCCATGCTCCGGATCGGACTGGAGATCGGGCAGCTGGACCGCCTGGAACCGGTAGCGCAGCCCGCCCAGCTGGACCGTGGTGGAGCCCATCAGGCCCCGCCCGCCGTAGCCGGATCCGCTGATCCGGCCCGAAGCATCGACGTCGATCCACGCCCTGAGAACGTTGGCGAACCGGAACCGGTCCGCTGCCTGCAGTTCCCCGATGTCGCCAAGTTCGCCCGGCGGCGGATCGTCGTAGTGGGTGACTCCCGCATCGAAGGCCACCCGGGTGCTCCCAGTGACCGCTTCCGAGGGGATCCATGACAGTGAGGTGACGCAGCTTTCGTGACGCATAGCCTCATCGTCGCGGCCGCGGTGATGGGGGGCCAGGGTGGTGCCTGGCTGAGCGCTGGTGGGCCTAGCACCACCGGGCGGTGGGAGGCCTGCTCACTGGCGCACAAGCCCGCTATGTGCGAAAACTAGGTGAATGGGGGACAACGATGCTCAGCCAGCCGGCCCGATCGGGATCTTTCTCGCGGACGACAACCTGATCGTGCGTGAAGGCGTACGGGCACTGATCGAGCGCCACGCGGACCTGCGGGTGCTCGGTGTGGCCGCGGACTACGACGAGACCGTGGCCGGCGCCATCGCCACCGAGCCCCAGGTACTCGTCACCGACATCCGGATGCCACCGTCGTTCAGCCGCGAGGGCATCGACGCGGCCAAGGAAGTGCGCAAGCGCCATCCGGGGACCGGCGTCGTGATCCTGTCCCAGTACGACGACCCCGAGTACGCGGTGTCGCTGCTGGCCGAGGGCTCGGCGGGCTACGGATACCTGCTGAAGGACCACATCGCCGAGGGCAATCAGCTGGTCGACGCCATCCGGGCGGTGGCCACCGGTGGCACCGCGCTCGACCCGGCCATCGTCGAAGCCCTGGTCCGGCCAGTCGTCTCCCCGGGCGGGCTCCTCCCGGCCGAGGAGGAACTCCTCGGCCTGGTGGCCGAGGGCAAGCCCATCAAGGCCATCGCCGCGGCCCGGGGAGTACCGCCCGAGGCCGTCGACGCGGAGGTCGAGGCGGTATTCGTCAAGCTGGCTCAGGGTGTCTCCACCGGGAATCATGCGGCGCTGAACCGGCTCCGGCTGCTGCACCAGGCCATCGTGGACCGCGAGGAGCAGGGAGAGACGCTGTCGCGGCTGCTGCCCGGGGGGCTGGCCGACAAGATCCGGCTGGAGAAGCGGAAGATCGGCGAGACCGAGCGGGTCGTGGTGACGGTCCTGATGAGTGACATCAGGGCCTATTCGACCATCGCTGAGCACGCCGACCCGAGTCAGCTCGCCGGGCAGCTCAATACGCACCGCGCCGCCATGAACCGGGCCATCCTGGGCGAGAGCGGCACGGTGATGCAGTTTGTCGGCGACGCGGTCATGGCGGTGTTCGGGGCGCCGTTCCCGCAGGACGACCACGCGGACCGGGCCGTGGCCGCGGCCGCCGCCATGCACGCGCTGCAGGCAGAGATCAACTCTCGCTGGGCCGAGGATGACCTGCCCGCTTTCGGCCTGGGGCTCGGCCTGTCCACCGGCGAGGCGGCGGCGGCCCTGCTCGGGTCCGAGGAACGCCTCGAATACACGCTGGTGGGGGATACTGTCAACCTCTCCCAGCGGCTGCAGCAGCTCGCGGCGGCGGGCGAGACCGTGCTGTCCGAGGGCACCATCAAGTCGCTGACGATGCATGTCGAGGTCATTCCTCTCCCGGCGCA
>JAWWPY010000249.1:0-11343 GCA_033854735.1 Streptosporangiaceae bacterium | reverse complement strand
CACTCCCCGCTGGACTGCCCCGGCTGCGGCAGCCGGTTCGAGGGCGCGTGGATCCCGGGCGGGGAGACCGGCGGCCAGGCGTGCCCGTCGTGCGGGCACCGGTTCACGGCGACGTGGAAAGGCTGGACCTTCACCCCGGAGCACAGGGTCGTCACGCGAGGTGAGCTGTCCCCCGCACGTCCCCCTGGATGACGCTGACTTCTTTCTTCGTGGCGTGGATCACGAACCCGTGCGAGGTCAGCCATGCTCCGCGCTCGGACACGGGGAGCGCCTGGTAGATGTCGGCGTACAGTTCCCCGGTGAGCTGCTCTTCCCACCGGTCGGGCTCGGCGGGGAGGGCTTTGAGCCGGTCCCGTTCGGCGCGCAGCCTGCGCAGTTCGGCGTCGTACTGCTCATCGGACATGAGGTCCGGGTCCAGTTCCCTGATCCGGTACCTGATCTCGTCCAGTTCGTCCTGGTAGTCGCTGCCCTTGACCAGGATGAGCCGCTTGACCGGGACGCGGAACGTGGTGGCCATGATCTCGTTCACCGCCGCGTCCGTCACTTCCATCCGCACCATGTTGCCGCAGCCCTTGGGCTGGCTGCCGGTGCCGGTGCACCGGTAGTAGGTGAGCTTGCCTGCCCCGGCCTTGCTCGATCCCCTGGTCTTGATCTTGTTCATGGACGAGCCTTCGCAGTTAGGGCACTTGATGGCGCCCTTCAGCATGGCCCGCGTCTGCGGGTCCCCGGCCGGCCCGCGCTTCTCCCGGGTACGCAGAGCCTCATTGGCCAGCCGGAACCGCCGCGCGTCTATCAGCGCCTCGCACGGATGCTCCCACCGCTCCGACCACACCACCTTCCCTGTCTCCTGGTCACGCTCGACCCGGGTCATCTGGTAGTGCCCCCGGTACACCGGGTTCCTGATGATGACGGCCAGCTTCGCCGGCCACCACGAGGCGCCGGCCATCTCCCCGGTGTCCTTGTCCCGCCTCTGCTTGATGTGCAGGGAGTCCAGCCACTCGCAGATGTCCGCCAGGCTGTACCCGGCGATGACCATGTCGTAGATCTGCGGGATGTACTCCCGTCCCAGGCCGGTGGCGACCAGCCGCTTGTCGTACTTCGGCCCCTCCGCCGCGTACCCCCACGGGATACGGCCCACGAACTTGTTCTCCCGGCGGAGCTTGTCGGTGGCCCGCAAGGTCCGCTCGCGGTCTTGCTCCCACTCCTTCCGGGCGGCCATCTTCTCCGCGTGCCACTGCCAGTAGTCCGAATCGAACTTGTCCCTCCGCGCCGGGTACTGCGGCCCGTCCACGATGACCAGCCGCTTCCCGTGACTGGTCGCCCAGAACTCGATCCGGGTGAAATCCTCCTGGGTACCCCGCGACAACCGGTCGGTCTTGTACGCGACGATCACGTCGTAGCCGTCCATCCGCTCCGGATCGGTGACCCAGGGCTTGAGGTTCTTCCGGTCCCACGGCGCGACCGTCCCCGACTTGGTGTCGGCCGCCACGTCGACGACGGTGATCCCCTCCCGGTCGCAGAAGGCACGCGACTTCTCATCCTGGGTGTCCATCCCGATGCCCTGCCGGCCATCACGCTGAAGCTGGCTCAGCCTGGCCGCGATGACCGCCCGCAACGGCCGGCCCGCGGGATGCGCCCCGGATGCATCCAGGATGCCGGGATGCACAGGTGCATCTGATGGCTGCGGCTGCTGCATCTGGATTCGCCTCGCCCTGGTCGGTTCGTCTGCTAAGGTCCGATTATTGGCTTTGAACCGACCTTAATACATGTAACCTATCTGTCGAGGTAGGTCATGAACGTGGCGAGTGCTACCGCCACCAGTGTCCACCAGCGTCTGGGCACGAGCCCTCTCCTCCCGGGTGGTCCGCAGCCCCAGTTAGGCAGCGGTGCTGTACGTTGTTCCTGTACGTTGCTCTTGTACGATGTTCCTATACGTCGTACATGCATGAGGACAGGTTGCCTTGTACGGCGTATAGTTGTCAAGTGATGACATCAACCCAGGCCAGAGACGCAGCCGAGCGGGCCAGGCTCAGCAAGGCCGCTGTGGTCGAGCAGGCCCTTGCGCTCGGTGACGCGGAGGGCCTCGAGGCGCTGACCTACCGGCGGCTCGCTCAGCAGCTAGGCGTCACGCCGATGGCGCTGTACTGGCATTTCCGCAACAAGGAAGAAATGCTGGGCGGGCTGGCCGAGCGGATCTGGAGCGAGATCGACACCGACCTCGATGCCAGTGCCGGATGGCCGGACCAGCTGCGCGGCCTCCTGGAGTCCCTGGTGGGCGTGCTGCGAGCGCACCCGTGCGCGTCCCAGTTGCTGGTCGCCGGTGAGAAAGACAGCGAATCCGCGCTGAAGGCTACCGAGACCACCCTGGGAGTCCTCCGCCGCGGCGGGTTCGATCCGGTACACGCGGGTGAGGTGGCCCGCGGCACGCTGTGGACCGGGCTCATGCTCGTCATGAGCGAGCCAGGATTCGAGCCCGGGCTGACCGAGGCCGAGCGGGCCGAGAAGATCCGCAGCGCCCGGGCTCACCTGGCCGTGCTGCCGCCGGACCGGTACCCGTGCCTGGTAGATGGGGCGACCACGATGACGAAGCACGACCCGGAATTCCACTACCGGTTCGGGATCGACCTGTTCATCGTGGGCGTCCAGGCGATGGCGGCCCGCTGATGGCGTGGCGGGGCTGATCCTGGTCGATCCGGCGCTGCCCGGCGCGGTGGGGTAGCCGGAGCTAGCTCAATTGTGCCGGATATCCGAGGTATAGGCATTGATGGGCAGTTCTGTATAAGATTGCCCGACGTGGCCCGCAGGGTGCGATAGATCGCCCCGGCCGCGCGGGGGTGATCATGAGTCCTGAACGGGGGGCCGGGGAATCTCGCGCGCGGATCGGACTGGTGCTTGGTGCGGGCGGCATCCTCGGCGGAGCCTGGATGACCGGCGCGCTGCCGGCCTTGCAGCAGCGCCTGCCCTGTGCGATCAATGACGTCGACCTGATTGTCGGCACCAGCGCGGGTAGCGTGCTGGCCGCCGCGCTGCGCTGCGGCGTCGGGATTGACGAGATGATCGCTCACCAGCGCGGCGAGGCGATCGGGGTGCTGCGGGACTGCACCGTACCTGACCTGGCTGACGGCCCGCTGCCGCCCCGTCCCCAGCTGCGGGTCGGCTCGCCCCCGCTGGTGCTCGCCGCCTTGCTGACGCCTCATCGGGTGCATCCGTGGGTCGGGGCCAGCGCGTGGCTGCCACGCGGCCGGGGTCAGCATGTGGCCGTGCGGACCATGGTGCAGGCGCTGCACGCGCACGCCCACCAGCACACCGCGCCGCAGGGGTCGGACCCGGACTGGGTGGACCGCCAGACCTGGATCGCGGCGGTCGACTACCACTCGGGACGGCGGGTGATCTTCGGCCGGGAGGGTGCGCCGCGGGCCCGGCTCGACGAGGCCGTCGTCGCGTCGTGCTCCATTCCCGGCTGGTACCAGCCGGCCGTGATCGACGGCCGCCACTACGTCGACGGTGGCGTGCGGTCCGCGACGTCGCTCGGCGTCCTGGCCCGAGCGGATGTGGACGAGATCTACGTGCTCGCCCCGATGGCGAGCATCGTGATGGACCGCCCGCGCAAGGCACACGAGCGGCTGGAGCGGCGCCTGCGCTGGCTGATCACTGCGGCATTGCTGCGGGAAGCCCAGGCGCTCCGCAGCCTCGGCATCCGGGTCACCGTGCTCACGCCGGGACCCGACGACCTGGCCGCCATGGGAGTGAACCTGATGGACTCGCGGCGCCGCACGGCGGTGCTCGAAACCTCACTGCGCACCTCGGCGCCCGCGCTGGCGGGGCGAGGCGATGGCCAGCCACAGGTCGCGTGACCGGCGGACTAAGCTCGCGGGCCGTCCCGCCTGGCCGCCTTCTGCGGCCAGCTTCCGGATCAGCTCCGCCACCACCCCGGGCGCCTCGATCGGGGTCATATGGCCGATCCGGGGCAGCTGCGTCAGCCCCTCGCAGCGTGGCAGCAACTCGGCGATCCGGCTCGCGTGAGCCGGTGGCGTGAGCCGGTCGGCTGATCCCACCAGGACGTGTGTCGGCACGTCGAGGTGGCGCACGCCATCCGTCATGTCGAGGGTGGCCAGGGCCTGACCCCAGGCGGCGCGCGTCCGCCGGTCGCACGCCTGGATGACGGCCGCGTTCACGGCGGTGACTTCCGCGGACGCGTCGGGGCCAAGGGTCAGGTAACTCAGCACGGCCCGGCTGAGCGGGAAGAATGGCTCCAGCGGAGCCGCCGATGTCAGCAGCCAGTGCTGAGCCACGGCCGCGAAGGGCGGCACAATGCCGCCGAACGGGACGATGAGCGCTTCGGTGATCAGGTCCGCGCAGGCCGTGGAGGCCAGCAGGGCCCCGCTGACCCGGCTGATCACGTCGTTCCTCGACGCCGCGGCCATGATGGCCGTCCCGCCCATGCTGTGACCGGCGAGCACCGCCTTCCCGCCCGCCGGCAGCGCCTGCTCCAGCACGGCCGCCAGGTCGTCGGCGAGTGCGTCGGCGCTGTAGCCGCTGCGGCCGGGGGTGTCACTACCGCCGTGACCGCGCTGGTCGTACACGACGATGCGCAGTTCGCCGCGCAGCGCGCGGATCACCGGTGCCCAGAACGGGATCGAGCAGGTGTTGCCGTGGATGAGGACCACGGTGGGCTCCCGGGTGTCCTGTGGGCCGTGCATCTCCACGTTCAACCTGACGCCGTCGCGGGAGGTGACCCACATGCGGCTGGCGGCCGCTGGTGGCGTGAAGCAGCCATGATGAACCGGGTTCAAGACCGCGCCTCGGCCGGGATGACGGTGTATTCCGCCAGGTCGACGCGGCGAGTGGCGTGCCGGAACCGCAGTGTGGAGCCGGGCCAGAGGGTCGGGTTCCGGCCAGCGGCGTTCTGATACCAGCTGACGCAGCCCCCGGTGGCCCAGACCGTGGACGCCATGCGCCGCTCAATGCCGGCGCACCACCGCTGCTGCGCGTCGGGCCGGGCGTCGAGCGCCGCCAGGCCCAGCCGGTCGAGGGTCTTGAGGTAGTCGAGGATGTAGTCGAGCTGGGATTCGATGACGTGAATCATCGAATTGTGGCCCAGGCCCGTATTGGGCCCGATCACCAGGCACAGGTTGGGGAATCCGGCGATGGTCGTGCCGCGCAGCGCGCGCATGTCGCCGCCCCAGGCCTCGGCCAGGGTGCGGCCATTCGTTCCGCGGACGCGATCGGCGATTGGTATGTCGGTGGCGCGGAAACCAGTGGCGAAGATGATCGCGTCGACCTCCCGGGTGCTGCCGTCCTGCGCGGTCGCCGTGCTGCCGTCCACCTTGGCCAGGCCCGCGGCGACAACCTCGGTGTTCGGCGCGGTCAGCGCGGGATAGAAGTCGTTGGACAGCAGGATCCGCTTGCAGCCCATGACGTATTCCGGGGTCAGCGTCGCGCGCAGCGCGGGGTCCGTGACGGACCTCGCCAGGTGCCGCAGCGCGATCCGCTGAGCGGCCCTGAGCTGCGCGGGACGTTTGACGAACGCCCCGACCACCGACTCCCGGCTGGCGTAAATGCCCAGCCGGGCGATCCGCTGGGCCAGCGGAACATTCCGGTAGAGCCACTTCTCCGCCCCGGTGATCCTTCGGTCCCGGCGTGGCAGCACCCAGGCCGGGGTGCGCTGGAACAGCACCAGGCGGCGCAGGCTGGGCTGGATCCGGGGCACGATCTGGATCGCGGACGCCCCCGTGCCCACCACCGCCACGCGCTTGCCGGTGAGGTCGTAGCCGTGGTTCCAGCGGGCTGAGTGGAAAACCTCGCCGGGGAAGCTGGCCAGCCCCGGGACGTCGGGTAGCGACGGCTCGGAGAGCGGCCCGGCGGCCGAGATGAGCACGTCGGCGGCCAGGTCGCCGCGCGAGGTCCGCAGCATCCAGCGGGCCGCGCGGGCGTCCCAGCCGGCCTGGGTGACCTCGGCCGCGAACCGGATATGGCGGCCCAGCGCGTAGCGCTCGCTGACGTCATCGAGGTACTGCCAGATCTCGGGCTGCCGGGAGAAGCTGCGCGACCAGGCCGGGTTCGGCGCGAATGAGAACGAGTAGAGGTGGGATGGGACGTCACAGGCGCAGCCCGGGTAGGTGTTGTCCCGCCAGGTGCCGCCGACCGAAGCAGCCCGTTCCAGGATGACGAAATCGGTCAGGCCCGCCTTCCGTAGCCGGATCCCCGCGCCGAGGCCGCCGAACCCGGCGCCGATGATGGCCACCCGGACATGGGCAGGAAGCGCTGCCGCGACGTCGGCTCCTTCGCCCGGCCCTCTCATCTGCCCTCCACATCACGTTCAGCCGCTTGACATGCGCTGTACAGGCACTGAGGCTTGGGTCCTATGCCCACGTCTGATGGTCTACACGAACTTTCCGCCGGCTGGCCAGGGCCGGGGACCAGTGGGCAGTCGCGGTGGATGGACCTCGACGGCCCCGTCCACTATCTCGACTTCGGCGGCCCGGCCGACGGACCGGTGATCGTATGCGTGCACGGGCTGGGCGGCTCATCGGTGAACTGGGCAGCAATCGCGCCGCTGCTGACCCACCGCTACCGGATCCTTGCCCCCGACCTGGCCGGGCACGGCCTTACCCAGTCGGCTGGACGCGGCGCCGGCGTGGCGGCCAACCGGCTGCTGCTGCACCGTTTTATCGAATCCGTGTCCGCAGGTCCCGTGATCCTCATGGGCAACTCGATGGGCGGAATGATCTCGCTCCTCGAGGCGGGCGCCGCCCCCGATGCCGTGGCTGGCCTGATACTTGTGGATCCGGCCCTGCCGTTGGTGTCCGCCCAGACCGGCTCGCTGGTCGCTGCGATGTTCGTCCTCAACGCCACCCCAGGCGTGGGCCGGGTGATACTGGGCCGCCACCGCCAGGTGTCCCCGGAGGCGCTCGTCGCCAGCAACATGTCGCTGTGCTGCGAGGACGACTCGCGGGTGCCCGCGGAAGTCATCGCCCAGCATGTCGAGTTGGTGCGCCGGCGCGCTGCCTTCACTGATGGCCGCAGGGACGTCGCCGCCGCCACGCGTTCAGTCATCGCCACCCTTGGCTACTTCCACGGCAAGGCCTACCGGCGCGGGATCCGCTCAATCACCTGCCCGGTCCTGCTGCTGCACGGCGAACGTGACCGGGTGGTACCCGTCGCGGCTGCTCGCGCGGTGACGCGCGTCAACCCGTCGTGGTCGCTCGTGGTGCTGCCGGGCGTGGGGCACGTGCCGCAGCTGGAAGCGGCGCACGAAAGCGCGAGGGTGATCACGGAGTGGCTCGGTTCCGCCGGCCGCCCGGCGGCGGACCTGGCCGCGGCCGGCGGATGCTCGAGCCGTCAGCTGGCCGGGCTCCCTTCGAGTGCCCTCGCGTCGATGCCATAGGGCGCGCCCGGCCTGTGGGCGACCCCCCGGCCGAAGACGAGCGTCTCGAACGGCGTCGTCGGCAGCGTGGTCGTGCCGTCGTGGGCGGAGCCGGCCTCGTTGCTGACCGCCGGGATGGCGAAGTACTGCATGGTGATGGTCGTCTCGCCCCGGCGCTCCCCAGGGTCGACGTCGAAGATGGCGTACCCGTAGGCGTCACCGGCGTTGGTGGCCGCCGACCAGGGTGCGTCCTCGACCGAGTCGGCGCTGTTGCGGTGGAAGCCGGCGGCCAGCGAGCCGGTAATGGCATTGCGCTCGGTGATGACCTTGGCCCGGGGCAGAGCGGTGGCCGTGTCGGTCCCGTAGACGTTGGACGGGCCGTTGGTCCCGCCACCGCCGAGAACCAGGAATACGGTTCCCTGGGCCGTATTCCAGGCCGGGATGCCGTTGACCGCACCGGGCTCGGTCGTCACGGCGGTCGGCCGGCGGGTGTCGATCGCCTCCCCGGCGGTCTGGTCGGGGTTGGGGGACACCACCGTGCCGTGGGCGCCGGCGTCGTAACCCCGCACCGGGTAGCTGCGCTCGTAGTCGTGCTCGTGACCGGACAGGACCAGGTCGACCTCGTAGCGGTCGAACAACGGCAGCCAGGCCCGGCGGATGCCGAGGTCGGACCCGTTGCCGGGAACCGAGGTCGACATGGCGCACTGGTGCATGAAGACCACGATCATGTCCACGGCCGGATCCCGGCGGGCCCCGGCCAGCGTGCGCTCCAGCCACAGTGTCTGCAGATTGGGGGTTCCGTGGCTGCGGTCCGGCACCGCGGCATGACGGGCCGCAACGATCGAGAGGTCACCGGTGTACCCGTGGTTGTAGGTGACGGTGCCGTTGACGATCTGGGCCCCCGATGAGGTGGTCTCGGGTGCGGCGCTGGGACTGCTGTTGAGGTAGGCGGAGCCACCGTCCTGGTAAATGACGTCGTCGGCGTCCAGGGAGATGAACTTCACGGTCCCGACCTGGAAGCTGTAGAAATTGCCGCGCAGGTGGTTGCCGTCCCAGTTGGTCACGCCGTTATCGGGCAGCAGGAAGCGGCTCAGGTAGTGACCGTAGCCGTACGGGCCATTCCAGTAGTTGCCGGCCGCTCCCTGCGCCGGGATCCCGCCGGGCGCGTCCCCGGCGACTCCGGCGTGGTTGCAGACGCCGAATTCGGTTTCGTGGTTGCCGAGGGCCGGCATCCACGGCCGGTTCGCCGCCGAGCGGGCCACGTTGACGCCGAAGTCCCGCCACACCCCCGGGGCGTTCTCAATATCCAGGTTGGCGTAGCAGAGGTCACCGTTCAGGAGATGAAACAGCGGAGCGCCGCCACCGTCACCTGGATTCTCGATGGCGCTCACCGCGTAGTACGCGTTGTCGCAGGACTCGTGCCAGATGTTCCCCGAGGCGTTGAGGTCCCACGAGGGGGTCGACAGGTCACCATAACTCGAGAAGCGGAACCTGGCGCGGCCAGACGGCGCCGTCTCGAACGACGCCCCGGCCGTCGAATGTGTCGCCGCCCCGTCGCTCACCTGGTAGTAATACCGGGTGCCAGGCCGCAGGTCAGTCAGCTGTACGTGGTAGAAGTACGTCGTCTGAGCGTTAAGCCCGTCGGTGAAGCTAACCGAGGCAGCCTGAGGGTAGCGCCGCGTCACGTCAAGCGGTTTCGGCGCGGGCAGGTGCACTACCCGGCCCGGGTGGGTGGCCGTGATCGGCGAGGTTGAGTAGGCCAGCGTCGGCGCCGGCTGGGCCACCGTGCCCGGAGCCGACCACGACACCGTGACCGACGTGGCCGGGTCGGCGCCCCACGTCAGGAGGAGCTGCTCGGGCGCCGTCGTGGTCGGCAACGGCAAAGTCGCGGTGGGCGGCCCAGGCGGGGGAGCGGTGGCCGCGAACGCATCCTGGTGCCACAAGGGACCTTCGGTCACCCCGGCCAACCCCACCGCCGCGCCGAATCCCAGCACCCCGGTCAGGAAGCTTCGCCGGGAGAACCCGCCGAAGTCACCAGCAGCCGGACGACCCGATTCACCCCTGCCCGATTTGCTCATGCCGGGGACGGTAGGGAAGGCAGGTAAACGCTCCATGGCCGCCGGGCGGCCGGCATCACGCCGGCTGGGAAATTCGCGTGAGGGCCTGGCTACGCTTCTAAGCGGGCCCGCGATCCCCCGGCGGGAACACCAGGAGGCAGGCAGAACATGGCACACGGCATTCAGGTCGGCGACAAGGCCCCCGACTTCACCCTCCCGTCGCAGTCCGGTGAACCGGTCCGGCTGCAGGACCGGCTCGGGCAACGGGTTGTTGTCCTGTACTTCTACCCTAAAGACAACACCCGCGGCTGCACCGCCGAGGCGTGCGCCTTCCGCGACAGCCACGAAGTCTTCACCGACGCCGGCGCCGAGGTGATCGGGATCAGCTCCGACTCAGTCGACAAGCACGCCGCATTCGCCGGCCAGCACAAGCTGCCATTCACGCTGCTTAGCGACCAGGGCGGCCAGGTCCGCAAAAGCTACGGGGTTCCGTCAGTGCTCGGCTTGCTGCCCGGCCGGGTCACGTACGTGATCGACCGCCAGGGCACGGTCCGGCACGTCTTCAGCTCAATGACCAACATCGGCCAGCACGTCAACGACGCGCTGGAGGTGGTCCGGCAGTTGCAGGCCGAAAAGCCAGCCTGACGGCGTATTAGACGCGGGATGAAGATCACCGTGAAGCCATACCGGGGCGTCCTGCCACGCGGGAGCCGCGACGGCCTAGCCAGCGCGGCTCGCATGCATTGAGCTCGACTCTCACACTCACGCACACCACCTGTCCCAGAACACCCTTTTGGTGGTCTTTCCTGGGAAATTTGTAAACCCGCCTCCGAGGCCGCGCGTCTACTGGGCAAGCCAAGGGGGGATTTGGCATGCGGGTTCGCACTTTTACTTTTCCGGCCGCCTTGTCTGCAGCGATGGTGCTGACGGCGGCGGCCTTGCCCGCTACCGTCAGGGCATCGGGTTACGGGAGTGGGCCGGGGCCGCGCTCGACGACGCCCTACAGCGGTTTTAATTCTGCGCTGGCCCGCGCGCCCTACGTGACCGACCTGACGCAAACATCCGCCGCCGTGACGTGGGCCACTAATCCGGACATCCACGGAACTCTTTACTACGGACCACTCGGTAACTGCATGGCGAGCAGCGTCCCGGTGGTCACAGGCATGGTCACCCAGGTGCGCGTCTCGCCCAACCCGCCGACCACTTACCCGAGCCGGCTGGACTACCAGTCCTCCGTCCCGGTCACCGGCCTGACGCCCAGCACCACCTATTGCTACGAGGTGTTCGACTCCGGCACGCCCGCTGTCGACCTGCTGCCAGCGTCGCAGCCTTATGGCACCTTCACCACCCTCGACCCGGTCAGCACCGGCTCGACGAAGCCACTCACCTTCGACGTGGTCGGCGACTTCGGCGAGACGTCCGACCGGGGGAACAACACCCCGACCTCGGTGAACACCAACCAGGCGGCGATCGACAGCCTCATCGGATCGTCGGGGGCCCAGTTCGCGATAGCGGTCGGGGACATCGCCTACAACGATGGCGGCAACTACAACTACGGAGACCTCCAGGAGACCGGCACCAGCGTCGGCACACCGAACCTGACCGAGATCAGCGACATCTTCGGACCGAGCTACTGGCCGCTGACCGGCGGAATCCCCATGTTCGCCGCGGACGGCAACCACGGCCAGAACTCCAACGGCCTCACGACCTGGCCGGAATCAGGCACCGCGTCAAGCTCGGGCGGGGCGTACGCCATGGAGCAGTACTCATCCGTGGACGGGATCGCCGCGGCGTCCTACCCGTCTGACTGGTACGCGTACTCCTCCGGCAACGTCAGGTTCTATGTTCTGGACGGGTCCTGGACGGACGCCAACGTGGGGACCGCGGCGGGCTCGGGCTGCCCGTACACGGCCGGCAGCA
>JAWWPY010000248.1:0-3334 GCA_033854735.1 Streptosporangiaceae bacterium | reverse complement strand
GGCACCCGAGGCAGTCCAATGGGCGCAACCTCGCCATCGAGATCTTGAAACTGACCGGGCGCACCAGCATCGCAGCAGCCTGCCGGCACCACAGCCGAGTCGCCACCCGGACCTGACCACCTCGGCCTCAGCCTGGCATGAGAAAAACGGACATCACGTCACCAATGCTGGGCCCCTGCTCGGCTCCTGGGCAGAGCATTCCGGCTCAAGCCATAGTGCCCCGCCAGCCACAGATCCGATGGCAAACGGATCGGGGAAAAGCCCTCCATCAAGACAGGCTGCAATTCTCTAGGGCACGGACGACGATTTCCTGACACTGGTGATCAAAGCAAAAGAACCCCCAGGAAATCTCCAGGAGTCGTCATGCATACCAATGGAAATTCATCGCCCGAAACCGCCCGGCCTCGCTCCGGGGAGCCGAGTGCCCCAGCCGGCCGCCATCGCGTCCGTGGGTGGCGACCGCGCCCGATCCGGGCCAAGCCCGGCATCGCAGCACTCGCCACGGTCAGTGCCACCGGCGTGGCGCTGGCCCTGGTCGCGGGCCCGGCCGGCGCCGCCACCAAGCCGGCCTGGATCATGACCGCCGGGAACGTTCAGACGATGAGCCAGCAGGATTCCAGCGCGACGTCTTACTTCTTTAACACGCCCGCGGCCTACGGCGCCGGGGCCAGCCTGGTGAAGACCCCCGTCCAGGCTAATTACGCGACCACGCCCGTGCTGTCATACACCTCATACACCCGGTTCAAATCGGACATCAAAGGTGGCAACATCAACTACCCGTACAAGTGGATCATGTATGACCCGGAGAACTGGTCCGCGACCCCGGTTAACGAGCGGCAGAACCCGGTCAAGTACATGACCTTGTTCGGCCAGCTGGCCCATGCCAACGGGCTGAAGGTCATCCAGGCTCCCGCCCTGGACCTGGCCTACGTGACCGGCTCGGTGATCCCGCGCCGTCAAGGCGAGACGGCCGACCAGTGGTACGTCCGGGTCAACATCGCCGGGAAGGCCGCAGCCGCTGCTGACATCTACCAGCTCCAGAACGAGTCGAACACCACCTCCGGGGGCCAGTACGCGTGGATGTTCAACACCACCGCCATCCAGGCGCAGGCCGCGAACGCGAACGTCAAGGTGTTCTCCGAGGTCTCGACCGTCAACGGGACCGCGGCCCAGATGGCCAAAGCGGCCCAGTCCATCAGCCCGGATGGCTTCTATGTCGCGGCTGCGGGGAACGTGCCCCAGACACTCCAGTTCTTCCAGCTGATGAAGACGGCAGGCTACTGACGAAGGCCGCAGGTTTCTGAGACAACCGCAACCGCTCCGCGGGCCCGCCACTGGCCGGTCCGCGGAGCTGCCACGCCCCTCACGGATCGTCCTGAGCGCGTCCGCCCGGCCACGGCCGACGCCGCCGGCCTGCGGGTCATTGGCCGCCGGGCTGGATCGAGCCACCCTGCACGTTCGCGCCCCGGCGCTTGGCTGCGCTCAGCTGCTCGGATCTCACCCCGGCGCGGAATGCGGCGACGGCCGCTGGGTTATCATCCAGCTGCCAGTTCTGGTGGTACAGCCCCTGATGCTGGTTCACGTCGAAGTAGATCAGGCCCAGCAGGTGATTGCGCCGGATGCCGGCGAACAGGCCGGGAATCTTCGCGGCCTGCCCGGCGCGCGGCCCGATGCCGACCTCGGAGAGAAGGACCGGCTTGCGGGTGAACCTCCGGATGCTTCTCACGGTGTTGCCGATGACGGACCTGAACGTGCTGGCACGCGTGAAGTAGTAGCCATCGACGCCGATCCAGTTTACATACCGGGCGCCCGGCCACCAATCCCGGAGATGCCCAATGACGCGGTTATCCCCGCTCATGACCCATAGCCAGGTGACGTTGGTTGCGCCTGACTGGCGGAACACCTCCACCACATGCCGCCATGCCGCCACCCACCGGGCGGGGTCGGCATGATGCCATCCCCATGGGTACCAGCGGCCGTCCGCCTCGGGAGCGAAGCTCATGATGACGTGACCGCCGTAGTGGCGGACCGCCGCGGCAAAACGGTGCAGGTAGCGGTCTGAGTCCCCGGCGGCGATGGCGGCCATGGATTGGTGCCAGGGCTCCATGTGCACCAGCACGACGGCTCCGGCCCGGGCGGCCGCGGTAGCAAAGCGGGCCCGGAATGGCATGCCCCAGCCGCTGTAGTAGTCGGTGAGGTTGGGCTTGCGGCCGGCCACCGAGGTAAAGAGCGTCACCGGCCGGTAAGTACTGACCGTGTCATGCTCGAAGACGCCCACGTAGTGCATCGGGCCAGGGTTGCCGATGGCCGACTGGGGAAAGGGTGCGGAACTGGCCGGGGGGAGCATGACCACGTGCCCATGCCGGGGGACGGGTTCATGCCGGTACAGCCACAGGGCGGAACTCGCACCGGTGACCGTGATGGCCACTCCCACCGCCGCGATGAGCGCGGCAACGAGCCTAGCCCTGTTCATAGACGAGCCCCTCGGCAGCGGGGACAGGGGGACCGGAGAGAGTCACTTCCACCTTCTTCCTGGTCACCCAGCCCTGACGGTGACAGGTAGCCATGCCGTAGAACCGGATCTGGCGCAGGACCAGGAGGTACCACAGGGCGGCGAAGGGCAGCAGCGCCGTTGAGGCCAGCCAGGTGGGCCACCGCTGGTCAGAGCGGCTCACAGTGACCAGGCGCAGAGCCACCGCGAGCGGCCAGGCGACCAGGGCGAGACTGCTGGCCAAGACCAGGTTGCGGGTGGCCGGCCAGGCGAACGGCACGGCCAGGGACACCGCGGCCGACGCGAAGAAGGCGTACTGCTGATACACCACGAACCACCAGGCGTAGGAACGTATCCGCAGATAGCGCATCCGCCACAGCGTCCGGATCGTGGAGGCCCGCATCCAGCGTGTCCACTGGCGCAGGTGGTGCGACAGCGTCTCCGGGTATACCGGCATCGACACCGCCGTGGGCTGATGGACGGCCCGCCCGTGCAGCAGGGAGAACATGCTCAGTGCGGTGTCATCGCCCAGGGTCACCGGTATCCCGAAAAATTTCTCTTCCAGGTAGGCGGGCAAGCAGCGGTGAATCAGCCACCCCCGGTAGAGCGAGAACGCACCCGGGTTAATCACCACATTCCCCCCGGCGACGCTTTGCGCACTCATGGTGAAAAGCTGGAAAGCGAGAGAGCGCAGGCCCATGGCCCGGGTGAGAATGTTGGTGGTCAGGTTGTAGGCCATCTCCAGACCCGCAACCGAGGTGACCTCACGGTTGGCGAATGGCTTGAGGCCTTCCTCGATGGCGCGCTGCTCGAGGGCGGAGTCTGAATCCATCGTGGCGTAGA
>JAWWPY010000247.1:0-14374 GCA_033854735.1 Streptosporangiaceae bacterium | reverse complement strand
AGCTTGTGCTTGGAGATCAGGCCGAGCAGCAGGTCGAACGGGCCCTCGAACACGTCGAGGTGGACCTCGAACGCGCCGGCTGGCTGGGCCGGTGGATTGTTATCCCCGGGCTCAGCAGCGTCGCCCGCTCGCGCTGTCACCTCGCGGATCACCCGGAATCCGGATCCCGCAGGCGCCGCGCCACCACGCTCGCCGCACCATCGGCGTCCAGATCGGCGAGGAGCACGGCAATCGCCTCCCGAACCAGGCGGCCACGGTCCACCGGGACCCCGTAGGCGCGCAGCGCCAGCCGGGCACGCTCCAGATCGAGAAGCTCAATCGCGGACAGGTAAATGGTGATCTTGTGCGGATGCGACTCGCGCCCACTCGCCTGGCGGCCATCATCGGCGGACGGTCCGGGCGCCGCGGTACGGAGCAGTTCGGCGATTCCCGGCAGGCTCACCCGCCGTGAACGGGACCCGCGCGCCCTGCCTGCCGCCACCGCTCCAGCACCTCCTTGGCGAGTTCCCGGTAGGAACTCGCTCCCGTGGACGCAGGGTCAAACCGGGTGATGGGCTCGCCGGCGACGGTGGAGTCGGGGAACCGTACGGTGCGGTTGATCACCGTGTGAAACAACTTGTCGCCGAATCCCTTCACCACCCCGGCGAGAACCTCCCGGGAATGCAGCGTCCGCGAGTCGTACATGGTGGCCAGCAGCCCATCGATGCCCAGGCCCGGATTGAGCCTGCTCGAAACCTTGTCGATGGTCTCCATCAGCAAGGCCACCCCGCGCAGCGCGAAGTATTCGCACTCCAGCGGCACGAGCACCCCGGCCGCGCAGGCCAGCGCGTTCACCGTGAGCAGGCCGAGTGAGGGCTGGCAGTCGATGAGGACGATGTCGTAGCCGGGGATGAGCGGCTCGATCACCCGGCCGAGCACGAACTCCCGCCCCACCTCGTGGACCAGCTGGACCTCGGCGCCTGACAGGTCGATGTTGCTGGGCAGCAGGTCCATCCCGTCCACGTTCGTCTTGATGACGACGTCGCTGGCCTGCACCCCCCGCTCCATCAGCAGGTTGTAGATCGTGTACTCAAGCTCGTGCGGCTGGATGCCGAGCCCGACAGAAAGCGCTCCCTGGGGGTCGAAGTCCACGAGCAACACACGCCGCCCTTGCTCAGCCAGAGCTGCGCCCAGGTTGATGGTCGTCGTGGTCTTGCCCACTCCGCCCTTCTGGTTGCACACCGCGACGATGCGGCCGGGACCATGGGTCACGAGCGGCTCAGGATCGGGAAACACCGGCAGGGGTCGTCCCGTTGCCCCGATAGCGCCGGGCTCGGTCTCGATTGTGTAGGGCCCTGCCACCATCTGCTGCACCTCCCCGGCGGACTGCGCAGAATACCTCCGCTGAAACCCGGACTCTAGAGCCTGCCTCCGCTGGCGGCAAGCCGACTCACCGTTTGCGCCCAGGGTGTGTCCCGTGGATCCGCGGCGCTGAAGATCCCACCGGGACACACCCTAACCCAGCGCCCGCGGATGCGCCGCCGAGTACACCTCACGTAGCTTGTCCACCGTCACCAGAGTGTAGATCTGGGTGGTGGTGACCGATGCGTGCCCCAGCAGTTCCTGCACCACCCGCACATCCGCGCCGCCATCGAGCAGATGGGTGGCGAACGAGTGCCGCAGGGTGTGCGGCGACACTCCCTGCAGCCCGGCCTCCGCCGCCGCCGCCTTCAGCACGGCCCACGCACCTTGCCTGGTGAGACGGCTGCCGCGGGCATTCAGGAACACCGCCGGGCTGGCCGACACCCGGCGCGAAGCGCTGGCCAACGTCGGACGCGCCCGGACCAGATAGGCATCCAGCGCCTCGCACGCGTACCGCCCCACCGGGACGATCCGCTGCCTGCCGCCCTTGCCGGAAAGCCGGATCGTGGCCGGCGGCCGCGCGGCCTGCCCGGTGGGCTGGCCCCCGGTGGATTGGCCCCCGGTGGACGGCCCCGTGAAGCCGAGGTCGTCGACATCCAGTCCCACAGCTTCGGAGATCCTGGCCCCGGTGCCGTAAAGAAGCTCGAGCAGCGCTCGGTCGCGCAGTGGCCGGAGATCCCCATCCCCGTGCCCCGAGCCCGTCGCGGCGATGAGCCGCTCCACATCGGCCACGGCGATGGCCCTGGGCAGCCGCCGTGCCGACGGGGGCGGCCTGACCTGACTGGCCGGGTCGGTCCCGGCCAGCCCCTCGGCGGCGGCGAACGCGTGCAAACCGCGCACCGTGACGACGGCGCGGCCCGCCGAACTCGCGGCCAGCGGCATGTGCTCCTCATCGCCTTCGCGCAGCCCGGCCAGAAACGCCGCCACGTCCTCCGTGGTGACCTCGCCGATCGCCGTCCGGCCCGCGGCGGCGAGCGCGGCCTGGTAGCGCAGCAGGTCCCTGCGGTAGGCCTCCAGCGTGTGCGCCGCCAGGCCGCGCTCGACCCTCAGGTGGTCGAGGTACCGGCCGACCGCGGCTTCCAGGCTCGTCAGCTGAGCACCTCGCCGACCGCGGTGGACGGCAGGCCGTGCGCGTCGGCGACTGGCTGGCACGTCAGGGTGCCCTCGTAAGTGTGCAGGCCCGCCGCGAGGGCCTGGTCGGCCCGCAGCGCGGCGCGCCAGCCCCGGTTCGCGAGTTCCACCACATACGGCAGCGTGACGTTGGTCAGCGCGTAGGTGGACGTGTGCGGGACCGCGCCGGGCATGTTAGCGACGCAGTAGAACAGGGACTGGTGGACCGGGTACGTGGGGGCCGCATGGGTCGTCGGGTGCGAGTCCTCGAAGCATCCGCCCTGGTCGATCGAGATGTCCACGAGCACCGAGCCCGGCTTCATCCTGGACACCAGTTCATTGGAGACCAGCATGGGCGCCTTCGCCCCAGGCACGAGCACGGCACCGATGACGAGGTCGGCGTCGATCACGGCCCGTTCGACCTCGTAGCTGTTGGACGCGACCGTCTGGAGGTGGCCCTGGTAGATCGCGTCCGCGGATCGCAGCCGCGCCACGTTCTTGTCCAGCAGCAGCACCTCGGCCTGCATGCCGAGGGCGATCGCGGCGGCGTTCATACCGGAGACCCCAGCGCCGAGCACCACGACCTTGGCGGCGTAGACGCCGGACACCCCGCCCATCAGAACGCCCCGGCCACCGCCGTCCCGCTGCAGGTGGTGCGCACCGACCTGGGGCGCCATCCGGCCCGCCACTTCGGACATCGGCGCGAGCAGCGGCAGCGACCCGTCGGGAAGCTGGACGGTCTCATAGGCGATCGCGGTGGTGCCCGACCCGAGCAGCGCCTCGGTGCAGGCCAGGGACGCCGCGAGGTGCAGGTAGGTGAAGAGAACCTGGCCCTTGCGCATCCGGTGGTACTCCTGCTCGACCGGCTCCTTCACCTTCAGGATCAGGTCCCCGGACAGCCACACGTCGTCGGGCCCGGGCACGATGGCCGCTCCAGCGGCGGTGAAGTCCTCGTCGGGAATGGACGAGCCCGTCCCCGCGTCGCGCTCGACGAACACCTCATGGCCAGCGCGTACCAGTTCGTGAACGCCAGCCGGCGTGATCGCGACCCGGTACTCGTGGTTCTTGACCTCTTTCGGAACGCCCACCCTCATGGCTGCCAGCCCTCTCTTCGTCATCCCGCCCGGCTCCGTTGCCGTGCGGCAAGCGTCCTGGCGGACCGCCGCAGCAAGTCAGCGCTCGGGCGCATCCGCGCCGCGGAGTGCCGCGAACCCACTCTGGCTGGCGGCGTACGCGGACAAGATACCCACGCCGGCGACGCCATTGTGCAGGTCACCCGCGAGAAACCGGGCCACCGCCTCGTCCAGTGGTACCCAGGCGACCACCAGGTGGGCCTCTTCGTGCTGCGGAATGTACCCGCGCTCGGATGCCGGGACCAGTGTGAGGCCGCGGGCGAGGAACATCCGGACCCGCTCTGTGGTGATCCCGGGCGAGGGGAAGAAGTCAGCGAGGACGAGCCAGTCCCGCGCCCGGTACCCGGTCTCCTCCAGTAGCTCCCGCTCTGCCGTTGTTAGCAATGGTTCGCCGGTGACATCCCGCAGGCCCGCGGGCAGCTCCCAGAGGAGGCGACCGGTCGGATGCCGGTACTGGCGGATCATCAGGACCTGCCCGGCGTCGTCGAGGGCCACCACGGCGACGGCCCCGGGGTGCTCTACCACCTGACGCTCGATGACCTCGCCGTCAGGCATCCGGACTGTGTCGCTGCGGAGCGAGACGATGGGGCCCCGGGCGTCCTCGGCGGAGGAGACCACCGGCCACTGCTGCGGAATGTCCCGGAGCATCACCCGCTCACCGGGAACCATGTGCTCACCGGGGATCATGCGCTCGCCGCGGCCCGGCGGCCGATACCGCTCGCAGTCACCGATCGCGCGTGCTCCATCGCCGCCGCGACCAGCCCGGTGAAGAGCGGATGCGGCCGGGTGGGGCGGGACAGGAACTCCGGATGGGCCTGCGTGGCCACGAAGTAGGGGTGAACGCTCCGCGGCATTTCCACGAACTCTACGAGCCGCCCGTCGGGCGACACGCCCGAGCAGATGAGCCCAGCCTGTTCCAGCACCCCCCGGTAGGCGTTGTTCACCTCGTACCTGTGCCGGTGGCGTTCGGACACCATGTCCGTCCCGTAGAGCTCGCGGACCAGCGATCCCTCGGCCAGCACGGCGGGATAGAGACCCAGCCGCATGGTCGCCCCCATGTCCCGCTCTCCCGCGACGACATCCTCCTGGTCAGTCATGGTGGCGATGACCGGGTGCGGCGTTTCGGGGTCGAACTCGGTGCTGTTGGCATCGGGCAGCCCGCCCAGGTCCCGGGCGACCTCGATGGCCAGGCACTGCAGACCCAGGCACAGGCCGAGCAACGGGATGCCGTGCGTCCGGGCATGCTGGATGGCGCCGACTTTGCCCTCGATACCGCGAACGCCGAAGCCACCCGGGACGAGCACGCCATCCACGCCTTCGAGTTGCCGCGCCGCGCCCTCGGCGGTCTGGCAGTCGTCGCTGGTCACCCACCGGATGTTCACCCGCGCGTCGTTGGCGAAGCCGCCGGCCCGCAGCGCCTCGGCGGGCGAGAGGTACGCGTCCGGAAGGTCCACGTACTTGCCAACCAGCGCGATGGTAACGCTGCGGGCGGGCCGGTGAACGCGCCGGAGCAGGTCATCCCAGTCGCTCCAGTCCACGTCGCGGAACGGCAGGCCAAGCCTCCGGACCACGTAGGCGTCCAGGCCTTCGGAGTGCAGCACCTTCGGGATGTCGTAGATCGACGGCGCGTCGACCGCGGAAACCACGGCCTCCTCGTCCACGTCGCACATCAAGCTGATCTTGCGTTTCAGCCCGTCGTTGATCGGCCGGTCACTGCGGCACACGATCGCGTCCGGCTGGATGCCGATGCTGCGCAGCGCCGCGACCGAGTGCTGGGTGGGCTTGGTCTTCAGCTCGCCGGACGGGCCGATGTACGGCAGCAGCGACACATGCAGGAAGAAGCAGCGATCGCGCCCGATCTCATGCCTGATCTGGCGGATCGCCTCGAGGAACGGCTGTGACTCGATGTCGCCCACCGTGCCGCCGACCTCGGTGATGACCACGTCCACCGCTGGGCCGCCCATCTCCATGATGCGCGACTTGATCTCGTTGGTGATGTGCGGGATGACCTGGACTGTGTCGCCGAGGTAATCGCCACGGCGTTCCTTGGCGATCACGCTGGAATAGACCTGCCCGGTGGTGACGTTCGCGGACCCCTTCAACGGCGTGTCGAGGAACCGCTCGTAGTGCCCCACATCCAGGTCGGTCTCGGTGCCGTCATCGGTGACGAATACTTCGCCGTGCTGGAAGGGGTTCATGGTGCCGGGGTCGACGTTGAGATAAGGGTCCAGTTTCTGCATGGTGACGCTCAGCCCGCGCAGCTTGAGGAGACGACCCAGGCTTGATGCGGTGAGGCCCTTGCCGAGACTGGAGGCCACGCCCCCGGTGACAAAGAGATGCCTAGTAGAAGCTTGCCGTGATGTTTGCGATGCCGCAGCCAACTGAAGGCTCCCGTGGTTGGTGCGATGCGGTGATCCCGCCGGTCCACGGACCATCAGAATATCAGCCGGCCGATATTCCCCTGCGCAGCGGCACGAAATAGGGGCTGGGCCGTGCTCGCATCGCTGCTCAGATGGCGTTGGATGGACTCGGCTCGCCATCCGGGCAGTGCCTCGCCCGATCCTGCGCCGCAGCCTGCTCATGCTCGTCTGTCTGGCCGAACCGGGCCAGTGCCACCGCGCAGACCACGGCGAGAGCGAATCCCAGCGCGGCGATACTGGTGAGCCCCGGCCGCGTGTGATCACCGAGGAGCATGACGCCCACGATGGCGGGTGGGATGGTCTCCACGAGGACGACCGCGGCGGTCGCCACGGTGACGCTGCCGCCCTCCAGAGCCGTCGCGTACAGCATGAAGGAGACGATCCCCGCCGCGGCGAGCGCATAGGCGGCAGGGTCGCGAACCAGTTCCTGCGGCGAGAAGCCGGGCAGTACCCGAGCCGCGACGGCCAGGACGCCGTAACCGAGACCAGCTGTCGCGCCGAGGGAGGGGGTGCGGAATGGCTCTCGCAGCCGCGAGGCCGCCACGCCAACGACGGCGACGCCCGCGACGGCAACGATGAGGGCCAGCTTGAACTGCGGGCTGACGCCCGTCGCACCCTGCCCGCCCGCGGAAGATCCGAGTAGCCCGACCCCGGCGATAACCCCAGCCACCGCCAGCCACTCGCGCCAGGCCAGCTCGATGTGGATCATCCAGGCCGCGAGCACGGCCGTCACCGCCAGATTCGAGGCGATCATCGCCTGCACCGCGAACAGCGGCAGCCGCCGCAGCGCGACCAGCTGGGCCACGAAGCCGAGCGTGTCCAGGCCGAGGCTCGCCAGGAAGCGCCACTGGCGCAGCATGCGGACGATAAGACCCGGGTCCACGCCACCGAGAGCGGTGAGCGGCTGGCCACCGTCGGATGTGCGGCGGCTGGCCGCGCGCACCGCCACCGCCTGCATGACCGCAGCGACCCCGTAGAAGATGGCGGCCACCACCGCGGCCACCAGACTGGCCAACACACCTACGACACTACGCTGAGGGTTTCCTGAACAGAAATTAATGCTGGGTTAAAACGCTGCAGATCACGCCCGGCCAGCGAACTTTTGTGACTAACCACTCATACCTCAGTCACCGCGTAAAGCCGCTGGCTGCTGGCATCGTCGAGCGGCGGCTAACTGCCCGTCATACTTCCGTCACGAGCAGCCGGCCGGCCTCCGGCGCGCTGCGCCAGCGCCATGCTGCTACCTCGGCATCATGGCCCGCTACCTCGGCATCATGGCCCGGTACCTCAGCAGCATGGGCCCGCTACCTCAGCAGCATGGCCCGCACCGCGTCAGGATTCGTGAACCGCACGCCAGTGACGCCGACCTGGGCCGCCCCGACGATGTTGTCGGCCCGGTCGTCGACGAAGGTGACCTCACCGGGCTCGGCGCCCATCACGGCCAGCGCGCCGTTGAAGCACTCGGGATCCGGCTTGGCCGACTTCAGGAAGCAACTGAAGATCAGGTGCTCGAAATATGCGGCGACCGGGAGCCGGCTCACCGCGTCCGCGACGTCGGCCGGCGCGTTCGACAGCAGTGCGAGCCGGTGGCCGGCCGCGGCCATGTCCGCGATGAGTGCCACCGTTCCCTCCTGCAGGTGCATCCAGGAGGCAACGTCCAGGCCGGACAGTTCCGCGATCTTCGCCTCGTCGAACGAGCGCCCGAGGCGGCCCGCCACGCGCTGCCAGTAGCTCGTCGCGTCAAGTACCGCCCGGTCGTAGTCGAGCCGGTATGGCCAGTACGCAGCATCGAATTCCGGCCCGGTGCAGCCAGCGGCCCTGGCCAGCAGGGCCAAGTCCTCTTCGGGCTGCGGATAGCAGATCACGCCGCCGAAGTCGAACAGCACCCAGGTCATTCCGGCTCCCCTCCGCCGGCCGTCCGCCAGCCGTCCGCCAGCCGTCCGCCAGCCAGGAATCTATCAGCGGCCCGTCGCGCCCCGCCCCCGATGGTGCGGACCTCAACTCTCCGGCTCGGATGCTCGCTGAGCATGCGCGGCTTGGATCTTGGCGAATTGGACGGTGAGTTCTCGCTGGACGAACTCTTCCGTGACGCCAAGGCCGTTGAGTCGTGTGGTCGTGTCGCCGTCCTTGGCCAGGATGCCGATCAGAAGATGCTCGGTCCCGATGTAGTTGTGGCCAAGCCGCAAGGCGGCTCGCAATGTCTCCTTGAAGGCGGACTGGAGCGCGTTAACACCATCAGAGACTCGACTCTTAGCTCGGACAAAGTCCGCACAGACACGGGAACGGTTTCGTTCGGCTAGGCGAACTAAAAGCCGAGGCAATGCGCGAAACTAAGGTCGGTCTGACATTGCACTCTTTAAGCAGTTCCCTTTCATCAGACCTGAGATGCACGAAAGTGGTGGCTCCCAAGTAGATAGTTAGGTCACTCTTCAGCTGAGTTCTCAGAATCGACATCTCTCTGGCGCACATGCACCCCCGCCGCGCGGCCACGATAAGGGCCGGTTGCCTGGCCAGCTCTACCGTAACTGTTTTCGGATGCATCCCGGCAACAGGCAGCCCCAGGTTATCTACAATGGCAAAAAAGAGCTTTCTTGTTGGCGTCGGCATGAACATTCCATCACCGTTGTTGAAATACCATTCCACCATTGCATCCGCCAGAGCGAGCCGGTCATCCTCTGTAAGTGGGACCGTACGTTTATGATTCGCGATGGCAGTTATCTCCCAAAGCCTTGCATAGGCCTCGACCGCACGGACAGAAAGCGTGGCTCTCATGTGCCGCCGGTAGCTATTTCCTATCCAAAGGCCGACGGTACCCAGGAAAAAGGTCGCCAATGCGTCAAGCGTTCCTCCCAACGGTCAACCAACTCCTACACAAGGAAAGCTAGAACGGATCTTTCATCCCCAAAAGATGCTTTAGACCGCTGATCATACATCATCGATCCGCTGGATGGCATCCGTACGATGAAGTTCCATTTGACCGTATTCTGCCCTAGGGTGGAGGAAGCCAGGCTCGCGGTGGACATAAACTCGACGTAGTCATGTCTGAGCGCTCTGTGGCGACGAGGTGGTACTCGGCCGTTACCCTTACTCGACCGGAGGCACAATGACCGCGCCTGACCGATTCACGGATTACAGGGTCCCCGACCCAGGCATCAGGACACTCTTTCAAATTGAGGAACGTTGGCAAGCGTGGCTGGCGGTTGAGGCGGCGCTAGCTTTTGCCCAAGCAGATGTTGGGATCATTCCCAGAGACGCTGCCGACATGATCGCTGAAACCGCCAGAATTGATCTTCTGGATGTTGGACGCATACATAACGAAGCCGCTCGTGTGAGCCATCCGCTGATGCCTCTAATTACCGAGCTCACCAGGGTTTGCGGTCGTCACGGCCAATGGGTTCACTGGGGTGCCACGACTCAGAACATCATGCAGACAGGGGATCTCGTCTTGGTCAGGCGGGCTCATGACATAATTGATAACCTGTTGCGCCAGTTGTTGGGAAGCATGGCTCACCTGGCCGAACGGGAAGCGGATACTGTCATGGCAGGCCGCACTCATGGGCAGCAAGGCGTGCCAATAACATTTGGATTCAAAGTCGCCGTTTGGATCGACGAATTCGTCCGTCACCTAGAGCGCCTCATGAATGTGAAGCCGCGACTCTTCGTGGCCATGCTAGGCGGAGCTACCGGAAATTACGCTTCAACCGGCCCGGCGGGCCCAGCAGTGCAAGAAGCCGTAGGACGGAGTCTGGGACTGGGATCCATGGCCATACCGGCAAGAACCATCAACGATCAAATGGCCGAGTATGTGTCGATACTGGCCATGTCTCTTGCTAGCATGCAAAAAATAGGCAGCGAGATAATTACACTTATGAGCACAGAAGTAGGTGAAGTACAGGAAACAATGCCCATTGAAACCGTTGGAAGCTCTACAATGCCACAAAAGAAGAACCCTCAGCTATCCCAGGACATTGTCGGTATCGCAGCTCAGGGCAAGGCTCTAGTGCCGCTTGCCTTCGAGGCTATTAACTCGCATCACGAGGCAGACGGCGCTTCGGAAGACATGATGCGCCATGCCGTCTTTACCGAGCTGATCTTGAGCGGCGATGCTCTCGCGAGGTTGAATATTGTGATTCCTGGCCTGGCTGTCGACGCCGTGCGAATGAAAAAGAACCTCCTCCTCACTGACGGACTAATTATGTCCGAAGCCGTGATGCTCGGATTGGCGAAGTACGTGGGCCGGCAGAATGCGCACGAAATAGTTCGCCGGGCCGCACAGACTGCATTGGAGGGTGACAGCAGCTTCATGGCCGTTCTGCTGGCCGAACCTAGCGTGTCCAAAGTCTTTGACGAGAAGAGCCTTCGCATTCTCATGGATCCGTCAAAATACACAGGCCTGTCAGCGCAGATAGCCAGAAGTGCCGCTATATCCGCAAGGGAGGCGGTGGCCCGTGACGAAAACTAGTGTCCTGAGCCCCGCCGCTGACGCACCGGGACGAAGCGCCAGGCCTCAGACTCCGGCGGCCTGCATGCCGCGCAGTTCGTGCTTCAGGTCCCTGATCTCGTCGCGGATCCTGGCGGCGACCTCGAATTGCAGCTCAGCAGCGGCGGTGTGCATCTGCTCGGTGAGCTCCTGGATCAGGGCGATCAGGTCTACGCGCGCCTCACCGCCGCCCGCGGCCGCAGCCGCAGTGGCGGCACGCGCCCGGGAGGACAGCCCGGGGACGGGTGTCTTGCCGCGGCTCTGCTGACGCCCGCTGCCGCCGATGAGCTTCGCGGTGTCCGCGTCCTCGCGGACCAGTTGATCCAGGATGTCGGCGATCCGCTTGCGCAACGGCGTGGGGTCGATGCCGTGCTCGACGTTGTAGGCGATCTGCTTGTCCCGGCGGCGGTTCGTCTCGTCGATCGCCCGCTTCATGGACGGCGTGACCTGGTCAGCGTACATGTGGACCTGACCCGAGACGTTCCGTGCGGCCCGGCCGATGGTCTGGATCAGCGAGGTTCCCGAGCGCAGGAACCCCTCCTTGTCCGCGTCCAGGATCGATACCAGCGAGACCTCGGGCAGGTCGAGCCCCTCCCGGAGCAAGTTGATCCCGACCAGCACGTCGTACTCGCCCATCCGCAGCTCACGCAGCAACTCCACCCGCCGCAGCGTGTCGACCTCGCTGTGCAGGTACCGGGCCCGGATGCCCAGCTCAAGCAGATAGTCGGTGAGGTCCTCGGACATCTTCTTGGTGAGCGTGGTGACCAGCACCCGCTCGTTACGGTCCGCCCGCTCCCTGATCTCGTGCACCAGGTCGTCGATCTGCCCCTTGGTCTGCTTGATGATCACCTGGGGGTCGATGAGGCCGGTCGGCCTGATGACCTGCTCGACGACGTCGCCGGCGACCCGCTGCAATTCGTAGGGACCCGGGGTGGCGGACAGGTAGACGGTCTGGCCGATCCGCTCGCCAAACTCATCCCAGGTGAGCGGGCGGTTGTCGATCGCGCTCGGCAGCCGGAACCCGTGCTCGACGAGCGTCCGCTTCCGGGACACGTCACCCTCGTACATGGCGCCGATCTGCGGCACCGTCGTGTGCGACTCGTCAATGACCAGCAGGAAGTCCTCGGGGAAATAATCGAGCAGCGTATTCGGCGGGCTCCCGGGCTCACGGCCATCGATGTGCCGCGAATAGTTCTCGATCCCGGAGCAGCTTCCCACCTGACGGAGCATCTCGATGTCGTAGGCCGTCCGCATGCGCAGCCGCTGCGCCTCAAGCAGGCTCCCGGCCCGCTCCAGCTCGGCGAGCCGGGCGGCCAGTTCGGCCTCTATGCCGGCGATCGCCCGCTCCATCCGTTCCGGTCCCGCCACGTAGTGGGAGGCCGGGAAGATATACAGTTCCTCATCCTCGCTGACCACTTCACCGGTCAGCGGGTGCAGCGTCATCAGCCGCTCGATCTCGTCACCGAACATCTCGATGCGGACGGCCAGTTCCTCGTAGACCGGGATGATCTCGATGGTGTCGCCGCGCACCCGGAACGTGCCCCGGGTGAAGGCCAGGTCATTACGGGTGTACTGCATGCCCACCAGCTGGCGGAGCAGGGCGTCCCGCTCGATGGTGCCGCCGATCCGCAGCCGGACCATCCGGTCCACGTACTCCTGCGGCGTGCCCAGGCCGTAGATGCACGAGACAGATGACACAACGATCGTATCCCGGCGGGTGAGCAGTGAATTGGTCGCGGAATGCCGCAGCCGCTCCACCTCATCGTTGATCGAGGAGTCCTTCTCGATGTAGGTGTCGGTCTGCGGGACGTACGCCTCGGGCTGGTAGTAGTCGTAGTAGGAGACGAAGTACTCGACCGCGTTGTTCGGCAGCATCTCGCGCAATTCGTTCGCGAACTGCGCGGCCAGGGTCTTATTGGGCAGCATCACCAGAACTGGCCGCTGCAGCCGTTCGGTCAGCCAGGCGACCGTGGCCGTCTTGCCGGTGCCGGTCGCACCGAGCAGCACGGTGTCCCTCGTCCCACCGGTGATCCGGCGCTCGATCTCGGCGATGGCCCGTGGCTGGTCCCCCGCCGGCACCATGTCCGTGATCACCTGGAATGGCGCCACGCTTCGCTGCAAGTCAGTTACCGGCCGCATGCCACCACTCCTCCCCCGCTGCCAAGCGCCAGACGTGGGCGCCTGGAACCCACAGTGGGCTTCAACTCTGCCACGCACCCACTGTATTTCCCGACTCTGACATTCCCGGGCCGCGCGACCCCCACTCACTCCTGAAGGGCGAGTGCGCGGTTCCGGAGTTCCGCCCAGAGCTCCCCGACCTGCCGGTCGAGTTCCGCCAGGGAGCCCGAGTTGTCGATCACGATGGTGGCGATAGCCAGCCGCTTCTCCCTGGTGGCCTGGGCGGCCATCCGCGCCGCCGCCTGCTCGGGAGTCAGGCCGCGCTTCTGGGTCAGCCGCTCGGCTTGGACGCGGGGTGGCACATCGACGACCACGATCAAGTCGTAGAAGTCGGCCAGCCCGCTCTCGGCGATCAGCGGGATGTCCTGGATCACGATCGCCCCGGGCGGAGCCGCCATCTCCAGCTCCCGGAGGCGCTCCCCCACGCGGGGATGGACGATCGCGTTCAGCCTCGCCCGCAGCGCCGCGTCGGAGAATACGATCTCGCCCAGCCGATCCCGGTCCAGCGTGCCATCTGGCGCCACGACCTCGGAGCCGAACACTCCGACCACCTCGGCCAGCCCGGTAGTCCCGGGCTGGACGACCTCCCTGGCTATGACGTCCGCGTCGATGACCACGGCACCCTGCGCTGCGAGTCGGCGCGCCACTTCGCTCTTGCCCGAGGCGATCCCGCCAGTGAGCCCCACCCTTAGAGATCGCACGCCAGTCAGCCTAACTGGCCTCCGGGCTCCCTGCGGGGGGCAAGCACGGCGGTCATGCTCCCAGAGTCGTCAGCATGATCGACTTGATGGTGTGCATGCGGTTCTCAGCCTGGTCGAACACGATCGAGTGGCTTGATTCGAACACCTCGTCAGTGACCTCGAGCGCATCGAGCCCGGTCGCCGCGAAGATCTCCTCGCCAACCGCCGTGTTCCGGTCATGGAACGCGGGCAGGCAGTGCATGAATTTCACATCGGGATTCCCAGTGGCACCCACCATGTCCATGGTGACCTGGTACTCGCGAAGCAGCGCGGCCCGCTCCGCCCACAGCGCCGCGGGCTCGCCCAGTGAGACCCACACGTCGGTGTACAGGAAGTCAGCGCCGCGCACGCCCTCCTTGACGTCCTCGGTGAAGGAGATCCGCGCGCCGGTCTGCTCACCCACCGTCCGCGCCGCCGCGATGACAGTGTCGGAGTTCCACAACTGCCGGGGCGCGACCATCCGGACGTCCATTCCCATCATGGCCCCCGCGACCAGCAGTGAATTCCCGACGTTGTTGCGGGCATCACCGCAGAACGCGAACACGATCTCGGCGTCGGGCTTCTGGCTGTGCTCACGCATCGTCAGCATGTCGCACAGGGACTGGGTGGGATGCCACTCATCGGTCAGCCCGTTCCACACCGGCACCCCGGCCCAGCGGCCGAGAATCTCCACGGTGTGCTGGGAGGAGCCGCGGTACTCGATGGCGTCGTACAGCCGGCCGAGCACCCGCGCGGTGTCCTTGACCGATTCCTTGTGCCCGAGATGCGAGCCGGCCGGATCCAGGTAGGTGACGTGCGCGCCCTGGTCGTACGCGGCCACCTCGAACGAGCACCGGGTACGGGTGGAGGTCTTCTCGAAGATGAGGGCGATGCTCCGGCCGAGCAGCCGGGGCTGCTCGGCGCCAGCCCGCT
>JAWWPY010000246.1:0-21877 GCA_033854735.1 Streptosporangiaceae bacterium | reverse complement strand
GCCCGCAGCTGGGGCAGGAAGTCGTTCGCGTCGTAGCCGGGGGTGGCGTTGATGTACGGCTGCAGGTTCAGCAGCCAGCCGTTGGCCGACCACATCGGCGTCTCGTAGTTGCTGATCATCACCACGTCGAACTCGCCGCCCTGGGTCGACACGTCCGCGGTGATCTTGGCGCGCGCCTCGTTCTCCGGGAGCGAGATGAACGACAGGTGGATGCCCGGGTGCTCCCGCTCGAACAGGTAGGACAGGCTGATCGCGTCCTGCATCTGCGAGTTGGACACGATCGCGACCGTGATCGTCGTCCCAGAGCTCCCGCCGGAGAAGAGTTGCTTCGCGCCGGTGGCGCAGCCGGTCAGGGCGAGCGCCGCCCCGCCGGTGGTCCCGGCCAGGAATGCCCTGCGGCTGAGCGGCATCGCGGGGGAGCGTGCGGCTCCGGATCCGGGGTCTCGCCGTCGAGTCATCGTCGCGTCCTGTCGTCCAGGTCACTGCGCCGTGCCGGGCTCTCATCAGTGCTCATCTGAGCGTCTAGCGCTCATAGCGACCACGCTGATAACGAACACATTGATTCGGCTTCTAGGCAAAGTCAAGAAAAACTGCGAACATGAGGCCTGCCCGCTCAAATGAGCGGATGGGTCTGGTGGCTGGAGGGGCATGGCCGGGCTGTCCGCCGATCGGCCCTCGGAAATCGTCCTGGCCGCCCGCGTGGCGCGGCAGTTCTACCTCGAGGGCATCTCAAAGGTCGACATCGCCGACCGGCTTGGCATCAGCCGGTTCCGGGTGGCCCGCCTGCTCGACTCGGCTCGCGAGGCCGGCATGGTGCGCATCGAGATCGGGCTGCCCGGGGGGAGCCTCGACGCGGGGCTGTCGGCGGAACTCTGCTCGGCGTTCGGCCTGAAGTATGCCTTCGTGTTCAACTTTCCCGACGAGGACGAGCCAGCGCTGCGGCGCCGGCTGGGTGAGGCGGCGGGAGAGGTGCTGATGGACATCATCACGCCCAGCGACGTCCTCGGCATGTCCTGGGCGCGTTCGCTGAGCGGGCTGGCCGCCGCACTGACCCAGATGCCGCCCTGCCCGATTGTCCAGCTGACCGGGGCCGTGCCCCCGCCGGATGGCCGGGACCTGCTCGACCTGGTGCGGAGCGTGGCCCGGATCGGCGGCGGCACCGCGCACGTCTTCTATGCGCCGATGATCGTGGACGATGCCCAGACGGCTACCGCCATCCGCCGGCAGGCCGATATCGCCGATGCCCTGGCGCTCGTGCCGTCCGTGACGCTGGCCATGGTCGCCATCGGCGCGTGGGCGCCCGGCCTGTCGACGATCTATGACGCCTGCAGCCCAGGCGAGCGCGACGCCATCGCCCGGCTCGGCGTGTGCGCGGAGATGGCCGGGGTCTTCCTCGGCGAGGACGGCTGTCCGGTAGAGACCGCGCTGGACAGCCGAATGATCGTGACGTCAGGATCGGCCCTGGCGCAGATCCCCTCCGTGATCGCCGTCGCCTACGGCGTCTCCAAGAACGTCGCGGTCCGGGCGGCGATCCGGGCCGGCATGATCCACGGCCTGGTCACCCACACCAGTCTCGCCCGGGCCCTGCTCCGGCGGGCGACGTGAGCGCGCCGCCGGCGGCTGACGGCCCGATGCCGGGCGGAACCGCCAACCGCGGGCTGGTGGAACGCGCCGGCAACACGGTCCGCAGGCCGGTCGCGCCCTGCCGGGCCGCGACCCACGCCCTCCTTGGCCACCTCGCCGCGGTCGGCTTCGATGGCGCGCCCCGGGTGCTGGCCACGGATGCGACCACGGAGACGCTGACATACATCAACGGCCGGGCCGCCGTTCCGCCACTGCTTGACGAGATGCTCACCGACCAGGCCCTGGCCAGCGTCGCTGAGTTACTGCGCCGGTATCACCAGGCCGCGGCGTCGTTCGATCCGACCGGCTACCGGTGGCCGCGGCGCGTCCCGGCCCGCTTCACCACCCGCCTGGTCAGCCACAACGACATCCATCCGGCCAATCTGGTCTTCCGCGATGGGCGGGCCGCGGCCCTCATTGACTTCGACCTGGCCGGCCCGGGTAGCGTCATCTGGGATCTCGCGGCCGCGGCCCGGAACTGGTCCCCGCTCTACGACGAACGCGACATCGCCGACTCCCGGCAGGGCCAGGTGCTCAGGCGGTTCCGTCTCCTCCTGGACGCCTATGGGCTGACCCACGCCCAGCGTCGTGAGGTCGCCGAAGCGATCCTGGACAACCACGACTGGAGCTGTGCCATCATCACGGACGCAGCCGACGCTGGCCATCCCGGTTTCGTGGACTACTGGAACCAGGTCGCCGGGACAATGGCCCGGGCGCGCTGCTGGTGTGAAACCCACTACCACGACCTCGTCGCCTCAGCCAGCTAGCCCGCCTGGTGCTCCAGGGCACGCCGGGTGAGCACGCGGGCCAGGTGCTGGCGGTACGTGCGGTCGGCGTGGATGTCCTCGGACGGCTGGGTGCCCTCGGCGGCCAGCGAGGCGGCCTCCGCGAGGCTGGCGCCGTCGGCGAGCGCCTGCTCCGCGGCCCGGGCGCGGACCGGCACCGGGCCCATGTTGGCCAGGGCGATCCGCCCGTCGATGGCCGCGACCCCGACGATGGCCCAGTCGTTCGCCCGCCGCACGAACTTCTGGTACCCCCAGCTGGTGCCCGGCCTGCGCGGCACCCGCACCGCGCTGAGCAATTCGCCGGGCTCGAGGCTGGTCTCGAGGAAACCGGTGAAGAAGTCGGCGGCGGCGGCGGTCCTGGTTCCGCCCGGACCGGCGATCTCCACCGAGCCGCCCAGCGCGACCAGCGCCATCGGCAGGTCAGCGGCCGGGTCGGCGTGCGCGAGGGAGCCGCCGATCGTGCCGCGGTGGCGGATCTGCGGGTCGCCGACCTGCGCCGCGGAGTGCGCTAGCAGCGGAGCCTGCGATCGGACCAGGCCGGAGGCCGCGACATCGGCGTGGCAGGTGGTGGCGCCGATCACCAGCTCATCGCCGTCGGCCCGGATGCCGGCCAGTTCGCGCAGGTGGCCGATGTCGATCAGGGCCGAGGGGAAGGCGAGCCGCAGCTTCATCATCGGCAGCAGCGAGTGGCCGCCGGCCAGCAGCTTGGCCTCATCGCCAAACTTGGCCAGCAGTTCCAGGGCGTGCTCGGTGGAGTCGGCGGCCGCGTACTCGAACGGCGCGGGGATCAAGGGGTTACCTCTCCGGCCATGGCGTCGGCGGCGGCCAGCACCGCGCGCACGATGTTGTGGTAGCCGGTGCAGCGGCAGAAGTTGCCCTCCAGGCCTTCGCGCACCTCCGCCTCGGTGGGCTGCGGATTCTCGGCCAGCAGGCCGGCGGCCGCCATGACCATTCCCGGCGTGCAGAAGCCGCACTGCAGGCCGTGTTCCTGCCTGAACGCCTGCTGCACCGGATGCATCTGGCCGCCGTCGGCCGCGAGGCCCTCAGCGGTGGTCACGTTCTGGCCAGCCGCCTGCACGGTCAGCATCGTGCAGGACTTCACCGACCGCCCGTTCAGCAGCACGGTGCAGGCGCCGCAGGATGTTGTGTCGCAGCCGACGTTGGCGGCGCGCAGCCCACACCGCTGCCGCAGGTAGTGCACGAGCAAGAGCCGTGGCTCTACTTCGTCGGACCGGGATTGCCCGTTCACCGTGAGCTGGACCTGCATCTACGCGTCCCTCGATTCATTCGATCCCGCCGCCGTGCTGCTGACCGCATCGCCGGGCGCTGACCGCATCGCCTGCCACACCCGCTGCGGGGAGGCGGGCATGTCGATGTGCCGCACGCCGAGGTGGGCGAGCGCGTCGATGATCGCGTTCTGCACGGCCGGCGTGGAGCCGATCGTGCCGGCCTCCCCGATCCCCTTGGCCCCGAGCGGGTTGTAGCTGGTCGGCGTAGCCATGTCGGCCAGCTCGAAGCTGGGAACCTCGGTGGCCGACAGGAAGGGATAGTCGGCGAAGGTCGCGGTCAGCGGGTTGCCATCGGCGTCGTAGATGACCTCCTCCAGAAACGCCTGCGCCGCGCCCTGGGCGATGCCGCCGTGTCGCTGGCCCTCGGCCAGCAGCGGGTTAATCACGGTGCCAGCGTCATCGACGGCCACCACCCGGCGCAGCACCACCTTGCCCGTCTCGGTGTCCACCTCGACGACCGCCACGTGCGCCCCGAACGGGAAGGTCGGCCCGGGTGCGGTGAACACGGTGCGCACGAACAGCCGCTCGTCGGCGGCGAGCCGGGCCAGTGGCACCGAGGCCTCCGGGTCGCCGGCCACGGCGAAGGCGCTGCGCACAGCGTCGAAAACCAGGTCGGCCGCGTTGGCCTCCAGTTCGTCGGCCGCGCGCTGCCGGGCCACGTCGATCAGCTCCCGCGAAGCCTGCTGCACGGCCGCCCCGCCCTGCTGCAGGCTGCGCGAGCCGCCGGTGCCGCCGCCCTCCGGGATCAGGTCGGTGTCGCCCCACTTCACAGTGATCCTGTCAACGGGGACGCCGAGTTCGTCGCTGGCCAGCATCGCCCACACGGTGGCGTGGCCCTGCCCGTGCGGGGAGGTCCCGGTCAGGATCGTGGCGCTGCCGTCGGGATGGACCTCGACCGTGGCGTTCTCGCGCGGGCCGCCTGCCTCCATCCCCGGACCGGTGATCTCCACGTAGCAGGACATGCCGATGCCGAGCTGGACCACGTCGCCGGCCGCACGCCGTTTCGCTTGATCCTCCCTGAGTTCCTGGTAGCCGGCCGCCGTCAGCACCTTCTCCAAGGCCGCCGCGTAATCGCCGCTGTCGTACACGGCACCGAACGCGGTGGTGTGCGGCTCGGTGAACTTGGGCAGCAGGTTCTGGCGGCGCACGTCGGCCGGGTCCATGCCGATCTCCGCGGCGAAAAGGTCGATGGCCCGCTCCACCGCTGCCGTGGCCTCGGGCCGGCCCGCGCCGCGGTAGGCGCCGACCGGTGTGGTGTTAGTCACCACCGACTTCCCGACCGCCTCGGTGTGGCCAAATGCGTACGGCCCGGGCGCCATCAAGATCGTAAGGGCGGGCAGGAAGGCGCCAAATCTCGGGTAGGCCCCAGCGTCCTGCAGGATCTCCAGCCGGTACGCCGCCACGGTCCCGTCCCGGCCGCCGCCCATCGTGACGGTCTGGCGCTGCGCGCGGCCGTGCGTCATGGCGATCAGATTCTCGTTGCGGGTTTCGGCCCAGCGCGCGGCGCGGCCCAGCCGCCGGGCCACCCAGCACACCACCGCGTGCTCCGGGTCAGCGCCGAACTTGGCGCCGAACGCGCCGCCCACGTCCGGGGTGATGACGCGGACGCCGGCCGGATCGATCCCGAGCATCTCCGCCAGGGCGGTGCGCGTTCCCTGAGCGCCCTGATTCGGGATCCACGCCGTCAGCCGTCCGTCCTCGCCCCAGACAGCGGCCGTCGCGCGGGTTTCCATCGGGGCGGGCGCGACCCGCTGGTTGACGATTGTGCGGGTGACAACCACGTCGCAGCCATCAAACAGGTCGCCGTTGAGCCCGGCGGCGTCGCCGAATGAGGCGGCGACGTTGGTGCCGGCGTCGGGGAACAGCACGCCGGCCTGGCCGCCGGCGGCGTCGGCCAGGCCGATCACCGGCGGCAGGGGCTCATAGTCGACGTCGACCAGTTCGGCAGCGTCCTCGCCCTGGTACGGGTCGTCGGTGATGACCACGGCCACCGGCTCGCCAACGAAGCGGGCCACGTCGCGGGCGAGGAGTGGCTGGCCCATCCGCTCATCGATCATGCCGGGCATCGGCGCGGCCAGCAGCGGGAGGTCGGCCAGGTCGGCGCCGGTGAATGCGGCGCTGACGCCCGGAGCCCGCAGCGCGGCGCTCACGTCGACGGAGCGGATCCGCGCGTGCGCGATCGGGGATCGGACGAAGAACACGTGGCAGGCCCCGGCGAGCCGCTCGTCCACCACGTCGTCGGTGTAGACGCCGCCGGTGGTCAGGAAGCCGGGATCCTCCGTCCGCAGGACCCGGGTGCCCAGAATGCTCACGCCCGATCAGCTCCTCCCGACCACCAGCTCCGGCCTGCGTCCCCATGATCGTGCCCGGCCAGGGTACGGATGGTCAAACAGGCTCGTCGGTTAACCCCCGCCGTGATCTTCCGGCCGGCCCGGTGACAGCCGTCAAGCCGGGCCGGGCGTCGAGGCCACTGGGGCATTGCGGCCGTCCCCGTCGGCGCGGGGCGGGTCCGCGACCGCACTCCCGGTGGCCCGGAGGCGCTCGAACACCAGCCGCACCGCCATCGAGCCTTCCCCGATCGCGGTCGCGGCCCGCTTGACTGACCCGCTGCGGACGTCGCCGACGGCGAAGACCCCAGGCCGGCTGGTTTCCAGGAACAGGGGCATCCGGCCGGCGTCGTCGAGCTGGGCTACCGGGATGTCACTGCCGGTGAGCAGGAACCCGTGGGTGTCCTCGGCGAGCTGGCCCGCCAGCCACTGGGTGCTGGGCTGCGCGCCGATGAAAACGAACAGGCCTCGGACGGCCAGTGCCGACGCCTGCGGCCGGCTGGCATCCAGCAGCTCCACGCCTTCTAGCTGATCTTTCCCGAGCAGCGCGGTGACGTGCGTTCGGGGCGTGACGATAATGCGGGGGTTCCGCTCGATCTGATCGATCAGGTAGCGCGACATGGAAGCCTCGAGCGTCTCGCCCCGGATGATGATGTGAACTTCGGCGCTGCTACGGCTCAGGAACAACGCCGCCTGGCCGGCCGAGTTGCCGCCGCCCACGATGGCGACCGGGTCAGCCCGGCAGGCCTGGGCCTCCATCTGGGTGGCCGCGTAGTAGACGCCGACGCCCTCGAACTCGGCCAGCCGGTCCAGGGGCAGCCGGTTGTAGCGCGCCCCGGTGGCGATGATGACCGATTTCGCAGTGATCGCATCGCCATCGTCGAACCTGACCTGGTGCATTCCGGACTCCGACGACAGCGACACCGCTTTCGCCGCCAGCTTGATGCGTACGCCGAACTTCTGCGCCTGCAAGGCCGCGCGCGCCGCCAGTTCCTCCCCGGACAGGCCCGCCGGGAAGCCCAGGTAGTTCTCGATCCGGGACGACGTTCCCGCCTGGCCGCCCAGCGCGGTGTCCTCGGCCAGGATCGTCGCCATCCCTTCGGAAGCGCCGTACACGGCGGCCGCCAGTCCGCCGGGACCCGCTCCCACCACCAGCAGATCGCACACTCCGGGCAGGTCGGTGTCGCTGGGGCCGGACATGCCCAGCGCGTCGAGCAGTTCCCGGCCGCTGGGGTTCCTCAGCAGCGTCCCGCCCGGCACCACGATGATCGGCAGGTCTCCTACGGGCACATCCAGTTTCCGGAGCATCGTCTCGGCCTCAGGTGAGCCTTCCAGCTCCAGCCACTTCGACGCCAGGCGGTTGCGCGCCAGCACCTCCAGCAGTCGCCGGGTGCCGGCATCAAACCGGGATCCGATCAGCGTCAGGCCCGAGCCCAGGCCCGTCAAGATCGAATGCCGGAGCAGGAACGTCCGCAGGATCAGCTCGCTGAGACCGAGCTCCTGGGTCATGATCACCCGCACCTGCTCCACGGGAACGCGCAGCACCCGCCCGGCCGTGCTGGCCACCGCGCTCAGGTACACGCGCTGGCCGGTGAGCAAGCCGATCTCGCCCAGGAACTGTGACCGGCCATAAGTCTGGATAACTCTCTCGCCCGGCTGACCGCGGTGCTCGATGATCCGCACCTCACCGTCCAGCACCACGATCAGGTCATAAGTCACGTCCCCGTCGGCGAACAGCACATCTCCCGCGGCCACGTCCTGCTCAGTGCCGTACCTGCGCAGCACCTCCAGCTGCGCCCCGTCCAGGACAGGGCTGCGCCCGGCCTGCAGTGGGCTGGACATGGCGGTTCCTCTCGGGCGATGTCCTGGGACGGGGGAATGTGCCGCCATCGACTTGTTGATCAAGGTCGGCAGATGCGCTGGACCAGGTCCTGCCAGCCCTGTGCGATCCTCGCCTCGGTCTGGACGGCGGCTTCGGCGAGGTCGGACGCCGACAGGTAGAGCAGGAGGGGGCCGTCCAGGGCGGCGGTGAGCTGGACGGCCAGGACGTCGAGGTCGGCGGCGCCGAGATGTATCTGCCCGAGCAGCACCCGGATGTGCAGCTGCGAGATAGGCGTCTGTGCTCCGGCCGGTACGGGCTCGCTGCCGTCCAGACTGGCGCGGGCGATCTCGCGGTGCGCGATCAGGAAGCCGACCCGGGCCTGGCCATAGGCGACCAGGCGGTCCAGCGGTGCAGCACCCGGGCCCAGCGGCGGCGGCCCGGACAGCACCTGCTCCTGGAAGGCCCGCTCGTCGTCGTCCAGTAGCGCCTGGAAGATCCCCGCGCGGGTGCCGAACCGGCGGAACACCGTCCCCTTGCCCAGGTCCGCCCGCTGCGCCAGCCCGTCCATGGTCAGTGTGGCCGCTCCCTGCTCGGCGAGCATCTCGCGGGCTGTGGCCAGCAGGTGCAGCCGGTTGCGTACCGCGTCGGCGCGCTCGGCGCGCGGCGCTCCCACGGACAAAATGGCCCGGTCCACGGGCCTCACTCTACCGGCCGGAATACTAAACGGGGTAAAGTCCGTTTAGACTGGCATGCGGCGCCACCGCCAGCAGCTATTTCCCTGCGTAGGAGGATCAGCTATGAGCACGACCAACGCATCAGACCGCTTCACCGCCCTGCCTGATGACCAGACGCTCACGGCGACCGTCGTCGCGCTGGAGGAGCACGGATTCAGCGTCGAAGTCGCCGACGATTTCGACGCCGCGCGGCAGGCTGTCCTGGCCCGCATCCCCGAAGGCTCCTCGGTGATGACCAACACCTCGGTGACACTGGCCGAGACCGGCATCGCGGACGCGATCAACGACGGCGGACCCTACGAATCGGTGCGCAACAAGATGATGGCGCTCGACTTCGCGACCCAACTGCCGGAGATGAAGGCGATCGCCGGGCAGCCCGATTACGCCCTCGGCAGCGTCCATGCAGTCACCCATGACGGAACGCTGGTCATCGCGTCGGCCTCAGGCAGCCAGCTCGCCTCCTACGCCTGGGGCGCCGCCAGCGTCATTTTCGTCGTCGGCGCGCAGAAGCTCGTTCCCACCCTGGCGGCGGCGCACGAGCGGATCTACCAGCACAGCCTGAAGCTCGAGGACGCTCGCGCGTATGCCGCCTACGGGCAGAACAGCTACGTCGGGAAGGTTCTGGAGATCCACCAGGAACAGCCCGGCCGGATTCACATCGTCCTCATCCGGCAGCCGGCCGGCTTCTGAGACCCGGCCCAGCAGTCCGGTCCCCCGTCAGCCCGCACCAGGAGAACCGCATGAAGCGCCACGCGATGCGGCAGGAGCCAGAGCCGGCCATGGAGCCGGTGGACGAGGCCGTTGATCACGTCCGCGGCTCGCCCCAGGGTCGCCTGATCGTCGAGTACGGCGACTACGAATGCCCGTACTCGCGGCAGGCGTTCCAGGCGATCGAACGCGTCGAGAGAGAACTGGGTGAGGGAGTCCGGTTCGCCTTCCGGCATTTCCCGCTGACCGGGATCCACCCGCACGCCCTGGCCGCGTCCGCCGCGGCCGAGGCCGCGGCGCTGCAGGGCCGGTTCTGGGACATGCACGGGCTGCTGTTCCACCGCCAGAAAGCACTCGAAGACGGAGACCTGCGCCAGTATGCCGCCGGGCTCGGGCTCGACGTCGCACTGTTCGACCGCGACCGGGCCGGCGCCACGGTGCTGGGGCGTGTCCGCCGGGACGTGCACAGCGGAGTCGCGTCTGGGCAGGTGCAGGGCACCCCCACGCTGTTCATCGACAGCGCGGTGCACCGGGGAGGCTACGACGCGGCGACCTTGATGGAGGCATTGGCCGGATGAGCTCGATCTTCTCACCCACCACCGGAGTGCTGTCGTCGGCGCGGCTGCCGCGGATCGCCGTGCTCGGTGCGGGGCATGTCGGCCCGGTGATCGCGCGGGTCGCGATGGAGGCGGGCTACCAGGTGTCGATCGCGGCTTCGGGTGACCCGGCCAAGATCGAGCTGATAGCGCAGGTGCTGGCACCGGGGGCCGAGCCGCGATGGGCGGCCGATGCTGTCAAGGAGGCAGGCATCGTGGTGATGGCGATCCCGCTGCACAGGTTCGCGGCGCTGGATTCTTCCCTGGTGGCCGGCAGGCTCGTCGTCGACGCGATGAACTACTGGCCGCCCGTCGACGGCGCTCAGGAGATGTTCGAAGGTCGCCAGTACGGCAGCAGCGAGATCGTTGCGGCCCGGCTGGCCCGGTCCACAATCGTCAAGACCCTCAATCACATCGGCTACCACGAACTTGAAGACGAACGCCGCCCCGCGGGCGCGCCGGAACGCCGCGCGCTCGGCGTCGCCAGCGACGACCCGCGCGCGGCGGCCGTCGTGGCGGAACTCATCGAACGCATCGGCTATGACGCCGTCCAGCTCAGCAGCCTGACCGCGGGCCGCGCCCTGCAACCCGGCGGCCCGGTCTTCGGTGTGCCGCTACACCGGGCCGAGTTCGAGCGGGCCGTGCACGCCGAAGCCGGACCGGGCGGCCCCTGGCCCGCCCAAGCCCACACCAGGTTCACCCAAGCTCAGATCCGAGAGAAGGCTCCGGCGTGACAACATCACCGTCAAATGCCGCAGGCGGTCCTGCGCAGTTCCCGCTTGTCCTCGGCCTCGACACCTTCGGCGATGTCACTCACGATTCCGGCGACCGCCCGCTGTCCCATGCCCAGACGATCCGGAACCTCGTCGAGCAAGGAGTCCTCGCCGAGCAGGTCGGCGTGGACTTCTTCGGGATCGGCGAGCACCACACCGATGACTTCCCGCTGTCGGCCGCCGACGTGGTGCTCAGCGCGATCGCCGCGCGCACGGCCCGCATCCGCCTCGGGTCCGCGGTCACGGTACTGAGCTCGGATGATCCCGTCCGGGTGTTTCAGCGCTACTCCACGCTCAACGCCATCTCCAGTGGCCGGGCCGAAGTCATCCTCGGCCGGGGCTCCAGCATCGACTCGTTCCCGCTCTTCGGTTATGACCTGGCCGACTACGAGGACCTCTTCGAGGAGAAAACCAGCCTGTTCGCCGAACTGCTCAAGGGCGGCCCGGTCACCTGGCAGGGCAAGACCCGCGCGTCGCTGCACAACCAGGATGTCGTGCCACACACCGAATCCGGGCCGTTCCCGGCCTGGATCGGCGTCGGCGGAAGCCCTCAATCAGTCATCCGCGCCGCACAATATGGATTTTCGCTGATGCTCGCGATCATCGGCGGATCCCCGGCGCGTTTCGCCCCCTTCTCTCAGCTCTTCCGGCAGGCTCTGGAGCGCTTTGGACGGGCCCCCCTCCCGGTCGGCGTGCACTCGCCGGGTCATGTCGCCGTCACTGACGACCAGGCCCGCGACGAGTTCTGGCCGCGCTACCTGGAGGTCATCCGCCACTACAGCCAGATCCGCGGCTTCGCCGTCCCGACCGAGGAGTCCTTCCTCTATGAGGTCGGGCCACAGGGAGCGCTCTACGTAGGATCACCAGAAACCGTCGCCCAGAAGATCGCGGCCAATCTCACCGCCCTCGGCGCGAGCCGCTTTGACCTGAAATACGGCATGGGAGGCCTCGGGCATCAGTCGCTCATGACGAATATCGAGCTTTACGGCACGCAAGTGATCCCCCGCGTCCGCGAACTCCTCGCGTGAGCGAGCCGAAGGGAATGGGGAGACCGGGCGCCGGCCGCCGGGCCAAATCACACTGGCCCGATCGGAATCAGGCGGTTACAGTGCCTTCAGGACAAACGTTTGTTAGTACCCTCCGCGGCCCCGGCAGCCAGCGTCGGCCCGTCAGGCAGCGATGACAGGCACGGAGGCTGGGTGCACAGCATCTCGCGGGCTCGCCGGACGGCGGCCTTGCTCACATCTGGCCACCGCTCCTCCCGGACGGATCCGGCTCAGTGAGCGGCGGCCTGGCCGGGAAGACGGCCGTCGTGACCGGAACGGCGCATGGCATCGGCGCCGGCATCGCCGACGCCCTCCGGAGCGACGGCGCGAAAGTCCGCGGTGTCGATAAGGACACCGCCGACCTGTCCGTGCCGGCCACGGTGGCGGAGTTCTTCGCCGACGTCGGCCTGGTCGACATCCTGGTCAACTGCGCCGGGGGCGTGGCCGGGCAGGTAGGCCGGCCGCTGGAGGAGGTCACCGACGAGGACTGGCGCGCGGTGGTCGAGGCCAACCTGACGACCGCGTTCCTGTGTACCCGCGCAGTGGTGCCGGGGATGAAGGAGCGGCGCTGGGGGCGGATCATCAACATCGCCTCCTCGGCCGGCCTCGGCGTCAGCAAGACCGGCATCCAGGCCTACACCAGCGCGAAAGCGGCCCAGATCGGCTTGACCCGGCAGCTGGCGCACGAGCTGGGCCCGTTCGGGATCACGGTCAACTGCATAGCGCCCGGCTTCATCCGGTCCAACCCGACCACCGAGAGGCAGTGGGCGAGCTACGGCCGAGACGGTCAGGCGGCGCTGGTCGAGGGCATCAGCATGCGGCGGCTGGGAGAGCCCGCGGACATCGCCAACGGCGTGCAGTTCTTCGCGTCCGAGCGGTCATCGTGGGTCACCGGGCAGATCATCGCGATCGACGGTGGCCATGCTGGACTTTGACCTGGCCGACGACGGCTACCTGGCTGAGCTGGCCGGCCTGGTCGCCATCCCGAGTGTCAGCCGGGACGCGGCCCCGGAGACGATGCGCGCCGCCGCGCAGTGGGTGGCGGACCGGCTCCGCTTCGCCGGCGGCCGGGTGGCCGAGACCGGGGGGCATCCCGTCGTCCGGGGAGACTGGCTGGGCGCCGCCGGGGCACCGACCATCCTGGTCTATGGCCACTACGACGTGCAGCCCACCGGGGACCTGGCCGAGTGGGACACGCCACCGTTCGAGCTGGCCATCGACGGCGACGTGATGCGCGGCCGCGGCGCCAGCGATGACAAGGGCCCGGTGTACCTGGTCCTGAAGACCGCCCAGGCGTTCTGCGACCAGGAGGGTGGGCTGCCGCTGAACGTGAAGTTCCTCTTCGAGGGCGAGGAGGAGATCGGCAGCCCGCACCTGCCGGACTACGTAACCGCTCACGCGGCTGAGCTCTCGGCCGACCTGGTCATCTCGGCCGACGGGGCCATGTGGCGGCCCACCGAGCCATCCCTGTCGCTGAAGTCCAAGGGCCTGGTCACCCTGGACATCGTGGTCGAGGGCGGGACAGGCGACCTGCACTCCGGCCGGTACGGCGGCACCGTCGCCAACCCGCTGCACGTGCTGAGCGAGATCCTGGCCAGCCTGCACACCCCGGACGGCGGCGTCGCGGTGGCCGGGTTCTACGACGGCATCCCGGAGCTGACCCCCGAGCGCCGCGCCGAGATCGCCGCGGTTTCGTTCGACGAAACGGGCTACCTCACCGGGCTCGGCCTGGCCCAGGCCCACGGCGAGCCGGGCTACACCACCCTGGAGCGGCTGTGGGAGCGGCCGACCCTGGAGGTCAACGGCGTCCAGGGGGGCGGGAAGTACACGGTGATCCCGCACGTCGCAGTCGGGCACGTGTCGTGCCGCCTGGTTCCGGGCCAGGATCCGCGGCGCGTACTGGACGCGATCACCGCGCATGTCGCGGCCCGTGTCGCCGCCGGGGCCGCGCCGGGCGCGCGGGTCGAGGTCCGGCCGGACGAGGCCGCGGTACCGGCGTACACGATCCCGGCCGGGCACCCTGCGATCCGCGCGGCGGCCGCGGCGCTGGAGACGGTCTACCCCGGCGAGGAGGTGCTGCTGGCCTGCATCGCCGGGACGCTCCCCGCGACGGACCTGTTCGAGCGGGTGCTCGGGGCCAAGACGCTGTTCTTCTCGTTCTCCACCGCCGACGAGAAGCTGCACGCCCCGAACGAGTTCATGCGGATCCGGCGGCTGCGCGAGGGCATGCGGGCCTGGGAGCAGCTGTGGCGGCTGCTGGCCGCCGGGCCGCACCGGCTGGACACCGGAGGAGACCATGACTGATACGGCTGGGGCCTACACCGCGTATTCCTACCTCACCGCGGGGGAGGATTTCCGCCGCTTCGAGCTGGCCCCGGAGTTCGGCCGCGTCCCGCCGTATGCCGCCGGGCTGACCGCTGAGCAGGCCGGGCGGGCCGCCACGCTGCTGCGCGACAGCCTGGTCATCAGCCTGCACGACCATCCGGTCCGGTTCCCGGCCCGGATGGAGGAGACTCCCGAGTACAACCGCACCGGCCGGCAGCACGCCGCCTACGCGGGCCTGGCCGCGTCGGGGCTGACGGTCGTGTTCGACAACATGATGGACGGCACGGCCTGCGTCACCGGTAACGCGCCCTGGCGCTGGGACGACATCATCACCGACCTCGGGATGCGCCAGGCCGACCTGGCCCACGCGCCCGGCGTGCGATGCGTCCGCACTGTGGCTGACATCGACGAGGCGTACCGGGCGGGCCGGACCGGGCTGGTCTTCGGGCTGGAGGCGGCCACCCCGATCGAGAACGAACTGGACCGCCTCGACGTTCTGTACGGCCTCGGGATCCGGCAGGTCGGCATCGCCTACTCCGACGCCAACACCCTGGGCAGCGGCCTGAACGAGCCAGTCGACGGCGGACTGACCTCGTTCGGGAAGCGGGCCGTGCGGCGGATGAACCAGCTCGGCCTGGCCATCGACCTGTCTCACTCCTCGGACCGGACGGCGCTGGACACCTGCGCGGCCAGCGCCGCGCCGGTGCTGATCACTCACGCGGGGGCCCGGACGGTGTGGGACTCGCCGCGGATGAAGCCCGACGCCGTGCTGCGGGCGGTCGCGGAGACCGGCGGGGTGATCGGCATGTCCGCGGCGCCGCACACCACGCTGTCGCACGACCATCCCGCGCACACCATCGAGTCGGTGATGGACCACTTCCAGTACTGCGTGGACCTGGTCGGCCTGGAGCATGTCGCGTTCGGGCCGGACACGCTGTACGGAGACCATGCCGCATTGCACCGGGTCTTCGGGCACCTGCTCGGCATCGCCGGGCGGCGGCCCGGCCCGGCGTTCGACCCGGTCGCCTATGTGGACGGGCTGGAAAACCCGACCGAGTGCTTCGGCAACATCTGTGGCTGGCTGGTTCGCCGCGGCTACTCCGACGATGAGATCCGGGCCGTGCTGGGCGGGAACATCTACCGGGTCCTGCAGTCGATCTGGGTGACGCCGTAATGATCACACGTGCGCTATTGGCATTTGTACTTATACAATTAGTACTAATGCCAATAGTATGAGTCGCATATTTCCCAAAGGCGGATCGGTATTGCGGAAATTTCCCTCTAAAGTCGGCCTCTCAGCGTACGGTAGATACCTCAAAGGTAATCAAGGGGGGCTATCAGATGCGGCATGCCTGTTCATCCGGCGCAGCCATCGGCTATCGGACCCGGCCCATCTGGTGGAAGAAGGGCCGGATCGCCGCTGCGGGTGCAGCGGTAGCCGCCGCGTTAGCGGTCACATCGATGGCCGGCGTCCCGGCGGCGTCGGCGAGCCAGAGTGAGATGGTCATTGTCACCGCGGACGGGCTCTTGAGCCCGGTCGCGGCGGTGCTGGAGGTGGGCGGCACCGTTGTGACGCAGTACCACCTCATCGACGGGGTCGACGCTTCGATCCCCACGGCGGCGGAGTCGCTGCTCGCGGCGCTACCGGGTATCACCGTGACTCCTGATGTTTCGGTGAGTGTCCAGTCCACGCCGGAGTCGACCGGGCCGCACACGCCTTCTGACGCGTTCGTGCAGGAGACCGGGGCTGCACGGCTGGCGTCCAGTGGCGATACCGGCCAGGGGGTCACGGTGGCCGTACTGGACACGGGTATCGACAACCTGCCCGACTTCTCGGGACGGCTGATCGGTGGGGTGGACCTGACCAGCGGGAACAGCCCGTACCAGGACAGCGACGGGCATGGCACCTTCGTGGCCGGCCTGATCGCCGGCAATGGAGCCTCGTCGAACGGGCAGTACTCGGGCGAAGCGCCTGGCGCCAAGCTGGTGTCGATCAAGGTGGCTGGGGCAGCCGGTACGACCCACCTCGGGAATTTGATCTCGGGCCTGCAGTGGGCGGTCGATCACCAGAGCAGCTACGGCATCAAGGTGGTCAACGTCTCCTTGGGGTTCCAGCCCAGCAAGTCCACGGTCAACAACCCCCTGGACAAGGCGGCCGAGAGGGTCTGGGACTCAGGAATCGCGGTGGTGGCCTCGGCGGGCAACGCCGGGCCGTTCAACGGCACTGTGCTTTCCCCGGGCGACGACCCACTGGTGATCACGGCGGGCGCCTTGGACGACATGGCCACCGCGTCGGTCGCCGACGACGAGATGACCGACTTCAGCAGCGTCGGGCCCACCTCGCCCGACGGCTGGGTCAAGCCTGACCTGGTCGCCCCGGGCCGGTCGGTGGTGAGCCTGGCCGCGCCGGGTTCGACGATCTACAGCAGCTACCCCTCGGCCCGGATCGGCTCCGCGAACTTCGTCGGCTCGGGTACCTCGTTCAGCACGGCCATCACCAGTGGGGCGGCAGCGCTGGTCCTGGCCGACAACCCGGGTCTCACCCCCAATGAGGTAAAGGCGCGCCTGCTCGGCAGCACCAGCCCTGGCCCGGTCGGCAACCCATTCGCCGATGGCCATGGGGCCCTCAACGCCTACGCCGCGGCCACCTCGGGCCCCATGAACTTCAATCAGTCGGCCGCCGGCCTGAAACCGACCAAATCGGGCACCACGGTCTCGTTGTCGCCCACCCGTCCCGTCGACACATGGAACCAGAACCTGTGGTCGGGGATCTCCTGGAATCAGCCGCCTTCCGATGGTTCGGGATGGAACGGCTGGGCGTGGAACGGCGGCGATTGGAACGGCTACGCGTTTACCGGCCGGGCCTGGAACGGCGGGGGCTGGAACGGCGCAGCGTGGAACGGTGAAAACTGGACCGGCCGGGCCTGGAACGACTTTGCCTGGAATGGCTCCGCCTGGGATGGCTCCGCGTGGAATGGCTCTGCGTGGAACAGCTCAGCATGGAGCTGACCCGTGCCCGATCCGGTCGCCGGGCTATGAACATACCGCGTGCTACCAGGGCCATCGTCACGGCTTCGGTCGTGGGTGGTGCGCTTACCATATTCGTCGCCGTATGGAGGCAGTCGGCCCCGTGGGGCATTGACCAGGGCCAATGGATCGCCGCGGCCGCGATAGGCGTTCTGGCCCTGGGGAGCTGGGTGTGGCCGGTCGTGGTGTACCGGGGGGGCGAATCCGAGGCCTTGAACATGGACGAGGGCTTCCTGGTGATCCTCGCCCTCCTCGTGCCACCGCTGGTCACATTGGGGACCCTGGGCCTGGTGACCGTCTTGGCCCAGGCGGTCCGCAGGCGCCCGCTGGTCAAGTCGGCCTTCAATGCCGGGCAAGTTCTGATCGCGGCCGGCCTGGGACTGGCCGTGAGCCGCAGCATCGCTGCCCCGGCGAATCCCCTCACCGCAGGTCAGATCGCAGCCGTCATGCTCGGCGCGGCGGTGTACTTCGCCATCAATACGCTTCTCGTGGCCAGCGTCATGGTCTCGATGGGCACGACCTGGGGGGAGTTCACCAGCGATCTTCGGATCCAGGTGACACTTTCTGGCGCGGGAGCATTGGTCGGCGTGATTTTGGCCTTGGCGATACAGGCTCATCTGTGGGCCGTGGCGCTGGCGGTCCCGGGACTGGTGATGGAACGCCGGCTTATCAGTGCCCGGTTCGCGGCGCTGTACGAGCGCGCCCGGATGGAGGGCTTGTACGAGGTCACGCTGGAGGCCAACCGGGGACTGCGGCGGCAGGCGGTGCTCGAGACGATCCTGGGGTCGGTACGTGGGCTGCTCCGTAGCCCGGAGGCCACCCTGACATCTGACGATCCGGACACTGGTCAACTGGCGGCGCCGATGACCGTTGCCGATCAGCAGCAGTGGCTGGTGGCGTCGGGCCGGCGACGGGGTGAGCCCTTCGATGACGCCGACCGGAGCCTGCTGAGGGCCCTGGCCGCGGTGGGCAGCGGGGCGCTCAGCAATGCTGAGCTGTACCAGCAGGTCCATGTCGCGCGCGAGAGGCTCTCCTCGATCACCCTCAACATCGGAGAAGGTGTCTGCGCCATAGACGCCGATGGGAAGCTGACCTTTGTCAACCGGGCTGCGGCCGGCCTGGTGAAGCTGCCGTCGCTCACCATGACGATCGACGATCCGGTGTGCGATGGCGCCCTTACGGCGCCCGGCTTTCTGCTCGGGCCGGCCCGCGAAGCCATGCGCACGGGCCGCACCATCCGGGAGGACGACGCCCGGTTCCCCGGTACGAATGGCGGCACCATCCCGGTTGCGTATACGGCCTCCGCGGTCATGAGTGACGGCGCACCGTCAGGTGCGGTGATCGCCTTTCGTGACATCACCGAACGCAAAGCCTTCGAAGACGAACTACAGCATCACGCGTTCTACGACAGCCTCACCGGCCTGGCCAACCGCCGGCTGCTGGTGGAGCGCCTCGATCAGGCGTTGCTGCGGTCAGCCCTGGACCGCAAGACCCACGCTCTGATCTTCGTCGATGTGGACCGCTTCAAGAGCATCAACGACAGTCTTGGCCACCTGACCGGCGACGAGTGCCTGGTGGCGATCGGGGCCCGGATGAAGGGGGTGATGCGGAGTCACGACCTGCTGGCCCGCTTCGGCGGTGACGAGTTCGTGGTGCTGCTGGAGGACGTGGCCGGGGTGGACATGGCGGTCGCCGCGGCGCGGCGCATCTGCGCCGTGGTCGAACAGCCCATGGTGCTGCCCGACGGCTACGAACTGGTGGCCAGCGTGTCGGTCGGCATCGCCCTGACCGAGCCAGATAGGACAGCCGACGACGTGCTTCGCAACGCCGACGTGGCGATGTACGACGCCAAAGCCAAGGGCGGGGGCGGCATCTACAAGGTGTTCGACCAAGCTGCCATGGGAAGCCGTTCCTCCGAGCGGCTCCAGATCGAGGCCGATCTGCGCAAAGGGCTCGAGCGGGATGAACTGGAGGTGCACTACCAGCCGTTCTACTCTCTTGACGGGCAGCAGATCGTGGGCGCAGAGGCGCTGGTGCGGTGGCGCCACCCCACGAACGGTCTGATCGGCCCCACCAGGTTCATCCCGATGGCCGAGGAGACCGGGCTGATACTGCCGCTGGGTCGTTACGTTCTGGACAAAGCGTGCCGCCAGGTGCGCTCGATCCGGGACCGGTTGGACATTGACCTGCCCATCAGCGTCAACCTCTCACCACGCCAGTTCCAGGAGAGTGGGCTCGTGCCGCAGGTGACGGCGGCCCTCGAGGCCACCGGCCTGCCCTCGGAGCTGCTCATGTTCGAGATCACCGAGACCGTGGTCATGGCCGACCTGGCCGGTGCCCGCGAGGTCATGAAGAAGCTCAACCGGCTGGGCGTGCGCCTGGCCATCGACGACTTCGGCACGGGCCACTCCTCACTTGCCTACCTCAAGCAGTTCCCGGTGCACGAAGTAAAGGTCGACCGCACCTTCGTACAGGGCGTCGCCGAAAGCCCGGTGGACTCGGCGATCGTCCGTGCCGTCGTGGACCTGGCCAATGCCATGGGCATATCGGTGGTGGCCGAGGGCGTGGAAACCATGGACCAGGTCGCCGGGCTCAAGATGCTCGGCTGCCAGGTGGCACAGGGCTTCTACTTCTCGCGGCCGCTGTGCGCCGAGGCGTTCGACGAGCTGCTGACCCGGCACTTCGCCCGGACCGCCCTGCCGGGCCGATGCTGATCAATAAGGGCGCGAGGTGGTAGCCAAGAACCGGTCGAGCCCCGTGGGGTGAGGTCAGCTCGCGGCCTTCAGGCGCTCCAGCAGGGCCTCATGCTCCTCCCACAACTGGTCGGGCAGGTGGCTGCCGAAAGTGGCGAAGTAGTCGCGGGTGAGGCCGGCTTCGTCCTGCCACGTGTCGGTGTCCACTGACAGCAGCAGTTCCAGGTCACTTTCGCTGATCGCTAGGCCGCTGGTGTCGAGGGCGCCGGCGGCGGGCAGGTTGCCGATCGGGGTGGCGTCGGCCTCGGCCTGGCCGGACAGGCGCTCGACGATCCACTTCAGGACGCGGCTGTTCTCGCCGAAGCCGGGCCAGGCGAACCGCCCGTCGGCGTTCTTCCGGAACCAGTTGACGGCGTAGAGGCGGGGCAGCTTCTCCGGGTCGGTCAGACGTGCGATCTTCAGCCAGTGGCCGAAGTAGTCGCCCATGTTGTAGCCGCAGAACGGCAGCATTGCGAACGGGTCGTGGCGCAGTTCGCCTACCGTGCCCTCGGCCGCCGCCGTCTTCTCGGACGCGGTGGTGGCCCCGATGAACACACCGTGCTGCCAGGAGAAGGCCTCGGTGACGAGCGGCACCGCGGTGGCGCGGCGGCCGCCGAACAGGATGGCCGAGATCGGCACCCCGGCCGGGTCGTCCCATTCCGGCGCGATCGACGGGCACTGGGCCGCGTCCACGGTGAACCGGGAGTTGGGGTGGGCGGCCGGGCGGCCGGAGGCTGGCGTCCAGTCGCGGCCCTGCCAGTCGGTCAGATGCGCCGGCGGCTCGTCGGTCAGGCCCTCCCACCACACGTCGCCGTCGTCGGTGAGCGCGACATTGGTGAAGACCGTGTTGCGGGTCAGCATCGTGAGCGCGTTGGGGTTGGTGGCCTCGCTGGTGCCCGGGGCGACGCCGAAGAAGCCGGCCTCCGGGTTGATCGCGTACAGCCGGCCGTCCTCGCCGAACCGCATCCAGGCGATGTCGTCGCCGATGGTCTCCACCCGCCAGCCCGGGACCGTGGGCTGCAGCATGGCCAGGTTGGTCTTGCCGCATGCGGACGGGAAGGCCGCCGCGAGGTACTTCGCCTCGCCGTCGGTCGGGGTGACCTTGAGGATGAGCATGTGCTCGGCCAGCCAGCCCTCGTCGCGGGCCATGGCCGAGGCGATCCGCAGTGCGTAGCACTTCTTGCCCAGCAGCGCGTTCCCGCCGTACCCGGACCCGTAGGACCAGATCTCCCGGGTCTCGGGGAAGTGGGAGATGTACTTGGTCCGGTTGCACGGCCACGGCACGTCCGCCTGGCCTGGCAGCAGCGGCGCGCCCACGGAGTGGACCGCGCGGACGAAGAACCCGTCCGGGCCCAGCTCGTCCAGCACCGCACCGCCCATCCGGGTCATGATCCGCATCGAGGCCGCCACGTACGGCGAGTCGGTGATCTCGACGCCGAGCTGGGAGATCGCCGAGCCGAGCGGGCCCATGCAGAACGGGACGACGTACATGGTCCGGCCGGCCATGCAGCCGGCGAACAGCCCGGCGAAGGTCGCGCGCATCTCAGCCGGGTCGATCCAGTTGTTGGTCGGCCCGGCGTCCTCTTCCTTCTCCGAGCAGATGAACGTGCGGTCCTCGACGCGGGCGACATCGGAGGGGTCCGAGCGGGCCAGGAAGCTGCCCGGCCGCAGGTCCGCGTTGAGCGGCATGAGCGTGCCCTGCTCCACCAGCAGGCTGGTGAGCTGATCCCACTCCTGATGTGAACCGTCGCACCACTGGACACGGGCGGGCCGGGTCAGGGCTGCGATGTCCGTTACCCAGTCAATCAGGCCGCTGTGTGCCGTCGGCGGCTGCTGAAGTCCTGGAATAGCGTCGCTCACGGCATGTCCTCCCAATCGCCGGCCCATACCCGCAACTCGTCTAGCGCGGGTCTCAAAAAGAAACCGGGAACCTATCTTAACAAGGTGCACTCAAAGCCCGGCAGAGTGGTAGACCTGCATGTGTGGAGGTTTGTGGCGCTCAGCCCGCGATTCTGTAACACTTGTGAAGACGATGAGCGGTGGTCTAGACCGATTCGCTGAGCCAAGGCCCGCGGGACCTGCGCGACTAT
>JAWWPY010000245.1:0-3147 GCA_033854735.1 Streptosporangiaceae bacterium | reverse complement strand
GCCGTCCCTGCGACCTGCGCGAACGTAGTCCACCCGACCATGTCGCCGGTCCAGCCCCGCACCCGCGCCGCCGGCGGCCGGTCCGTGGCACGCCATTCACCCGGCCCGCGCGGCCCGGCACGGCGCCCGCCCAGCCCCGCGAAGCCCCGTCCCGGCGCCCCGGCCCCAGTTCGGTGCCGACGATCCTGAAACAGATACGTAACACGATGTCCGAGAGATCCAGGTCCGTTGTCTACGGCGTAACAGTTGGGAAACGTGAACGAAACCCGCTCATGGGAAACATGAAGCGTTCTAGACGGACACTGAAGTGGCCGGCCGGATTTAGCTAGCCCGGGGGGATGCCCCCGGATCACGCTGCGGTGATAGCGCGGGTGGGGTTCCAGCAGTCCGCCATGGCCTGATGGGACCACAACCGGAAACCCCCCGGCATGCACTTCCAGGGTAGCCCCATGGAGGCGGAGAGTAGTGGTTCCCTACGCAAGCTGGCTGTCATCTGGAGATAACGCTTGGCAGATGACAGCCGCAACACTGGTCGGCCTCATGAGCATCCCTGCCCTGGCCGTCTTGTACGGCGGGCTGGTGCAGAAGAAATGGGCCGTGAACACCATGCTGATGGTGTTCTGCACCTTCTGCCTGGTGCTGATCACCTGGGTCCTTTGGGCGTTCAAGATGGGCTTTGGCGAGCCCTGGATTGGCGGCAGCCTCCACTTGCTGGGCAAGCCAGGGGCGTCACTGGGCACGGGCGCGCTGGAGGGGCAGGCCAATATCCCCCTGCTCAGCGCCGGCATGCCCCACTTCAGGTTCCCGCAGTCGTCGCTGGTCTACTTCCAGTTCGTGTTCGCGGCGATCACCCCGATCCTGTTCATCGGCAGCGTGCTCGGCCGGATCAACTTCCGGGTCTGGCTGGTCTTCGTCCCGCTCTGGATCACCTTCGCCTACGCGGTCAACGCCTTCCTGCTCTGGGGTGGCGGCTTCTGGGCCGGCAAGGGCGCCCTGGACTTCAGTGGTGGCTACGTCATCCACCTCGCCGCAGGTGTGTCCGGCTTCGTGGCCGCGTGGGTCATCGGGCCGCGGCTCAAGCGTGACCGCGAACACGCGGTCCCGAACAACCTGATGTTCGTCGCGGTCGGCGCCGGCATCCTGTGGCTCGGCTGGAACGGCTTCAACGGCGGTGACCCGTACTTCGCGGGTGCGGACGCTTCGGCAGCCATCGTCAACACCAACCTGGCCACGGCCATTGCCATGATGACCTGGATCATTATGGACATGATCGGCGGCCCGGAGAAGAAGCCGACGTTCCTGGGCGGCCTCAACGGCATGATCTGTGGCCTGGTCGGCATTACGCCGGCCGCTGGTTACGTGAATGGCTTCGGCGCGATCATCATCGGCCTCGTCTGCTCGGCCATCGTCTGGTTCGCGTGGAACTACCTGAGCAAGGTCCCGCCGTTCAACAAGGTCGATGATGCCCTGGGGGTCGTCTATACGCACGGCATTGCCGGGCTCTTCGGCGGGCTCCTGGTCGGTTTGCTAGCCGACCCGAAGATGATTGTGTACCTCGGCCTGGGCAAGAACCCGGTCAACATCTCGGGCACCGGCCTGTTCTACGGGCACGCACACCAGTTGCTGGTCCAGCTGGGCGCCGCGGTCACTGTGATCATCTGGGACGGGCTGGTCACGTTCCTGCTGCTCAAGGGCATCGGCCTGTTCATGAGGCTGCGGATGACCGACGAGGAACTGGAGATCGGCGACGTCGCGATCCACGGCGAGGAGGCGTACCCGTCGGAAGGGCTCGCTCTCGCCGGGGTAGGTGCCGCCCGGGCCGCCGAGCTGTCCGCGGAGAGCGAGGCGTCCGTGAAGGCGGAGACGGCACCGCCGTCCGAACCCTGATCCGGCCGCGCACGTCAGCGCATGTACAACCCGGCGGCCCTCCCGCGAGCCCATCGCCCGCGGGAGGGCCGTCGGCCTGCGGCCGGCAAACCCTTAAAAGCCCGCAACGAAATCCGCTCTCCCGCCAGACCCCCGCGGGTGGCGCGGTTACCCGGGTCGCCCACCGGCGGCGCTGCTACCCGTGGCCGGTGGGGGCAGGGCCCCCGCGATCCGGACCGCGATCCCGTCGAGCAGGCAGTCCAGCCCGAACTCGAACCGTGCGTCCCGGGTCTCGGCCGCATCCGGGTCATACCCGGCACTCATCAGCTCCGCGAGGTGCGGGTACCGGCCGGTGGCGCGGACCCGTTCGGTGAACTCGCCGATGACCTTGTCCCGCTCGGCCTCGGTCAGCTCCGCGAGCATCTGCTCCGCGTAGGTCTCGCTGTTGTGCTCCTGGACCTCGCGCAGCACCGCGCCCATGACGTAGGTGCCGACCGTGGTCGAGATGTCGATGGCCAGGCGCATGTCCAGGCCCAGCCCGTCGAAGTAGCCGAGCGTCCGCTCGACGTTCCGGAGCGACTTGGGGCCGACCGGCGGCCGGCCGCCGATGAAGTCCATCAGCCACGGGTGCTGGTGCAGGCTGTCGCGCATCGCCCGGGCTACGTCCTGGATGTCGTGGCGCCAGTCGCCGGACGGCTCGGGCGTCTCCCGGTCGCCCTGGACCGTGTCCAGCATCAGGTCCAGCAACTCTTCCTTGGACACGATGTGCCAGTACAGCGACATGGTCCCGGCGTTCAGCTCGCGGGCGATCCGGCGCATGCTGACCGCGTCGGCGCCCTCGGCGTCGGCCACCCTGATCGCCGTCCGCACGATCTCGCCCCGGGACAGCGCCGCGGCGCGCCGGGGCGGGTGCCGCTGGCCGCGCCGCTCGTCCTCGCGCAGGTGCACCCGGAGCCGCTCGGCCCGCTTGTCCCGGGGGCGGGCGGCCAGGAACGGGACCCACAGGTCCTCGTCATCCGTGTCCACTGCGGCTCCTCCCTGGCCTGCTGCCGATGAACTTACCGGCCCGTGCCGTCCGGGCGCCTTCGGTCGGCCGGGCACGGTGGCCGCCTTGCCTTCTCGTACAGCGTACTGCTATCGTACGGCGTACTATCTGGTACAGCGTACGAGAAGTGAGCGCCGCAGCCGGGAGGAGCCGGGCCGGTGTGTGCCATCGGTGAGTTCGGGCGGGCCGGCAGTGAGGTCCGGCGGGCCGGCGCGCGTGGCGCGGGCAGGTCGAAC
>JAWWPY010000244.1:0-2827 GCA_033854735.1 Streptosporangiaceae bacterium | reverse complement strand
GGAAGTCCTTCGGGAAGCCGCGGTCGCCCATCAGCCAGATCACCTGGTGCGCCGTCTGCGGCAGCAGCGTCCAGAAGTCCCACTGCATGTCGTTGGAGCGCAGGTTGACCTTGGCCAGCCGCTTCTGCGACCGGATGAAGTTCTGGAAGTGAATCGGGTCCCTCATGAAGAACACCGGGGTGTCGTTGCCGACCAGGTCGTAGTTGCCCTCGGTGGTGTAGAACTTCAGCGCGAAGCCGCGCAGGTCCCGCCACATGTCGGGGCTGCCGCGCTCCCCGGCCACGGTCGAGAACCTGGCCACCATCCGGGTGGTGGTTCCCGGCTGCAAGAACGCCGCCCTGGTGTATTCGCTGACGTCGCCGGTGACCTCGAACCGGCCGAACGCGCCGCTGCCCTTGGCGTGCGGCTGCCGCTCCTTGATCCGCTCCCGGTTGAAGTTGGCCATCTGCTCGATCAGGTAACTGTCCTGGAGCAGGATCGGGCCACCGGCACCGACGGTCAGCGAATACTCGTCGCTCTGGACCGGAATACCGGCATCCGTCGTCTGGATCGGGTTGGGCTCCGTGGTGGTCATACCTGTGTCTCCTTTGTGGATGGGACCCAGGGCCGGCGGGTGTGGCTCACTGGGCTGAGGTGGCACCCGGCTGGATCTGGCGCCGCTGGGCGGATCACTTGTCGCCGGGGTTGAGCGCGAGGAAGGTGAGGCCTGCGGCCGTGCCAGCGACGGCTTGCACGACGATGTAGACCCACAGCGTCGACCAGGCGAACAGGCCCCCGGTGGCGGCGCCGAGCGTCACCGCCGGGTTGAACGCGCCGCCGGAGATCCCGCCGACGGCGAACGCGCCGGCCAGGACGGTGAAACCGATGGCCAGGCCGAAGAAGGAGTTGCCCAGCTGATCTTTGCTGGTGGCGACGTTGAGCACCACGTAGCACAGGGCGAAGGTGAACAGCAACTCCGCCACGGCTGTGGCCGCAAGGGCGTGACCGGACGGGCGCAGGGTCGCCACCGCCGCCGGGTTCACGACCGCGCGGGCGACCACCGCGGCGATCACGCCGGCAGCGAACTGCACGATCCAGTACGCAACCGCATCAACCAGCCCGATCCGGCGACGCCACAGCGCCGCCAGGGTCACGGCCGGGTTGTAATGGCCGCCGGAGATATGGCCGCCGGCGTAGACCATCACCATGAGGGCTGCGCCGGCGGCCAGCGGGGTAAACGTGCTGTGGCTGAACCCGCTGGCTGCCACCGTGAAGACGAGGAAGAACGTCCCGATCGCCTCGACGGCATACTTCCGGCTTTCTGCGCCCAGTTGGGGCGCGGCGGTGTACTTCCGGCTGGCCGCCACCCACGCGGGGGCAGCCACTGCTACCGATTCTCGTTCGCTCGTGACGACGTCCGCCATCTGCTTCCTCCTTGCTCATGGAGTCCGATGCGGCGTGACCAGGCCGCGGACTAGCCGCCGCGGCTTATCCGGCGCAGACCGCCTTCTTTTGGCCTCTGGCTCGAGTTTCCTGTGCCGCACTCAACGATTCCGCGCATGTGGTCCCGCCGTCATCGTTGCCAGCCGCCATTTATCCCCCCGGCTAGCCGAACTGACCGAATTCCGGCTAGCTGCAATATGCGCCATCGGGTAACGTCGCCGACGATGGTCCGCAATCGTGTCCCCGCATACAGGGCATGGCAGCTTCAGTTCAAGCGATTCAAGCAGCGCGGCGAATTCAGGCTGTTTTTCCTTAAGCAATCTGCGTACGTATTCCCTGTTTTCACGACACCGTTGCAAAGCAGGCTCCATCCTCGCTCGGGATGGGCAGCTACGAGGCGTGCTGCTTATCACTCACGATCGCGCGTCGGCGTGGCTCGGTCTGCACGGCAGGCACCCAACGTTGCTACCCGCTAGCGGTAATGAAGCGACTGCAGCCAGCTTCTGGGCCGGCGGGCGCCGGCACCGCGCACGGGGACTTCGCGGCCGCACCCGCGGCATGCTCGGCTGGGTGGGCAGCGAGAACGTTGGAGGCACGGCAGAACTGGCTGGGAACGTGCGATTAGCCCTCTTCGATGGGAAGCGTGATAACCAGCGTCGTTCCCTGTCCGACCGGGCTCGCCACGTCGATCGTCCCCCCGAGCGCATCAACACGGTCGGCGAGGCCTATGAGCCCCGAGCCGCGTGTCGGATCGGCCCCTCCGGAGCCATCGTCGCGGATCGAGAGCTCGAGGACGCCGTCACGAGCTTCGACGGCGACGTATACCGCGGAAGCGTGCGCGTGCTTCGCGGTATTCGTGAGCGCTTCTGACACGACGTAATAGGCGGCCACCTCCACCGGCTCAGCCAGCCGCGTCTCGGCGCGTACCTCAAGCTCGACGGGGACAGCTGACCGCCGGGCCAGGGCCTTGAGGGCGGGCCCGAGGCCGCCCTGGGCGAGGATGGCCGGGTGTATACCGCGCGAGATTTCCTGCAGCTCCTCGAGCGCGCCCGCCAGTCCGTCCGCCAGTGCGGACAGCTGCGCCTGCAACTCAGGCAGCTCGGGCGGGGCCGTCGCCGTCGCCGTCCGCTGTGCGAGCGCGAGTGAGACGAGCCGCTGTTGCACTCCATCGTGCAGATCCCGTTCGATCTGGCGCCGTGTCTGGTCTGCGGCCGTGACGATCCGCGCCCGCGAGGCGGCGAGCTCGGCCCGGCTGCCCTCGAGCTTGCGTTCGCTTTCGCGCAGGTTACGAAACATCAACTGCGTGTCCAGCGCGTCGGCCAGCCGCCGTCGGATCTCATGGTACAGTCGCTCCTCCTGCGGCGTCCAGATCCGTGGATGAGAGCACTGGTGCAGCCCGAACATA
>JAWWPY010000243.1:0-2546 GCA_033854735.1 Streptosporangiaceae bacterium | reverse complement strand
CTCGACCTCGGTGCGGGGCGGGTCGGGTACCCCGAGCTCCACGGCGATCCGGGCCACGTCGGCGACGTACCCGTCGCGGCCCGCCTGGTCCAGCGGCTGGGCCCCGAACCGGGTGTGCGCGCGCAGGAAGCTGTCCGCCTCGGCGATATGCACCCAGGTCAGCAGCTGCGGGTCCGAGGCGGCATAGGGACGGCCGTCCGGGGCGGTCCCGGTGACGCGGCGATGGATGGCCCTGACGCGCTCGGTCGCCGCCTTCGCGTCGCTGGCCCGGCCGAATGTGGTGACCGCGAGGAAGTAGCTGGTCCGCTGCAACCGTCCCCACGGGTCGCCGCGGTAGCCGGAATGCGCGTTCACGCCCGCCATGGCCAGCGGGTGCAGCGACTGGAGCAGCAGGGCGCGGATCCCGCCCACGAACATCGACGAGTCACCGTGCACCCGCTGGATGGGTCGGTCCTCGGCGAACCAGCGGTCACCCTCGGCCTGGTGGATGACCCGGCGGTGGTTCGGTCCCTCGGGGCCGGCCACCTTCTCGAAGATCGACGCGCCGATACGGCGCCGGACGGAATCGGCAGCAGTCTGCACTCTCATCTGCCCAGTATCACCACGGGCATCTGCTCAGGGTCACCACGGGCACCCTGCCCAGTATCACCACGGGCACCTACGCAGTATCACTGCCAGGCCACAGTGGTCCCGCGTCAGGGAGACCAGGCCGCCTCGTTGTGATCCGGGTTTTGCGAACCATTCTTTTGCGAACCTCACGGGAGATGTGTTGTCATTGTCGTACAGAGCGTAACTGTCCGGAACCGGGGGCCGACGGGATCGGATAAGAAGCCCGGAAGGGGATCCGCCGTGCCACGGCTCAGCGCACGTCAAATCACCAGTATCGAGACGTCCTACACGAGCGAACTCGGGACGTTCTCCTGGGCCTGGGTCGTACGGGCCGACGGCGAGGTCCAGTACCGGCTGAGTCACGTTGACGGCCGCCGGGAGCGCAACCCCTGGCAGTCTGTCTGCCGGTTAACCGCGGTCGAGCGCCGGTCGATCGGTTCTGACCAGGCCCGCGCCACCGATCTGCTCATCCGCCTGGCGCGCGAGCACGGGCACTTCCCCGTCGCCCACCGCAGATAACGAAGACCGGCTGACGCGAAGCCTGGTCTGAACGGTTCTTCATGAACTATGGTTCATGAAGAACCGTTCATGACGAGAGGCTGATGCCCGATGACCGACGTGGTGGCCCGCGGGCTAACGAAAATCTTCGGCCGCGTGACCGCGGTGCAGGACATGTCCTTCACCGCGCCGGCCGGGTCCATCACCGGCTTTCTCGGGCCCAACGGGTCGGGCAAGACGACCACCCTGCGCATGACCCTCGGGCTGGTCAGGCCGACCGGGGGCGACGCGCTGATCGGCGGTGTGCCCTACGCGAGGCTGGCCCATCCGCGCCGCCAGGTCGGCGCGCTGCTGGAGGCGACCGGCTTTCATCCGGGCCGCCGGGCGCGTGACCACCTGCGGGTTCTCGCTGCAGCGGAGCGGATCCCGGACCGCCGGGTCGACGAGGTGCTCGGCCAGGTCGACCTGGCCGACGCCGCGGGCCGCCGGGTCCGCGGGTTCTCCCTCGGCATGCGCCAGCGTCTCGGCATCGCCGCGGCCCTGCTCGGCGACCCGGCGGTGCTGCTCCTGGACGAGCCGGTGAACGGGCTCGACCCGGCGGGCATCGCCTGGCTCCGCGGCCTGCTCCGCCGCCTGGCCGGTGAGGGCCGCACCATCGTGCTGGCCAGCCACCTGCTCGGCGAGATCGCCCAGACCGCTGACCACGTGCTGATCGTCAGTGCCGGGCAACTCCGCTTCGCGGGGCCGCTCCGCGAGATCGGCGAGACGAACGAGGCGCTCGAATCCGCCTTCCTCAACCTGACCTAGGAGACCCAGTGCCACGCGCCCTGACCACCGAATTCCGCAAGCTCGGGACCGTCCGCAGCCCGTGGCTACTGCTCGCGCTCGGACCGCTGATCGTCGTGGCCGGGATCAGCGGGCTGGTCGCTTCGGGCGCCAACGTGCATGACCCGGCCATGCAGGGCAGGGCCTTCGCGCACGTCGGGCTGGCGGCGATCTTCACCCTGGTGTTCGGCATCCTGGCGGTGGCCGGCGAGTACTCCCGGGGCACCATCACCGACACGTTCCTCAGCTTCCCGGCGCGGCGCAGCGTGATCATCGCCAAGCTGGCCGCGTACGGGGCGGTGGGGGCGGCCGCCGGGCTGGTGTCCGCGGGCGTCGCCCTGGCCGTCACGGCGGCCTGGTGGTCAGCCAAGGGCGGCACCTTTCACCTGACGGCCGCGGACACCTGGCGCACCCTGGGCGGGGGCGTGGCCGCCAATGCCGCGTTCGCCGCGATCGGGGTGGGCGTCGGCGCCCTGATCCGCAGCCTGGCCGCCGCCGTGGCCGCCGCCCTGGCCTGGATCGCGGTGGTGGAGGTGATTGCGGGCCAGCTGATCGGCTCCGGCCCGGCCCGCTGGCTGCCGTTCTCCGCGAGCGAGTCCCTGGACCGGGCCAGC
>JAWWPY010000242.1:0-3969 GCA_033854735.1 Streptosporangiaceae bacterium | reverse complement strand
ACCTCGTGCAGTACGGCTTCTAGGAGGCACGGTGGCGACCCTCCTGTGCTGCCAGCTCGTCGATTCGGTTGATGATCTCTGCCGTGAGCTGCCGGTACGCCGTGCTGAGGATCGGATCTGCCCCGGGCTCGCCTATGACGGCTCGATCCAGAGCTGCATCCTCAGCGCCGATCCGTCGGGGGATGAAAGCTTCAAACGCAGGGAACGGACTAGCGACCAGATCTTGCAGGAGCCCGCGGCCGATGCGCGTCCGAGGCGGGACGATGGTGGCGACCAAGCCGAGAAGCTGAGCCGAGAGGACTTCATCCTCTCGGTGAGCGTCGATCCAGCGTACAAACTTGCGCAGACCTGTCGTGCTCCACACCGTCGCGCTGACCGGGATGATGATGTGGCGGGCGGCCACAAGGGCTCCGAGGGTCAGGTGTGACAGGTTCGGACCGGTGTCGAGGATGATGTAGTCATAGTTGCGCCGCACGTCCCGCAGTGCCTTCTCGATCCTCTGGACACCCGAGGGCGACACGACGAGTTCTTTGTCGAGGTATGCCAGGTCGAAGGTCGCGGGCAACACGTCGAGATGCTCGATCCGAGTTGCTTGAATGACCTTCTCAACTGGGACTTTGTCAGCGATGATGCTTCGGAAATCGAACTCGATCTCGGGTTCCGGAATGAACATCTCGCTTGCATTGGCTTGCGGGTCGCAATCGGCCAACAGGGTTCGGTGTCCGAGTTCTGCAAAAGCGGCAGCGAGATTGACTGCTGTCGTGCTCTTGCCTACTCCCCCTTTGAAGTTGGCCAGGCAGATCGTTTCGGCTGACGCCATCGCGCCTCCTGCGGCTGGTCGGGATGTTGCGGGCAACTATGCCACTACGCAACTGAGCAACGGTGGAACTTAGACACAACGACACGCCGCAACGTTTGGACATTGTTGCGATGCAACCCAGCTACGAAGCAACAGAGTTGCTCAGTTGCGACGTTGCATGGTTGCTGTGATGCGACGTCGCAGTGTTGCATTGCAACACGCTGCTAGAGGTGGTTGACCTGGGACGACACACGATGGAGCGGCCGCCGGGGCGTGGCGTGGAGTCTACGCAGCGGGGGAGCGGCTCGTCGATTCCGGCTCGGCCCCGCCGGGTGCGTGGCGTGGAGTGGCGCTTGTGGACTAGATCATGCTTGGAGCTGCCGTACTCAATGCAGTGTGAGTGTCGACCGTCCATTTCGACTCTCGAGCACCCAAACGCCATACAGATCGCTCGCCTTCGTCGTCAACGACGTTCCCTTCGTCGGCGGTGTAGATATGATCGTTCCAGCTTAATCCCGGCCGGCCGACCGACGTTGTTTCCCGGCGCGAGTTCCCGACAGTCGCGACCTGTGCAGACCAAGATCATTTTCTGAGAGGCTACGGGCGGGCCTCCTCAGCGTGCTCCTCAGGCGCGTTGAGCCGGGTGTACAGGCCCAGCGCCGCCATCGATGCGGCCGGCTGCTCAACCGTCGCCGGTGGCGGATCATCCGGCCGGGAACTGGACGAACTCGTGGCTGACACTGTACGGGTGGGACCGGAATACGGCAGAAAGGGGCCGTGAGCCGGTATCGCCGCTGGTCGGGGCTGGTGGAGGGGTGATCAGCCGTCCTTGGTCGATGTCAGTTCGGCGGCCTGGTGGTGGTCGCGGAGTATGCGCAGGACGGTGGCCGGGGAGGGGTGCTGGCCCTTCTTTTTGCCCTTGGTGATGACGAGCCGGGCGGCGATGTCGCGCAGGCTGAGATTTTGGTCTCGCAGGTGGAGGGCCATACCGAGCATGGCGTCGTCGGTGACGGTGGCGCCGCCGATGGTCTTGCCGCGGGCGCGGGCGGACTCGTGGCCTTCTAGGGTGCGGTCGCGGATGTATTCGCGTTCCATCCCCGAGAGCGCGGCGAGCACGGTGAATACGATCCCGGACGGGTCGTGCGAGCCTTGGAGCTCGCCGGTGAGGAACTCCAGGCTGATGCCGGCGGCCTTGAGCTGCTCGGCCAGCGCCGCCAGTTCGATGCCACGGCCGAGTCGCTTGTGCTCGTGCACCACGAGAGTGACCCCGACGCCGGAGGCTCGCAGCTCCCGGGCCAGGTCAACTGCCTTGTCGAGTTCGGGACGGCTCGTGGCCCGCGTGGAGATCTTCTCGGAGAAGATCCGGGTGACGCCCGAGGCCTTGAGCGAGTCGAGCTGAGTGTCCAGGGACTGGCGGACGGTGGAGGCGCGGGCGTACCCGATCCGCACCTGCCCCGCCAGCTCGGCACCGGCCGTCGCGGGGTGGGGCAGCTCGACCCAGACCGAGCCCGGCTTGCGCAGCGCCGGGGTTGGGACGTTGAGGATCTTGGCCAAGGAGGGCGCGAGCCGGAACCGGGCTGTGTGGTACTGGACGGCCACTTTGCCCTTGCCGGTCCGGCACGGCGACCCGGCCGGGGCGGCGCAGGAGGACATCGGGCAGTCGTTGGCTTCCACGCGCAGGAAGTCGTCGCCGCTCACGCTGGGATCGTTTCATGTGGGTGTTTCACACGTCTAGTTGTGTGAAACAACCTATGGAACACGGTCACCTTTGGCTGCCCGCAGAAGGCATGGTGTTTCGTAGGTGACCACCTATGAAACGGGCGCCGAGCCGCGTGGTGGCGGGCTGGCCCGCTCTCCCTGAATCCGTGACACTTCTGGGGGTACCGGTGGTAATCGCGCAAAAACAACGAAGTTCGCGTAGCCGCTGGTCAGCCCGGGGAGGGAGTGCTCTGTCCGCGGCTGAGTGGTGTGGTCAGAGGGATCCAGTCGTTGCTTCGCTTGGACGGCACTGGAACCGGGGTTTGGTGGTGATTTCGGTGCCGCAGTCTGCGCAGGTGCGGATTTCGGCAATGCGGTCCGGCGACAGCCGGCCGAACACCAGTGTGGCGTCGGGTGGGCCCGTGTCATAGCTTCGCCGAGTGACAAACTCTGCGATCGTCGATGGTCTCGCACGTGCATCCGCGGTTATGGAAGACCTGATCGACCGTATAGCAGCCGACCAGTGGACGGCGCCGACCCCGTGCACAGAATGGAGCGTGCGGGATCTGGTCAATCATCTCGTCGGGACGAACCTCGTGTTCGTGGCGATGTTCGAGGAGAGCCCGATGCCCGAACGTGGGGCCGACCGCCTCGGCGCTGATCCAGCCGGGGCCTACCGTCGATCCGCCGCGGCGTTGCAGGCCGCCGCCGCTCGCCCAGGGGTTCTGGAGCGAAGCCAGACGACGCCGGTGGGCGCTGCCACCGGTGCCGAGCGGCTGCGGTGGCGCATCGCGGATCTGCTCGTGCATGGATGGGACCTTGTTCAGGCCACCGGCGTTGTGGCCGAGCTGCCCAGCGATCTCGTCGAGCAGGCGCTCACGCTCGCCCGAGCCCAGCTGCCCAGCCAACCGCGCGCCGGACGATTCGCCGATCCGCAGCCGATCCCAGACAACGCACCCGCCATCGACCGGCTGGCGGCATTCACCGGCCGGCCAGTTCCGTGGACGCCATGAACGCTTACATCAGATCGGCTGAGACACACACATAACCCGCTGTCTCACGGGAGCCGATCAACCTCATCGGCAGCCAAGCCAAACGCCAAGCACCCCGCACCGCACACCGCAGCAACGCACCTGACCAGCGGCTACGCGAACTTCGTTGTTTTTGCGCGATTGCCACCGAGTCCCGGCCGCGCAGGGTTCAGGCGGGGCCTGCGGGGAACAGTGCCTTCGGCGCCAAATCCAGGCGGGTGACCGGCGCTGCCTCGGGCGGGGCGAGGTTGAGCACCCAATCCCCGAACCGGCGGATGGGATGGCGGATATAGGGGGTGATCGTCGCGAGGTCCTCGATGTCCACCTCGGCCCCTTCGGCCGCTAGATCGTTGGCGGCGTCGGTGATGTCCAGGGCCATCGAGTAAATAGCACAGTTGGCCACCAGCTCGTTGAACTTCACCACCCGCTCGTGGTACTCGG
>JAWWPY010000241.1:0-46855 GCA_033854735.1 Streptosporangiaceae bacterium | reverse complement strand
AGTACTACTGACGAAGATCCAGCGGATACAGCTCTGACCCGCCGGTGATACCGGGGGTGGACCCACATCGGAACCGGATCGCACGTTAAGGCGGCTTCCGATGCAGGTCCACCGGTATCCATACACGCGATCAGCTCTGCGGATTCCGGCCGGGCGGTCCTGGCCGGGCTGAGGGCCTTGAACAGGATGTCGGCACGGTGCCGTCGACCACGTAGACCACGCCCTGAGGCGGGCCTCGCGGGCGGGGGTGACGTTCCACCACTTGCGGTCGGCCTCGAGCTGGACCGCCTCGCTTTGCCGGGTCTCGCCGTAGCGGCGGTTCGTGTCAGGGTCGACCTTGCCGGGGCGAGTGTTGCGGTAGGCGACCATGACGCAGTCGCCGCCGTCCTTGCAGGCGGACAGGTTCTCGTACAAGGTGGGCCGGGCGACGCCGACGACCCCTGCGATCTCCTCTGCGGTCAGCTCGCCGTCGTCGTACATGCGCTGCGCCTGGTCGAGCTTGGGCCCGGTCAGCTGGGCGGCCTGCCACCCACCCGGCCGCGGGCCCGGGCGGACGCCAGGCCCTCAAGGGTGCCCTCGACGATCGCCTCCCGGTCGAGCCGGCCAGCGCGGCGAGGAACCGGAAGAACAGGCGGCCGATCGGCGTGGTGGTGTCGATGCCCTGCTCGAGCACGATGAAGTCGACGCCGTTCGCCTCGAACCACTCGACCAGTTCGAGCAGGTGCTTGTGGTTGCGGCCGATCCTGCGCAGCCGGGTGACCACGACCGCGTCGCCGCGCTCCAGCCCCGCGAGCAGCTTGTCGAGCTTGGGCCGCGAGGCGAGCTTGCCGGAGATCTTCTCGATCACGATGTCCGCCTCGGCGATACCCGCCGCGGTGAGCGCGTCGCGCTGCGAGTTCGGGTTCTGCTCGCGGGTGGAGACCCTCGCGTACCCGTACCGTGTCACCGGGCGTTCGCTCCTTCCATCACGGCGCGGACGTCGGCGGCGTACTCGTCCTGGATGCTGTCGGGGATCTGGGTGCAGTGGTGCGCGAGCTGGCCGGCGCGCCGGCCCAGGCATTGGAGTCGTCCACGACCTGCAGGACGACGTGGCTGCCGAGGTTCTCGTCGGTCCGGCGGCCGGTGGCGCGGAACACTTCGGCGCCGTGGTGCACGTAGGTGGCGGGCCGCGGCTCGGGGTGGACGGTCATCCGCCCGCCGGGCAGCCACTCGGGCAACCATTGGTCACCTTCGTGTCCGCGCGGGCGTTGATCCGGTGCACGGTCGCGATGAGCAGGTCGACCAGGGCGTCGGTGATCTCCCGCTGCCGGCAGTACAGGTAGGCGGCCAGCAGCGTCACCATGACCTCGGGCGGGTGGGAGCGCAGGTGGCTGGGCGCCTCGGCCGCGACCCGGGCGCGCCAGCCCGCCAGCGCCTTCGGGGCGACGTCGGCGAACAGGTCGCCAGGCAGGCCGACCGCGCAGATCGCGCCCAGCTTGAAGGCCTCCTGCCCGATGGTCTTCACGCTGACGTTGCCCGGCTCGTCACGGATCGCCGCGAACACGTCTACCCCGGTTACCTCCGCGGCGTCGAACAGTGTGCCGTCGTTCCCCGGGCCCGGCGCCCTCTTCGTCGCCGGGGTCGGCCGCCCGCGCGATCAGCGCGCGCATCCGGCCGACAGCCTCAGCGGGTACCCGGCTGGCGATCCTCGTGTTTAGCGCCTACTCGGCCTGTCGCAGGGCCGTGCCGATGATCCGCCGGATCCGGTCACGGGCCGGCGGCTCGACCTGCTCGCCCTTCAGGTGCGCTAGCAGTTCCTCGCGGACCCGGTCGGCCTGCCGCTCCTTCTCGCACACGTTCGCGGCCAGCCACTCCGCCGCCTTGTCCGCGTCCACGACCGAGCACTCCCGGAACCCGAAGTACCTCCGGATGTCAGCCCGGTGAGCCTTGATCGTCCGGCCGTCCCACTCATAGAACCCAAGGTCAGACACGGGAACGCCCACCAGCCGCGCGACATGGGTGACAACCTGGTCCGGAAGCTCGCTGCGGCCCAACGGGAACCTGCCGTGCACCGCATAGAACCTCAGCAGCAAGGCGAACCCGAGTTTCGTCGCACCGCGCCGCCCGGACAACTGCTCCAGCTCATCGCCGACCAGGGTCCAGTTCCCGATCAGCTCATCCTCGTTCAGCTCACGCGCCACGGAGCGTCCGGCTCTCCCGCAAGTACGGCGGCGACCAGCCGCCGCAAACCCAACGAATCCGGTTCAATACTGGCCGCGCATGATTAGCCGTGCCCCGGTATCCGCGGAAAGATCCTCAATCGACTCGCGAACGGTGCCCCTGACCTGGCTCAACACAACCGCGTGTACCTGATGACAGCAGTCTTACCGACACCCAAGTCCCGGACCACCTGCCAGGCCGGCGGCGGCGCGGCTTCTTCCGTTCCATGGTCTCCATGGAAGCTTATTCAAACCATTTGCCAAAAAACATGGCGACTCGCGTATCCGCAGGTCAGGCCGTTGAGCAAGATCATGTGAAGGATTTTTGAATAGGCCTCATGGTGAACATCCTTTCTGGGCAGAACCCCCTAATGGTGGATGTCCGTCAAACCGGAGGAAGCCCAAGGCGACGATCAGGGATCCTCCATCCTTAGCGCAGAGGCGCCCGGTTCCTGATCCTGGACAGAGCATCGAGTGCGGCCTCGCCGGCCTCGGGAAGGTTCAAGTACCTCTCGGTCCGGCAGACGGTAGAACGTGATCAGCACATGCCCGGTCCGCAGCGTGCTCGGCTACCACCTCAGCCACTGCGCGGAATCCCGTTGTTGGAAGGGATTCCGCGCAGTGGCCCCAGTCAGGCGACGCGTCTAGGTTCGTGCTCTCACAGGCCTGTGAGCAGGGCGCGGACCTCGGCTTCCCGGTACCTGCGGTGACCCCCAAGTGTGCGGATGGAGGTCAGCTTGCCGTCTCGCGCCCACCTGGTGACGGTCTTCGGGTCGACCCGGAACAGCCCCGCGACTTCTCCCGGCGTGAGCAGCAGTTCGGTGGCGGGCATTGGTGTGCGCATATTAAGTTTTTCCCCCTCGGATGACGGGACGCAACTATGACTCAGAGTGATTATGCCATAACTACTAGTGACGAGTAGCCATTTTGGGAAGTCGGCGCAGGATTGGGGGGCTGAGCCGTCAAGTCGAGTCAGCCGAGCACGGCAGCCGCCCGGGACTCCAAGGGGGGTGTAGCAGGCTTCTGACCACCCGGTCAGGTGCAGCCGATGCGGGTGGTGCTGAGGGCGACGTCGTCGAACCAGAGGGTGTCGTTCCCCCCGCTGTAGCTCTCCCAGCCGAGCTTGAGATCGGTCAGGTGGGGGCGCCAGCCCGGGTTGGCGGACAGCCACTGATCGTCGATGTTCGGGGTGGGCACGCCGTCCTCGGTCATCCCGGGCACGCTGGCCCCGTTGAACCACGTGCTGATCTGGCCGTTCGACCCGTTGACCGCGAACTCGACGCACTCCCAGGTGCTGACGGGCAGGACCACGCTCGCCGCGACCCCGGCGGGGCTCTGGTCGGGCAGGGTGGCGTCGTCGGACTGGCGGTTCCACATGAGCGCGCCGTTCTGGCCGCCCAGGCGGAGGTCGGTGTTGCCGTTGGCGGAGTCATTCATGGCCAGGAAGGTCACGTGGCCGGCCGGCAGGGGGGTGGTGTGCATCATCCAGAAACGTACGTACCAGTTCGGTCCGGCCGATGCCATGTCCGTGGTGTCGTGGATGAACACGTGGTTGCAGTAGCCGTTCGTGCCGGTCACCATGATCGACTTGGTGCCGGCATGGGCCACGGTGGGATCGACCGCGGCCGCGCCCGTGCCCGAGCAGTTGGGAGTGGTGATGCTCCATCGGCCGGAAGGCACGGCGGTGGCCTGGTTCTCGAAACCGTCGCAGAACACCACGGTGCCGGAACACGGTCCTGCTGTCGGGGTGGCCGATGGTGTCGGGGACGCGCTGCCGGTTGGCGTCGCGGAGGCGCTGGGCGAGGGAGTCGGTGCTGGGGGGTTGCACGCCACGCCGTTGACGGCGAAGTTGGCCGGCGTGTCGTTGGAGCCGGAGTAGGTGCCCTGGAAGCCGAAGCTGGCGGTCGCGCCGGTGCCCAGCGCGGCGTTGTAGGAGAGGCTGGTGGCCTGCACCGCCTGGCCGGCCTGGGTGACCTGCGCATTCCACGCCGAGGTGATCTGCTGGCTGCCGTCGAATGTCCAGGTCAGCGCCCACGAGGTCAGCGGCGCGCTGTTGTTGGTCAGCCCGACGGACGCGGTGAAGCCCCCCGACCACTGGTTGACCTGGTAGGAGATGCTGCATGGCCCGGTCGCCGCGCTTGTCTGGGTGACCCGGACGGCGGGCCCGACCGCGGCCACGACGACGAGCGCGAAGACCCCCGCAGCGGCGAGAGGGCCATTCGGCCTGCGCCCTTCCCATCTGGTCACCGGAACCGGCATCCCAGGGCCGGGGGAGGACCGCACTCGTCGCGCTCGGCGCCCGTCCTCCCCCGGCCGGCGGTGGCGGCTGGCTCCGAGCCGGGCACGGGGCGAAGCCAGCCGCGCACCGCGTCCTGGGCGGCCGCGGCGGGCGGCCGCGGGCTCTGGATGGCGTCCCGGGCCGGCGGCGTGTTCATCAGCATGGTCGCCACCGCGAGCAGCAGGCCTACCCCGGCCAGTTCGACGAGCACGGTCCGCCGCAGGCCGGCGATACCGTCGCCCAGGCGGCGCCTGACGTAGCGGCGCGAACGGCTGGCCACCGCGACGATGATGATCAGCCCGGCCGCCTTGACCAGGACGAGCCGTCCGTAGCTGGTCCCGGTGAGCGCGCCCAGGCTGGCTACCTCCCGCACCGCGAGGTAGCCACCAGTAAGCACGAGCGTGATCACCGATGCGAGGGCCAGAGTGGAAAAGCGCGTGATGGCGACGCGGAGGGCAGCGACCTCCCCGGCCTGGATCCTGGCCGTTTCCGTCGTGGTCGCGACCGCGGTCTGCGCCATCAGCCCGGGAGCGCCGCTGGTCAGTGTCACCGCCGCGCCGCCGGGCGGCAGCACAGCGGCCGGCAGCACAGCGGGCGGCAGCACAGCGGGCGGCAGCACAGTGGACGGCAGCACAGCGGACGGCAGCACAGCGGCCGGCCCGCTGCCCCGGGGCGTCATGACCGGCGGGCGGAGCAGGCACACGCCGAGTGTGAACAGGCCGCCTGCCCACAGTCCCATCGCGGCGACATGGGCCGTGGCCACGGGCACGGCCACGGTGGCCAGGCGGCCCGACGCGGCGTGACTCGTCGCGCCCCAGGTGGCGGCGAGGCCGACCGTGAGGACGGCGACGGCCGCCATGCTCCACCCGCGTGGCCTCGCGGCGGCCGCTCGCCTCATCGCCTGGTCCCCAAATACCGCGAACAGCGCCAGCAGCCCGATCCGGACCATGAGTGCGTGCCCGAGGTGGGTCGATACCGTGGTGCCGAGCAGGTCCCGGTCGAGCAGATGCGTCGGCCCCAGGCCCGCTGTGTATGGCCCGTGGAGAAGCAACTGGGCCAATGTCGCCCCGAGCAGGACCAGCCAGCCCGCCGCGGCGGGCCACATGGCGCGGCTCCCGGTGGCGGGGCCGGGCGGCAGGCAGGCCAGCCGGACCGCGGCGCACCCTGCGAGCAGGGCGAAGCCGGCGAAGGCGAGCCAGCCGGTCAGCTCCAGTGCGACGTTCGTGGACTGCGGGGTGCCGGTCGCGGCGGCGGGTCCGGGCGCCACCCTCGTGGGTGCACCCACTGAGAAGGTGAGGCCGCCGGCGGTGAGGTGCCCGTCGTCGGACGCCACCGTCCGCCAGTCGAGCACGTAGGTCCCGTGAGCCTGGTCGGGCTGCAGGTTCGCCATCAGGGTGTTCGCCTGGCCGCCGGCGCGGCGCAGCGGCCGCTCCGACACCCGCCTGCCGTCCGGAGCGACGACGGTGATGGTGCTCAGGCCGATTTCGACGTTTTCGGTGTACACCAGCACGATCCGGTGCGGCTCGGTATCCAGCCGCGCGTCGTTCGCCGGGCTGGACGAGGCCAGGTCGGCATGGGCGAGCGCCGGGCCGGCGGAAACGACCAGCGCGAGTACGGCGCCTGCGCCGACACCGGCCATCCGCCGCAGCCACCAGGCACCGTGCCGGGCGCGGCGGCCGGTTACCTGGCCACGAGTGTCCCTCAGCCGCATGCCTGCTCAGCTTTCCGCGCGGTGACCAGCGGGCCGACCCCTCGCTGGTAAGCGGCGAGATCAGCGGCGCTCGGCGCGAACTTCCAGGCCCCCTGCTGGTAGAGCATGGCGTTGGAGCCTCGTGCCGTGCCGCGCGTCCAGCGGACGAGCACGGTCGTGGCGCCGGTCCGCTGAGCCTGCCAGATCACGTACGGAACACCCAGCCGCGGCCGGCACTCGGTGTTGAGCCGCACGTAGGCGCGCTCGCTGAGGACATGCTTGGCGGAGTCGGTCCACAGCTTCCATGCGCCCGGCCAGTCACCCGCGGCGACCAGGCCGAACTCCTGGTCAGCGACGGCCTCGGCCTGCGCTCCCTGCGGCCCCGCCGTCCCCGCCGGCGGTGCCGGGCCGCTGCGCGCCGAGCAGCCCGCCAGCCAGACGGCCGTGAGCAGGCCGGTGACCAGCATGCCCATGGACCGCATCGCTAACCTAGTTGGAGAGCCGGTTGGTGCCGTACTTCGCGACGAAGGCGTCGTTGAAGGTCTGGCTGAGGTCGGCGGTCACGCTTATCGAGTCGCGGATCTGCTCGTTCGTGATCGCGCTGCTGGGCGCGCCGCCGAACTGGTAGGTGAAGGTCTGGCCCGGGTACACCTCGCGCTGGGCGTAGGGCACGTCGTGGAAGCCGAGCCGGACGATGTAGAAGGACGTCCCGTCACCTCGGGGTACCTCCAGGTAATCCTCCTGGGGGTGGCCGAACGGCTGCGAGTTCAGGTAATAGTGCTGGTCGGAATGGGACGGCGCCCGGAAGATGATTGCCGCGCAGTCCACTGAGAACGCCTGGCTCGACGTATTCGTAAAGACGATCTGCCACAGGCCGTAGTACTGGTTGCCGTTGAAGCTCACGTACTCGGAAAGCGGGACGTTGCTCGTGAAGCTCACTGTCAGCGGCTCACTGAGAATGGGATTGGCCCCGGCCAGCGGGTGGTCCACGCCATGGGAGCAATGCTCGAGTGGCGTCGTGTACTCGGACGGCCCGCCGGTCGGCACGAGCTGCGTGATCGTGGCCGGCCCGGCGCTGACCGGCGTGGTCTGGCTCACGTCCGCGGCCACCTTAGGCTGACTGGCCAATGACCAGAGACCGACCAGCAGTAGCGCCGCGGCCCCCCCGGCGGCGAGGCTGAGCTTTCCTCTTCGGACTGCATGCACGACGGAACCTCCTGATGACGCCGATGACTTACGGCATCCCGGCGGCCGCGGGCCGCCGCGCGAGAACCAAACAATGGTCAGAGATACCGCACCGAAATGCCGCTGGAGAACTTCCACGTGGGTGCCATGCCCGGCATATTCTCCAGTTGCCACAGTGTTGATCCGGCCCATGGGTTAGGCAAGAGGCGCGGTCCTAGCCGGGCGGTGCCGGGCCCGGGCCGCCGATGTCAGCGACGCCGAGCGCGGCCCTGTCCTCCCGGGCCTGACCTCGGCAGGCGGGCGGCCCGGGAGGATCGCGAATCGTGCGCCCGATGACCCGGCCCGCCCGACTCCGCATGAAAGTTGCACGTTCATGGTGTTATGGCGCGCGCCATAACCTTGGATACTTAGCGGGCCGGCTGATCAGAGGAGAACGTCAGGTGCCCAAGGCAAGCAGGAACAGGGCCGCCGCCCAGGCCAAGATCGCCCAGATGCGGGCCCTGGAGGCACGGCGCAAACGGCGCCGTAAGTGGATGGCCGGGATCGGTGCCGCGGCGGTCGCGATCATCGCCGCTGTCGGCATCACGCTGGCGGTCACCGGGAACAGCGGAAAACCGGCCAGCACCCCGGGGGGAACGCCGAAACTCAAGCTCGCCTCGCTGAGCACACTGGGCACGCTCAGGCCGGCACCCGCCCCGGGCCCGGCCGGGCCCGAGGGCGCGCCGATCCCCGCTGCCGCGCCGCTGGCCAGCACGGCCACCGCGGTCACCGGCGGGACGGTCGACGGGATCAGCTGCCAGACCTCCGAGCAGACCATTTTCCACATCCACGCCCACCTGACCATCTTCGTGAACGGCTCGGCCCGCCAGGTACCGGCGGGCATCGGCATCCCGGGCGCGCAGGGCCAGGCCACGCCGACCGGCACCTTCATCTCCAGCGGCACGTGCTTCTACTGGCTGCACACGCACGCCGCCGACGGCATCATCCACATCGAGTCCCCGGTCCAGCGCACCTACACCCTGGGCGAGCTGTTCAACGAGTGGGGCCAGCCCCTCGGCCCGGCCCGGATCGGCCCGGCCAGCGGCCACGTGACCGCCCTCTACAACGGCCAGGTCTACCAGGGAAACCCCAGCGACATCCCGCTGAACGCGCACGCTCAGATCCAGCTGGAAATCGGGACGCCGCTAGTCGCCCCGGAGACAATCAGCTTCCCGAACGGCCTGTAGCCGCCCCCTGAGCTGGGCCTCGTCAGCCGAGGTCGTGGACGGCGGCCTCGATCGCGCGGTGGAACGTGGGGTAGGCGTAGATCATCTCGCGGAGCCTGCGCACCGGAACCCGGGCGTGCACGGCCACGGAGAGCGCGCCCAGGACCTCACCGCCCCACGGGCCGGCCGAGGTGGCGCCCACCAGAATTCCCCGCTCGGCATCCTCGACCAGCTTGATGAAGCCGTCATTGCCCGCCTTGTGGATCCAGCCCCGGGTGGAGGTGGGAATCTGGGTGCTGCCCACCCGGACCGTCATCCCCCGCTGCCTGGCCTGGGCCTCGGTCAGGCCGACCGCGCCGATCTCCGGGTCGGTGAAGGTTACCCGCGGCACCGCGTGGTACTCGGCCGGCGAGATCTCCTGGCCGAGGATGTCAGCCACCACGATGTTCGCCTGGTACATCGACATGTGGGTGAACGCGCCGTGGCCGGTGATGTCGCCGACCGCCCACACTCCCGGTGCGGCCCGCAGGTGGTCATCGACCGGCACGGCCCGGGCCTCCTCGTCGATGCCGAGCACGCCAACCCCGACCGAGGCCAGGTTGGCGCGCCGGCCGGTGGCGACGAGCAGTTCGTCCCCGGTCACCTCCGTGCCGTCGGCGAGGGTCAGCGTGAAGCCAGTGTCGCCGTAGCTCACGCCGGTCGCCTTAGCGGCCGTGTGCACGTCGATTGCCTCGCGGCGGAACACCTCGCCGATGAGCGCGCCGGCCTCCGGCTCCTCCAGGGCGAGCAGCCGGCCGGCGCCCTCGACCACCGTGACCCTCGCCCCGAACCGGGCGAAGACCTGGGAAAGCTCGGCGCCGATGGCCCCGCCGCCGAGCACCATGAGCGACGCCGGAACCGCCGTCGCCTCGATCGCCTCGCGGTTCGTCCAGAACGGCGTGCCGGCCAGGCCGGGAATGGGCGGGATGACAGGCTCTGTTCCAGTATTGATGATGATCCCGCGCCGCGTTCGCAACACGTGGTCACCGACAGTGACCTCGCCGGGTGCGGTGATGACGCCGTGGCCGCGGAAAAACGTGCCGCCCTTGCCGGTGAACCGGGCCACTGCGACCTTGTCGTCCCAGTCGTCGGTGGCCTCGGCCCGGATCCGCCCGGCCACCGGTGCCCAGTCGGGATGCACCTGCGAACTGCCAGCCAGGCCGGGAATCCGGCGGCCCTCAGCCAGGAGATCCGCGGCCCGGATCATCATCTTGGACGGAACGCAGCCCCAGTACGGGCATTCGCCGCCGACCAGCCTGGCTTCCACCCCTGCCACCGACAGGCCCGCCTCGGCCAGGCGCTCGGCAGCGTCCTCCCCGCCCGGGCCCATGCCGATGACGACAACGTCCACCACGTGCTCGGTCATCCGCCCTCCAGGGGTGCGTCGGGTGCCGGTCCAAGGGTATGGCAGACCGAAATGTCAGAACCGCCGAGTAGATTCGCTAGGACGTGCCAGTCCAACCACCGACACGGACGGGGCGATCTGATGACCTCTAGCCGCGAGACTGCTGCTTTCCTGCCCGGGCCGCCGCTCACGGAGCGTGATGCCGAGTGGCGCACCCACGGCATCTGCTTCAAGACCGGCCCGCCCGGCCAGATCGGGGTCGAACTCGAATGGCTGATCAACGATGGCAGCGACCCCGCCTTGCCCGTTGACCAGCAGCGGGTGGCCGCGGCGCTGGACGGCCTGGAGGCACCGCTGGCCCTGCCTGGGGGAGGCCGGCTGACGACCGAGCCCGGCGGCCAGGTGGAGCTGAGTTCCGCTCCCGCGTCCAGCCTGGGCGGCTGCGTGAGCGCCACCGGGGACGATCTCGCCGCCCTCCGCGGCGCTCTCCGCCCGGCCGGCCTGCTCCTGGCCGGCCAGGGAACGGACCCCATCCGGCCGCCACGGCGGGTCCTGGACTCGCCACGGTATGCGGCCATGGAGCAGTTCTTCGACCGCGCCGGCCCCTGGGGCCGGATGATGATGTGCAGCACGGCCTCGGTCCAGGTCTGCGTCGACGCCGGCCAGGAGGGTCCCGGCCCAGGCGGATTCCGCTGGCGCTGGCATCTCCTGCACGCCATCGGCCCGGTGCTGGTAGCTGCTTTCGCCAACTCACCGCTCCGGGTCGGCCGCCCGACTGGCTGGAAGTCCACCCGCCAGGCCATCTGGAGCCGGCTGGATCCGAGCCGCACCCGCGCCCCCGCGGGCGCGGAACCATTCACCGGGAGCGGCCCCGGCGATGGATGGCCCGAGCACAGCGATCCCCGGGCGGCTTGGGTCTCGTATGCCCTTGACGCGGAGGTCATGTGCGTGCGGCAGCCCGGCGCGCCGTGCTGGGACGCGCCATCCGGGCTGAGCTTCCGAGACTGGCTGCGGGGGGCCGGCGAGCGCCGGCCGACAGTGGACGACCTGACCTACCACCTGTCCACGCTGTTCCCGCCGGTGCGGCCGCACGGCCACCTAGAGCTCAGGATGATCGACGCTCAGCCCGGAGATGGCTGGGTCGTGCCGACGGCGGTGGTGTCCGCCCTGGTCGACGACCCTGTCGCGGCGCAGGTGGCGATGGCAGCCGCGGTCGATCTGTGGCATGGCTACTGGCCGGTCACGCGGCACCGGCCTGCCGCCGGGCACCGGTCCGGTACTGGGCGCCGGCCTAGTGCCGGGCCGCCTACCCGAGGCGAACCCGACACCCCCTGGCTGCGTGCGGCCCGGCTCGGGCCTGCCGACCCCAGGCTGGCCAAGGCGATCCACCGCTGCTTCGACGAGGCGCAAGCCAGCCTTAGCCGCCGAGGCGCGCCCCAGCCCGTCCGGGACGCGGTCAGCGCGTTCGCGGAGCGCTATGTGCTGCGGGACCGCTGTCCCGCCGACGACCGGCTGGACGAGGCTCGCGCCGCAGGCCTCGGCCCAGACCAATACCTTGACCCCGATATGTTGCTGGAGGGCCAGCCATGACACCGACGCCGGGCACGAGCCCTGCCCTGCCGCAGGCGCACGCAGGCGATGACCCGGACGCGCTGCGCGAGACGATCGCAGGCAGCCTCCTGGCCGCGCGGGAACGCACCCGCGTGCTGACCGACTGCCTGGACGACGACGACCTGGTCCGCCAGCACTCGCCGCTGATGTCCCCGCTGGTCTGGGACCTCGCGCATATCGCCAACCAGGAGGAGCTGTGGCTGCTGCGCGCCGTGGGCGGCCGGGAGCCGATGCGCCCGGATATCGACCCGCTCTACGACGCCTTCGAGCATCCACGGGCGGAGCGGCCCACCCTGCCGCTGCTGACGCCGGCCGAGGCGCGAGCCTATGTCGGGGAGGTTCGCGGCCGGGTACTCGATCTGCTGAACAACGCCAAGTTCGCCGGGACCCCGCTGGTCGCCGACGGGTTCGCGTTCGGCATGGTCGCGCAGCACGAACAGCAGCACGGCGAGACCATGCTGGCCACCCACCAGCTCCGGAAGGGTGCCCCGGCCCTGTCCGCGCCCCCGCCGGGGATGCCCCCGGACGCGGTTGGCCTGCCCGCTGAGGTCCTCGTCCCCGGCGGGCCGTTCACCATGGGCACCTCGGCTGAGCCGTGGGCGCTGGACAACGAGCGGCCCGCGCACACCGTGGTGGTTCCGTCCTTCTACCTGGACACCACACCGGTCAGCAACGCTGCCTACCAGGCGTTCATCGCGGCCGGCGGCTACGACGACCAGCGGTGGTGGAGCGCGGCGGGCTGGGCGCACCGGCAGCGGGTCGGCCTGCGCGCCCCGCTGTTCTGGCGCCGCGAGGGCAACGGCTGGCTGCGGACCAGGTTCGGGGTCACTGAGCCGGTCCCGCCCGCCGAGCCGGTCCTGCACGTGTGCTTCTACGAGGCGGAGGCCTACGCCCGCTGGGCTGGCCGCCGGCTGCCAACCGAGGCCGAGTGGGAGAAGGCGGCCAGGTTCGACCCGGCCACCGGGCGGTCCCGGCGGTTCCCATGGGGCGACGCCGACCCGTCACCGCGGCTGGCCAACCTGGGCCAGCGGCACCTGCAGCCAGCCCCGGTCGGCAGCTACGCCGGCGGTGCCGCGCCCTGCGGTGCCCGCCAGCTCGTCGGGGACGTGTGGGAGTGGACGTCCAGTGACTTCCTGCCCTACCCGGGCTTCCGCGCCTGGCCCTACCGGGAGTACTCCGAGGTTTTCTTCGGCAGCGAGTACAAGATGCTGCGCGGCGGCTCGTTCGCGGTAGGCCCGGTGGCCTGCCGGGGCACGTTCCGGAACTGGGACTACCCGGTACGCAGACAGATCTTCGCCGGCTTCCGCACCGCCCGCGACGCGGCGCCGGTCGTGGGGGGAGCGTGAGGGGGGCTCATGTGTCGACACCTGGCTTATCTCGGACCGCCGGTCACTCTCCGGGAGGTGATCTGCGACCCGCCATACGGGCTGATGCGGCAAGCCTGGGCGCCCCGCCAGCAACGGCACGGCACTGTGAACGCCGATGGGTTCGGCGTGGGCTGGTACGCGGACGGGGACCCGGACCCCGCACGCTACCGGCGCGCGCGGCCCCTGTGGGCGGACCCGTCCTTCGCCGACCTCGCCCGCGTGACCAGGACGCGCGCCCTGCTCGCTGCGGCCCGGTCGGCCACCTCCGGCACCGACCTGGGAGAGACGGCCGCCGCGCCGTACCGTAGCGGCCGCTGGCTGTTCAGCCACAATGGCGTGCTTGACGGATGGCCAGAAGCTACTGCGGGCCTGGCCGCGACGCTGCCTGCGGAGCGGCTCCTGGCCCTCGAGGCGCGCTGCGATTCCGCACTGGCCTGGGCACTCGTGCTGCGTCAGCTAGACGCGGGGCGGCCGCCAGCCGAAGCCCTGGCCGCCACAGTGGCGGATCTCGACTCCTGCGGAGTGACCGGGCGGTTCAATTTCCTGCTCACCGATGGCGAGATCATCGCGGCCACGGCGGCGGGGGACACCCTCTCGTACAGCGTGACGGCAGGCCGGACGGTGGTCGCCTCCGAACCCGATGATGATGGGCACGACTGGATCGAGGTGCCGGGAAGGTCCGTGCTGACGGCCATCGCGGGAGCCGTCGACGTCCGCCCGCTGGCTGATCCCAACGGCTGGCGGCCTCGTCCGGCGCCGGACGACGGAAGGATTCTGCACTAATGAAGGAGCCCCAGTCATGACAGATCTCATAGTCGAGCGCTGCCTGCCGGATGGTTTCCTCGCGTCGGCGCTGCGCGCAGACGCGCTGGCCGGCCTGACGGCCACGCCGAAGACGCTGTCGCCCAAGTGGTTCTATGACGAGCGGGGCAGCGAGCTGTTCGAGAAGATCACCCTGCTGCCCGAGTACTACCCGACCAGGGCCGAGCGGGCTATCCTGCGCGCGGTGTCGGGCGAGATCGCGGCCGCCACCGGTGCCGCCACGCTGGTCGAGCTGGGCTCCGGCTCGTCGGAGAAGACGCACCTGCTGCTCGACGCGCTGCGGGACGCGGGAACGCTGCGCAGCTATGTCCCGCTGGACGTGAGCGAATCAGCCCTGATCTCGGCGGCGAACCGGGTGCTGGCGAGTTACCCAGGTCTGTCCGTTGTGGCGGTGGTTTCTGATTTTGAGGAGCATCTGGGGCTGCCGGCGGCCGACGGGGCGCGCCTGGTCGCCTTCCTGGGCAGCACCATCGGCAACCTGCTACCCGCGGAGCGGGTCGCGTTCCTGGCCCGGCTGCGGTCCGGGCTGAGCGAGGGGGATGCCCTGCTGCTCGGCACGGACCTGGTGAAGGACCCGGCCGTCCTGATCGCCGCGTACGACGACCCGGCCGGGGTGACCGCCGCCTTCAACAAGAACGTGCTGGCCGTGCTCAACGCCGAACTCGGCGCCGACTTCGACCGTGACGCGTTCGACCACGTCGCGATCTGGGACGCGGGCGCCGAATGGATCGAGATGCGGCTGCGCTCGATCCTGGATCAGCGGGTGACGCTGCCCGCCATCGGGCTGGCCGTGGAGTTCGCGGAGGGCGAGGAGATACGGACGGAGGTCTCGGCCAAGTTCCGCCGGGGCGGCATCGAGGCGGAACTCGCCGCCGCCGGGTTTGCCATGCGCTCCTGGTGGACCGACGACGACGGCCAGTTCGGCCTCTCGCTGTCCGTGCCTAGCTGACGGGCGTCCGGGCCAGCCGCGCCTCGTAGTGTGTGCTAGCTGGGGTAGCTGGTGGGTGTGGTGGTGTAGCGGCGGCCTGCGGGGGTGATCCAGGTCGCGGTGCCGGTGGGGCCGAGGGCGAGGGCCCATCCTGGGGCTTGCTTGGCTGCGTGATGCCGCCGGCAGAGCGGGTGGAGGTTGCACGGGCAGGTGCGGCCGCCTTGGCCGTACGGGATGGCGTGGTCGAGGTCGCATCGAGTGGCAGCGCGGCGGCAGCCGGGGTGGCTGCATGTGGTGCGGCGGATTCTGGCCAGGTGCTGGAGGGATGGCGGTGGCCGGTAGGCGGCGGATTCGCGCTGGTGGGTGCAGGGGCCGGTGCCGAAGGGAGTGATCTTGATGGAGGAGATCCACTCTCTGGCTCCCGGCGGGCTGCGGTCCGGCGGTCCGGTGCGGCCGGGCGGTCCGGTGCGGCCGGGCGGTCCGGTGCTCCTGGGCGGTCCGGTGCTCCTGGGAGAAACAGTGCTGCTGGGAGAAACGGTGCTGCCGGGCGGCCCCGTTCTGCCGGACTTGCCGTTGGGGCCGGAGCGGGCGCAGCCGTGGGCGGCGGGCTGGCCGTCGGGATTGGTGAGGGTGAGGCACCATTTCGTGGTGGGGTTCGCGGCGAGGAGGTCCGCGAGGGCCCGGGAGTCGTCGGCGTCGACGGGGCCGAAGCCGGGGACGTCACCGGGAGACTGGGACCAGCCGAGCCAGGTGAGCAGGGGCAGGGTGAGGTTCACCGACCCGCTCAGCCCCGGCCACGCCCCGCCTTCTGGCCATGCCCCGCCTTCTGGCCACGCCCCGCCGCCTGGCGGTGTAGGCGAGGCGGTGCCATCCGGGGATGCGGGAGCCGCGCTGGGCCCGCCAGCAGTTCCGGTGCCAGGAACGTCGGCGGCTCCGTTGCCGGAGTCCCCGTCGGGGGAATCCGGCGGGAAACCGGTGTCGCTGCCGATGTGGGTGCCGCAGGTGCGGGGCAGCAGGGAGGCGAGGGGCTGGCCGGACAGGACAGCGAGGAACACGCTGGCCCGCAGCTGCTGCAGCGTCCCTTCCGCCCCGGCGGCCTTGAGGTCGCGGGCCAGGGCACTGATCCGCTTATCAGCGGCCAGTACGGCGGCGGCCGGCAGGTGACGGCCGGCCAGGGTGTGGGTGCCTTCCGGCTCGTGCCGCACTTCCACGGCCGCGTCTTTCTGCGCTTCTTCTTTACGCTTGCGGGCGGCGGCCGGGTCAGCGGCGATGACGGCCCGGTGGGCCGCGGCGCGGACCTGCCCGGCGGTCTGGCCCGCCGCTTTGCCGATGATCGCGGCTTCCACCGCGGCGGCGTGTGCGTCGTCCAGGCCGGTGACCTCATCAGCGATCACCACTGCGCGGGCCCGGTCGATCTGCCCGGCAGCCAGCGCGGCGGCGGTCAGCGGCAGCCGCCGCACGTCCACGGCCAAGTCCAGCAGGGTGACCGCCGACGACCGGGTCATCGTCAGCGCGGCGGCGATCTCGTCATCGGTGTGCTCGCCGTACCGGTGATCGTTTTCGGCTTCGGCCCGGGCGTCGCGGCGGGCGGCCAGGTCACTGACCATGGCCAGTTCCATCGCCGCCACCCACGAGCCCACCCGCCGCGCCGCGCGCAGTGCGCCGATCAGCTCGTCGTCAGTCAGGCTGTCCAGTCCCGCCTGCCAGCGATCACCGGCGAGGCAGGCCAGCACCGGGCCCGGCGCCATCGTGTCAGCGGCACCACCGGACGCGAACCCCGCACCGGAGCAGTCGCTGCGGTCCCAGAACCCTGCCCCGACCAGCCCGGGCAGTAAGACGCCGTGGCCGTCGGGCACGCCGTGCGGGGAGGGGCGGGGGCCGGGATCTGGCAGGACTGGCATCCGGCTACTCCCTTCCCTGAGCTGGGTGGCGGGGCTATTTCGATTGTAGTGCCGGCCACTGACAAAATGGCGAAAACATGCTCTAAAAAACTATCCGGAGTGTGGTGATCTTCGGCCAGGCGGCTGGGGGGCGACCCTCCGGGTGCCGGAGACGTGTGCCCGGAGGATTCCGCAGGCTCCCGGGCTCGCCATGACCGAGGCAGGCTCGCTGTCGGCACCTACCTGACTGACGGCCGACCGCACCTGGATGCGGCACTGCCCGCTACCGGCCGTCGGCGTACCACAAGCCGGGCACGGCCGGCCAGTCTCCGGGAATCAGTCATCTAATGCCTTGGACCTCTGCCGCCTGTCCGCGGTCGGCCGTCAGCCGCGGTCGGCCTGGGCGCCCCTGGCTAGCTGGCGGACCGAGACGTCCGCCAGCCGCAGCAGGCGGATCAGTTCGCTGATGACCTTCGGGCCGTCGATCGATCCGCAACTGAAAAGATCGACGGCGATCAGGTCTTCCTCGGGCCAGGTGTGGATGCTCAGATGCGACTCGGCCAGGATGAGGACCAGGGTGATCGCGCCGTTGGGAAAAATAACGTGGCTGGCGTCGAGCACGTTGCCGTGGCCGGCCTGGACGGCGGCCGTGGCGTAGGCAGTGAGCTGGGCGATGTCAGCGACGGGGGAGAGCGGGGTGAGGGCCGCGTCGAGCACGTACAGCACCTTCGGCGGCTGCGCTTGCGGCTGCCACGACTCCGCCTGCGCGCTTGGTGCTCCCTTGCCCGGCATGATGTGGGAGGATACCCTACTTGCCGCCGGCCGGACTGGCCCAGCTGCGGCGGCACGGAGAGCCTGAGCGCATGGATGTTGACGCAGTCGTCGCCGAGGTTGCCTCGGCCGTCGGGCTGGCCGAGGGGGAGTCGGGGGTCCGGGACGTCCTCCGCGCCATTACCCGCGGCGAGCCGGTGGCGGCCCGCGACGTGAGCCGGGCCGCCGAGCTGCCTGTGCCGCTCGTCACGGCCGTCTGCAACGAGTTGCGCAAACGCGGGGTCGTGGACCGGGGCAGGCCCGTGCGGCTGACGCCGGAGGGCCGGACCGCTCTCGGTGCTGGACTGGCGCACATCTCCGGGCAGTGCCCGCACTGCGCGGGCCGCGGCACGGTCATCCCCGACGCGGTCGCGTCGCTGGAGGCCGAGCTGGGCCGGCTGTCGGCGGCGGCCCCCGACGCCAAACCCGAGCTCGACCAGACGCACTGCACGGTGGCCACGAAGATCCGCCGCGTCTTGCGCATGCACGACGCCGGGGCGCTGGACGGTAAGCGGATCATCGTTATCGGGGACGACGACCTGACCTCGGTGGCGCTGGGCGCGTTCGCGGCGCTGCCTGGCCCGGCCGGCCAGCCCGGCGGGCGCGCCCGGATCAGGCGGCTCACCGTGGTGGACTCCGACCCGGACGTGCTCGCGTTCATCGGCGCCCAGCTGGCCGACATCGGCGCCGAGGTGGAACTCGCCCAGCATGACCTGCGGGCCCCGCTGCCACCCGGGCTCGTCGGCGCGTTCGACGTGGCCTGCACCGACCCGCCGTACACCGTGGCCGGTGCGGAGCTCTTCCTGTCCCGTGCGGTATCCGCGCTGACGCCGGACGCGGGACAGCACGTGTTCTTCTCGTTCGGGGCGCGCCGCCCGGAGGAAACGCTGCGGACACAGGCACTGATCGCCGCCATGGGCCTGACGGTGCGCGCACTGCTGCCCGGTTTCAACGAGTACCTCGGGGCGGGCATCCTGGCCGGCACGTCGAACCTGTTCCACCTGCGCAGCACGGCCGTGACCCGGCCGGCGGTCACCGGTGACTACCCAGGCCCGCTCTACACAGCCGACATGCGCACCGCCGCCACCAGGCCGTACCGCTGCGCCGGGTGCGCGGCGGTGCACGCGGTCGGGCCGGGCGCTACCTGGCCGCGGATCAGCGAGCTGAAGGCGTCGGGCTGCCCGGAGTGCGCCGGGACCGTGTTCCGCCCGATGGCGCTGGTCCAGAGATGACATCCCCCGGTGCGGCCCGCCCCGCCGAAGCTGGCTACCTGATCCGCCCGGCGGCGGAGAGCGACCTCGCGGCGCTGGCTGGATTCGAGATTGAGATCGCGCGGGTCTCGTTCGGCGACGACGCCATCGCCGATCCCGCTCTGCACCGCAAGCGGGTGTCCGCCGCGCTGGGCAAGCCGGGGGAGACCACGCTGGTGGCCGCGGCCCGGGACACGCCCGACGTGGCGGTCGGCTGGGCCTGGCTGTCGGGCCGGACAAACTCCCTGACCGGGGCCAGGTACGGCAACTTCCGGTCGCTCGCCGTGGCCGACATCCCGGACCGGGCGCGGGTCGCGGAGCTGCTCATGTCGGCGGTGCTGGCCGCGGCCGACCGAGCTGGGTTCACGGCGCTGACCGGCAAGGTCCACGCCAGGAACCTCGGCATGCGCGCCGTGTACCGTCAGTTCGGTTTCGAGGCCACCCACATCACCATGGAAAAGCGCGCCCCGGGGACACCGTCATGACGGGCACCGCCACGACGGGTGCGGTCAAGACCGGCACCGTCAAGTGCGTGATCTGGGACATCGACAACACCCTGCTGTCCGGCGTCTACCTGGAGTCGGGTGGGCAGCCGCCCCCGGCGGCCCCGGGCATGGCCGCGATGCTCAGGGAGCTGGCCGCGCGGGGCATCGTGCACGCCATCGCGAGCCGCAACCCGCCCGCCGCGGCCGAGCACGCCGCCCGGGTCACCGGCTGCGAGTTCGTCGCCACCGAGTGCGGGTGGGGCCACAAGTCGGACGCGGTCGCGCGGATCGCCGATGAACTGAACATCGCCGCTGGCGCGCTGGCCTTCGTGGATGACGACCCCTATGAGCGGGCCGAGGTGGCCTTCGCCCTGCCGCCGGTTCTCGTGCTCTCCCCCGAGGACGTGGCCGATGCCGTGGGCTGGCCGGAGTTCAGCCCGTCCGTGGTCACCGCGGAAGCGCGCCGCCGCGGCGCGATGTACGCCCAGCGCCGTCGCAGGCTGGCGGCGGAGCGGTCGTTCGGCGGATCAAGGGAGGAGTTCCTGCGGTCCTGCGGCACGGTCGTCACCGTCGCCGCGGCGGCCGCGGCGGACGCGCCCAGGCTGCATGAGCTGTCCGAGCGGACCAGCCAGTTCAACTCGGCTGGTGAAGGCATGACGGAGGAAGCATTCCGGTCGCTGATCTCCTCGACGGCTCACGGCGTGCTGACGGTGCGGCTGCGGGACACGTTCGGGGACGACGGCCTCGTGGGCGGCTGCGTGACCGGGTACGGTGCGGGCCCGTGGGCGGTACGCCTGCTGATGATGTCGTGCCGGGCCATGGGCCGTGGCGTCATCGAGGCCCTGCTGGCCTGGCTCGCCCGGTCAGCGGCCCGGCAGGGCGCCCCCCTCCTGCAGATCCCCTGCGCCCTCAACGACCGGAACGTGCCACTGCGGCTCGCGCTGGCCGGCGCCGGATTCCGGGCCGCCGGCGGCCAGCCGCCCGGTCCGGCCGGGATCGCCGGCCGAGCGGTGTTCAGCCTGGACCTCGGCGGACCACTGCCGGTGCTCCCCGACTGGGTCAGCGGGCCGGGTGAGCCATGATCGCCGATGAGGTGCGCGAGATCCTGGCCGAGGTCACCAGGCGGCCGGAGATGCTGGGCATACCTGCGGAGATGCCACTCTTCGGCCAGGGTGCCGCGCTCGACTCGCTCACCGGTACCCTCCTGCTGCGCGAGATCCGCCGGCGGTTCGGCGTTGATGTGGCGGGAGAGGACCTCAACCTCGACGCGCTGGCGACGCTGGGCACCCTGGCCGCCTTCATCGGCGAGCAGGTGGCCGGCGATGGCGGGGCGGGCTGATGCCGGCCGTCCCGCCGCCTGGGTGCGCGGACCTGTGGTGGTTCGACATCCGCCCGATCCGCCCCGGCCAGGCTGACCTGGCCGAACTCGACCAGGCCGAGCGGGCCAAGGCCGCCGCGTTCGCCTTCGCCGCCGACCGGCACCGGTATCAAGCCGCGCATGTGCTGCTGCGCCGCGTGCTGTCCGGCTACGTTGGCATCCCGCCCGCCGAGCTGGTGGTGCGCCGGGTGCCGTGCCCGCAATGCGGCGGCCCGGACGGCCGGCCAGCGCTGCCCGGCGCAGGCGGCCCGCATTTCTCGCTGGCCCACAGCGGCAATGCCGTGCTGGTGGCGATCGCCAGCCAGCCGGTCGGCGTGGACGTGGAGCAGGAACCGCGGGGGTGCATGTGCTCGATGACGTCGGCGATGCACCCGTCTGACGCGGCCGCGATGGCGGCGCTGCCCGAGCCGGAACGGCACGAGGCGATCATCCGCTGGTGGGTACGGGCCGAGGCGGTACTCAAGTGCACCGGGGAGGGCATTGCCCACGGGCTCGACTGTTTTCCGGTGGTCAGCGGTCCCGCAGGCGCCCTGGTGCACGGCTGCTCGGTCGACTCGGTCACGGCCCCGGCGGGCTACCGGGCGGCGAGTGCCCTCGCGGGGGACACCGGGATCACCCGGCTTACGGTCCGCGCCGGATGGGACGACCGCACCTGGCCGGCCATCGCTACTGGTTCCCCGTTGCCCTGAGGGGCGCGATGAGGGCTCCGGGTAATCTCATCCCAGGTAGCGGTGCAGGGGCACGGAGGCGGATATGACGGCGGTTTTCGCGGTGGACGCGTGCCGGACCCCGGTCGGGAAGATCAAGGGGGCGCTGTCGGCCGCCCGGCCCGACCATCTCACTGCTGACGTGCTCCGCGCGCTGCTCGCTCGCAGCCCGTGGCTGGACCCAGCCCGGATTGACGACGTCTACTGGGGGGCCGCCAACCAGGCCGGCGAGGACAACAGGAACGTGGCGCGGATGGGCGTGCTGCTGGCCGGCCTCCCCGTGGAGGTTCCCGGCGCGACCGTGAACCGGCTCTGCGGGTCCGGGATGGAGGCGATCGCCAGTGCCGCGCGGGCCATCGCGTCCGGCGAGGCGGACATCGTCCTGGCGGGCGGCGTGGAATCGATGACCCGGGCACCGTTCGTGCTGCCCCGCGCGGCCGAGCCGTTCCCCCGCGAGACCGGGGTCGCCGACACCAGGCTCGGCTGGCGGCTGGTGAGTCCCCGGATGCAGGAGCTGTACCCGCCGATCACCCTGGGCGAGACCGCGGAGAATGTCGCGGAACGCTACGGCGTCAGCCGCGAGCGCCAGGATGAGTTCGCGCTGCGCAGCCACCAGCGCGCGGCCGCCGCCCAGGCCGCCGGGCGGTTCGCGGATGAGATCATTCCGGTGTCCACCCCCGGTGGTGAGTTCAGCCAGGACGAGGGAATCCGGCCGGAGCTGACCCTGGCCGACCTGGCGGCCAAGCGGCCGGCCTTCCGGGCGGGAGGCACGGTGACCGGCGGGAACTCCTCGCCACTCAACGACGGCGCGGCCGGGCTGATCCTCGTTGCGGAAAAGATTCTTTCCGCAACGGAAGCGGCGCCGCTGGCCAGGTACATCGGCACGGCGGCGGCTGGAGTTCATCCCGACTACATGGGCATTGGTCCCGTCCCAGCCATGGGCAAGGTGCTCGGCCGGACGGGCTGGCAGCTGGACAGCCTTGACCTGATCGAAATCAACGAGGCCTTCGCGGCGCAGGCGGTGGCGGTGGCGGACGAGCTCAAGCTCGATGCCGACCGGGTGAATGTCAACGGGGGGGCCATCGCGATCGGGCACCCGCTCGGCTGCTCCGGTGCGAGGATCACGACCACTCTGCTGCACGAGTTCCGGAAGCGCCGCGCCGGCCGGGCCGCGGCCAGCATGTGCATCGGCGTGGGCCAGGGCGTCGCGACCCTGTGGCAGGCCCCGTAAAGGACGGCGCAATGGACGGAGTGGGGGATCCGATCCGCTGGACGGATAGGCTGACTGGCAATTAGGGCGAATGGCAGGAGGCGACCATGGCTGACTCGTGGTTCCCCGGCATCTCGCCGAGCCGGGCGGACCCAGCGGACATTGACGTCAGCGTCGCGCATCCGGCCCGGATCTACGACTACGTCCTCGGCGGCAAGGACAATTTTGCCGCCGACCGGGACGCGGCCCAGGCGGCCATGGCGGCCAACCCGCATCTGGCCACCGCGATGCGGGAAAACCGTGCGCTCATGCGCCGGGTGGTCGCCGTCCTGGCCCGCGAGCTGGGCGTCCGGCAGTTCCTCGATATTGGCACCGGCCTGCCGACCAGCCCGAACGTGCATGAAGTCGCCCAGGAGATCGCCTCCGAGGCGCGGGTTGTCTACGTTGACAACGACCCCATCGTCCTGGCCCACGCCCGTGCTCTCCTGATCGGCACCGAACAGGGCGCGACCGCGTACATCGAAGCGGACCTGCGGGACCCGGACAAGATCCTGGGCGACCCGCGCCTCCAGCAGACCCTGGACCTGTCCCAGCCGGTGGCGCTGATGTTGTTCGGGATCCTCCACTTCATCCCCGATCAGGCCGAGCCCCACCGGCTGGTGGGCCGGCTGCTGGCGGCCCTGCCGGCCGGCAGCTATCTGGCCCTTCAGCAGCCCACCACCGACTTCTATCAGCCGGGCACGACGGGCACCGCCAAGGCCTACGGCCGGGCCGGGATACCGTTCCAGTACCGCACCCGGGATGAGTTCGCCCGGTTCTTCACTGGGCTGGAACTAGTGCCACCCGGCATCGGGCTGATGACCGAGTGGCGCGCCGAGGGCGAGCCCCAGCCCCGCCCGGCCGCCTCGGATGTGGGCGCCTACGCCGCGGTAGGGCGTAAGACCTGACCTGCCCGCCGCCCCGGGGTTACCGCGGCGGCGGGCACGGGGTCAGCGGCACGGGGTCAGGACCTCTGCTGGGCTACGGTGAAGGCCACCGTCCCCTCATCGTCGATCTGGGCGTCGAGTGCCTTGTCGTCGAGCGCCACCGCCGCGTTGGCCTCCAGGAAGACCCGGGCGCCGTCGGCCTCGATCACCTGGTCCCCGGCACCCGGGGTCTCGGCCAGCGTCACCTGGAACGCCGGAGCGGCCGCATCCTCCGCCATGATGCGCAGGCCGGTGTCCTCGGGCAGTTCCGGCTGAGAGGTGAGGGTTCGAATCGCCGTGACGGCGCTGTCGGTGAGTGTCAGCATCGGGTGTCTCCTCCACTCGTCGTGTTCCGTCAGATCTGGCCCCACTACCCGCTCCGGGCGAGGTCATTCACCATCCCCGGGATCGTGAGACGCTATGAGGGGCTTTGTCCCGTTGTGTTCCGCCTTGCGGGTGCTGCCCGCGGCACGAGGGCGCAGCCGGGCCAGGACGGACGGAAGCTGGCCGCCGTGCACGACGCCCAGCCGCTGGGTGGCGCGCGTCAGGGCCACGTAAAGGTCACCCCCGCCGCGGGGGGAATCGGCCAGGATCCGGTCCGGGTCGGCGACGAGCACCGTGTCGAACTCGAGGCCCTTGGCCTGGGAGACGCTGAGCACCACGACCGGGCTGGTGAGCTCGGGATCCTCGCCGACAGCGGCGCCGGGCACCACGTCCCGCACGGCCTGACCCAGCTCACCGAGGCGGCTCGCGGGCACGATCACGGCCAGCCGCCCGTCGCTCATCGCGGCCGCCTCGCTGGCCACCAGGGCCGCCAGCCGGCCGGGCAGCTCCGCCGGCGGCACTTGCTCCTGCCACGGCTCGATGCCGGTCTCGCGCACCGAGCGCGGCGGTTCCAGCGCGGGGTTGATTCCCGCCAGCACATCGGCGGCGACCGCCATGATCTCGGCCGGCGCCCGGTAGTTGATGGTCAGCCGCTCCAGCCGCCACCTGTCGTCCATGTGCGGCCCGAGGACCCGCTGCCAGGACGACGTGCCGGCCAGGTCACCGGTCTGGGCGACATCCCCGACCAGGGTCATCGACCGGGCCGGGCAGCGGCGCATCAGCATCCGCCAGGCCATCTCGGAGAGTTCCTGCGCCTCGTCCACGATGATGTGCCCGAACGCCCACGTCCGGTCGGCCGCCGCGCGCTCCGCGGCGGTCAGCGAGGCCTCGTCGTAGTTCCGCTCCGCCAGCCTGGTCGCGTCGATCATGTCGTAGCCGGTCAGGATCTCCGGATCAGGGTCGTCGGTCACGTCCCGGGCGAGGATGTCCAGCACCCCCTGCGCATAAGCGACGCGGGCCTGCCGGTCCCGTTCCTGGGCCGCGCGCGCGGCCCGGTCATCCTCGCCGAGCAACTCGGCCGCCTCGTCAAGCAGCGGCACATCGGCGGGGGTCCACCCGCCGCCCGGGTCGCGCCGCAGCAGGCGCCGTTCCGCGCTGCTCAGGCCGGGTGCCGCGGCGGCCAGCCGCTCGTCGGACGCGAACAGGTCATGCAGCAGCTGCTGCGGGGTCAGCACCGGCCAGAGTTCCGCCAGCACCGCCCGGACCCCCGGATCCGTGGCGACTTCCCGGCGCAGGTCCCCGATTTCCTCGGGGCCGAGCAGGTTCTCTTCGTCGAGCACGCTCGCGCCGAGCCGGCGGGCCAGTTGCTGGGTGAGCGCGTCGATGATCTCCCGGGCGAAGATCGGCCGGGCGGCATTGTGCGGCCGGCGGGATCGCCGGGCCCGGGTCCGAGCGGCAGCGCAGGTCCGCCGGTCAAGCCGCAGGGTCTCCCGGTCCACGACGACCTCCAGTGCGGTGGGTGGCACCGCCTGGCGGTCGGCGACGGCCGCGGCCATCACGCCAGCCATCGCGAGCCTGCCCTTGACCTCCGCGGCCGCCGCGGGCTCCGCCCGGCGCGCGCTGATTCCCGGGAAGAGGTCGCCAATGGTGGACATCAGCACACCGGTCTCGCCCAGTGAGGGCAGCACCTGCCCGATGTAGCGCAGGAACGTGCTGTTCGGGCCGATTACCAGCACGCCACGCTTGGAGAGCTGGTCCCGGTGCGTGTACAGGAGGAAGGCGGCGCGGTGCAGCGCGACCGCGGTCTTGCCGGTGCCAGGGCCACCCTGCACGACCAGCACGCCGCTGAGGCTGGAGCGGATGATCGCGTCCTGCTCGGCCTGGATGGTCTCGACGATGTCGCTCATCCGGCCGGTACGGCCCGCGGTGACCGCCGCCAGCAGCGCGGCCTCGCCGGTCAGTCCCTGGTGCTGCCCGGGGTCGGCGGTCGCCAGGTCCAGCACCTCGTCGTCCAGGCTGATCACCGTCCGCTGCCTGGTTTTGATGTACCGGCGGCGCCGCACTCCGTCGGGCGAGGCGGCCGTGGCGAGATAGAAAGGGCGGGCGGCGGGAGCGCGCCAGTCCATCAGCAGCGGCTCGTAGTCAGCGGACTCATCCCGGATGCCGATCCGCCCGATGTGGTGCGCTTCGCCGCCGTCGAAATCGAGCCGCCCGAAGCACAGCCCGTTCTCCGCCGCATCGAATTGGGCGATCTGGCGAAAATACATGCCGGTCAGCGCGTCACGCTCCGACCGGGCCTGATGGGTCCCGCCTGTCTCCTTCATCACCCTGGCCAGCCGGGTCGAGGCTCGCTCCCGGATGCTGTCGAGCCGGCCATAGAGCATGGAAACGTATTCCTGCTCCTGTGCCATTTCTCTGTTCGACAATTAGCCTCTCCCATGTTATAATCTAGCCGCTTTTTTATATTCCCGGCTTCCTCGCCCTTAATAATAATCAATGCGGGGATGTGCATTCTTCCGCATTCCCCGGTGCGGCCCGGCTGGTGCGCACCGGGTGCTGGGTGGGCATGACTGGCACGCTACTGGTCAGCCGGTCTCCGCGGGGCAGCCTGCCGGGTGCCGGACGATCGCGGCGGTAGTCGCCTTCTGTTCGACGCCTCAGCGACCACGGGGCGTACCGCCCGTTTAGCCCGCGTGCGAACCCGGCGGGTAGGGTCGGCCTCGGGCGTGAACCACGATCGAGGGGACCGCACCATGGACGGAGGCACCACCGGCCAGGGCGCCACCGGAGAGGCGGCCCGGGCGGAGGCTGCGGCGGCCGGACAGGCGCCGAAGGCCGGTGCCATCGCGGCCCGCGACGAGATGGCCAGCCAGGCCCGGATCTGGACCGTCCCCAACGGAATAAGCCTGGCCCGTCTGCTCGGCGTACCGGTCTTCCTCTGGCTGGTACTCGGGCCCAAGGCTGACGGCTGGGCTGTCGGCCTCCTTATCGCGGCGGCATTCTCCGACTGGCTGGACGGCAAGATAGCCCGCGCATGGAACCAGCAGAGCAGTCTCGGGCAGGTGCTCGATCCTGCCGCCGACCGGCTCTACATCGCCGCCACCATCGTCGGCCTGGCGGTGCGCGCCATCATCCCCTGGTGGCTGGTGGGGCTGCTGGTGGCGCGCGAACTGGTGCTGGGGGTGGCGCTGCTCGTGCTGCGGCGCTATGGCTACCCGCCGCTTCAGGTGAGTTTCCTCGGTAAGGCCGCCACGGCCTGCCTGCTGTACGCGTTCCCGCTGCTCTTCCTCGGTGCGCACGCAGGCACGCCGGCCCAGGTGGCCAGGATTGTCGGCTGGGCCTTCGCGATCTGGGGCTCTGTCCTCTACTGGTGGGCGGCGGGCCTCTATCTGGCCCAGGCCCGCAGTTTGATCTCACGGGTGCGGGCAGAGGCAATAGCGGATCCGGCCGATGGCAGTGGCCGACCCGGCGATAGCCCGCCCGCAGCGGGCCCGCGATGATGGAAGCAATGTGACGACGAGCGCGCGAAGGGAGAGTCATCACCGGTGAAGGCCGTGGTCATGGCAGGCGGGGAGGGGACCCGGCTGCGCCCGATGACCGCCAATCAGCCCAAGCCGCTGCTCCCCGTGGCCAACAGGCCCATCATGGAGCACGTTCTGCGGCTGCTCAAGCGGCACGGATTCGCGGAGACTGTGGTCACGGTCCAGTTCCTGGCCTCACTGGTGCGCAACTACTTCGGCGACGGCGAGGACGTGGGCATGAGCCTGCAGTACGCCACCGAGGAGACACCGCTGGGCACCGCGGGCAGCGTCAAGAACGCGGAGGACGCCCTGCGCGACACGCCGTTCCTGGTCATCTCGGGGGACGCGCTGACCGATATTGACCTCTCCGCCCTGGTGCAGGCGCACAAGGAGAATGGCGCGCTGGTCACGGTGGCCCTCACGCGGGTGCCGAATCCCCTGGAGTTCGGGATCGTCATCGCTGGCGACGACGGCCGGATCCAGCGTTTCCTTGAGAAGCCCACCTGGGGCCAGGTGTTCTCGGACACCGTCAACACCGGCATTTACGTGATGGAACCCGAGGTGCTCGCGAAGGTGCCGGCCGGGGAGTCGGTGGACTGGTCCGGCGATGTCTTCCCGCAGTTGCTGGAGGCCGGGGCACCGGTCTTCGGCTGGGTCGCGGACGGCTACTGGGAGGACGTCGGCACCCATGAAAGCTACCTGAAGGCTCAGGCCGATGTGCTGTCCGGCCGGGTGGATGCGGAGATCGACGGCTTCGAGGTATCACCAGGTGTCTGGGTGGCTGAGGGCGCCGAGGTGGATCCAGAGGCACTGCTGTCCGGGCCGCTCTGCATCGGCGACTACGCGAAGATCGAGGCCGGCGCGCAGCTGCGTGAGTTCACTGTTGTCGGCAGCAACGTGGTGATCAAGGAAGGGGCGTTCCTGCACCGCGCCGTGGTGCACAACAACGTCTACATCGGCCAGGGTGTCACCCTGCGCGGCTGCGTGATCGGCAAGAACACCGACGTGATGAGCGCGGCCCGGATCGAGGAGTCCGCCGTCGTGGGGGACGAGTGCGTGATCGAGGCCGAGGCCTACCTCTCCGCCGGGGTGAAGGTCTACCCCTTCAAGACCATCGAGGCCGGCGCGGTGGTGAACAACAGCGTCATCTGGGAATCCCGCGGCCAGCGCACCCTGTTCGGGCCGCGCGGTGTGTCCGGCCTGGTCAACGTCGAGATAACCCCGGAACTCTGCGTCCGGCTGGCGAGCGCGTACGCCACCACCCTGAAGAAAGGGGCGGTCGTCACCACATCGCGTGATGTCTCGCGTGCCGCGCGGGCGTTCAAGCGGGCCGTGCACAGCGCGCTCAACGCCAGCGCCATCAACGTGGTCGACCTGGAGGCCCAGCCCCTCCCGGTGGCCAGGTTCGAGACGGCCCGGTCCACCTGCGGCGGCGGCATCGCACTGCGGACCACGCCCGGCGACCCGCAGTCCATTGACATCATCTTCCTCGACGAGCGCGGCGCCGACCTCTCCCAGGCTGCTGCCCGCAGGCTTGAGCGGATCGTCTCCCGGCAGGAATTCCGGCGCGCCTTTCCCGGCGAGATCGCCGAACTGTCCTACCCGCCCCGTGTCGTGGAGGCCTACGCCCAAGAGCTGGTCCGCTCGGTGAACCTGAAAGGCGTGCGCGAGGCAGGCCTGAAAGTCGTGGTCGACTGCGCTGGCGGCACCGCATCGCTGGTGATGCCCGCCCTGCTGGGCCGGATCGGCGTGGAGGTGCTCACCGTCAACAACGGGCTCGACGAGGGGTCACCTACGCAGAGCCTGGCGCAGCTCCGGGCCGGCATGCAGCGTCTCTCCGAGTTGGTGGCGTCCTCCCGGGCTGACTTCGGTGTCCGGTTCGACCAGGTCGGCGAGCGGATCCTGCTCGTGGACGACAGGGGCGCGATGGTCAATGACGACCGGGCGCTGCTCGTGGTGCTCGACCTGATCGCCGCGGAGCGGCGGACGGGACGGGTCGCGCTTCCGGTGACGACCACCCGGGTCGCCGAGCAGGTCTGCCGGTTCCATGGTGTCCAGGTCGACTGGACGCCCACGTCACCGCACGGCCTGACCGAGGCCACCACAGCCGACGATGTGATCTTCGGTGCGGACGGCCGGGGCGGATTCGTGGTGCCCGAATTCAGCCGCACGGTGGACGGCATCGCTGTCTTCGCCCGGTTGCTCGGGCTGGTCGCGCGGACCAGGCTGACGCTCAGCCAGATCGATGCCCGGATTCCCACTGCGCACCTGCTCAAGCGCTCCATGCCCACCCCCTGGGCGGCTAAAGGAAGCGTCATGCGGACGGTGGTCGAGGCCGCCGGGCACCGGGAGGTAGACACCACCGACGGCGTCCGGATCATCGAGCCGGACGGCGGCTGGGTCCTCGTCCTGCCCGATCCGGCCGACGCCGTGACGCATCTGTGGGCGGAGGGAACGGATGCTGACGCGGCCCAGGCATTGCTGGACGAATGGGCCGCAGTCGCCGAGCGGGCGGGCGGCTGACGGCGCGCGACCCTGCGCTTGGTTGGCCCGACCTGGCGAGCACCGCGCACCGGCATGGCGATGCGTGAGAGAATCCGGGACATCGTAGCGGGCATGCGGCGGAGGTGCGACCAGATGTGGCGGAGGCGGCGGGATAACTCCCCGGGCTCACGGGGGGCAGAGCCATCCCCGGGCGGCGCCGGGCGTCGCCGGGGCTGGAGCGCGCGGTTCACCCCGGCTGGCCGCCGTGCGTGGCGCATAGACCGGTCGCCCGTAGCCCAGGTAGCGTGGGGGCGAAGAGAAGAATTCACGCCACGGGCCAGCCCCTCGGATGTGGTTCCACCCCCGAGCCCATGGCCAGCGGAGGAGAGGCTGGGCCCATACATGCCGAGCGTCTACTGCACTCGTTGCGGGCAGGCCAACCCCGACGGTGCCCGGTTCTGCTCATACTGCGGCACAATGCTGGCCCGGATGGGTGGCGAGCATCCCGGTGAGACGACGTCCACGATCTCCCTCGGCGGGGCGGACCTCGGCGAAGCCGAATACGTGGATGAGTCCCTCGCTGAATCCTCGGCTCCCGAGACACTGCCAGTCGGGACCGCGCTGCTCGTGGTCAAGCGCGGGCCGAACGCCGGCAGCCGGTTCCTGCTCGACAGCGATCTGACCACAGCCGGCCGTCATCCGGAGAGCGACATCTTCCTCGATGACGTGACCGTTTCCCGGCGGCACGCCGAGTTTTACCGGCACGGGGATCGCTTCACCGTCCGCGACGTGGGCAGCCTGAACGGTACGTACGTCAACCGGGAACGGATCGAGGAAGCGGCGCTCAGCGGCGGGGATGAGGTCCAGGTGGGCAAGTTCCGCCTCGTGTTCCTCACCGACCGTCGTTCGCAGGCCGAGCGCGGTGGCGGAGGCGCGCAGGTCGGCGCGTGAGCGCGCCAAAGGCGCCCCGGAGGCGCAAAGGCAGCACAACATGAGCGCTCAGGGCGCCCGGGCATACTTCGGCATCGGCGAGGTGCTCGCGCAACTACACGACGAGTTCCCTGACATCAGCGTGTCGAAGATCCGCTTCCTCGAGTCCGAGGGCCTGATCCAGCCACCACGCTCGCCGTCCAATTACCGCCAATTCGGGCCCGGGGACGTTGAACGGCTCCGCTTCATCCTCACTGCCCAGCGCGATCAGTACCTGCCGCTGAGAGTGATCAAGGACCAGCTCGACGCCAAGGAGCGCCCAGGGCCCGGCGGCCTGGCCAGCGAGCCGGCCAGGGCGCCGGGCCGCACGCTGCTGAGCCGGCGGGAATTGCTCGATACCGTCGGCATCGACGACAAGTACCTGACAGAACTCGAAGACTACGGCCTCGTCCGCAGGTCAGGTCGGCAGTACGGGCCGGACGCCGTGAACGCGGCCCGGATGATCGTTGCCCTCGACCGGTACGGGGTCCAGCCCCGGCACCTGCGGGTCCTCCGTGCCTCGGCGGAGCGGGAGACCGCATTGATCGAACAGGTGGTGGCGCCCATGCTGCAGCAGCGCAGTGCCGGGTCGCGGGACAGGGCTGGTCAGATGGCACGCGAGATCGCGGCCCTGTCGTTGCAACTGCACGCCGCGCTGGTCGGGGCGGCGCTGGCCGAGGCCGGCTTGGCCGAGACCGGCATGACCGGATTCGCGGAGACTGGTTTCGCGGAGCCGGACCGGGCTGATGCGGGCCGGGCCGACAGCCGCCGGGGCGAGGTCCGTTTCGGCGAACAAGGAGTGGGGAGGGCCGGGGCGTGAGCATGGTGCTCCCCACAGCGGGGTGTACGTTGACAAGGAAGCGCCTGAAGCAGGTTCATGACTGAGGCACTCCCTCAGCCGCACGGGAGGACGGAGCCGCCGTGAGGAAGATGGAGGTCGTCGGCGTCCGGGTCGAGATGCCCACGAACCAGCCCATCGTCCTGCTGAAGGAGACGCAGGGGGACAGGTACCTGCCGATATGGATCGGCCCGGTGGAGGCGACCGCAATCGCATTCGCGCAGCAGGGCATGGTTCCTGCCCGGCCGCTCACCCATGACCTCTTCCGCGACGTGCTCGAGGCGATGGACGTTCAGCTGAAGACCGTGAACATCACGGCCCTCCGGGACGGGATCTTCTTCGCCGATCTCATCTTCTCCAACGGCAAGGAGGTCAGCGCGAGGCCATCGGACTCCATCGCGCTGGCGCTGCGGACCGGTGCGGCCATCTTCGCCAGCGACGAAGTCCTGGACGAGGCAGGGGTCGCGATCCCGGACGAGCAGGAAGATGAAGTCGAGAAATTCCGCGAGTTCCTCGACACGATCACCCCAGAAGACTTCGGTCGCGCTACGTGATTACCCGGGCTGGTTCGGCCCGGGGGTCCGGGGGTTGCCCCCCGGGACAGCACAGCGGCCGCGCTACGTGATCAACGGGCTGGTTCGGCCCGGGGGTCCGGGGGTTGCCCCCGGGACAGCACAGTGGCCGTGCTACGTGATTACCCGGGCTGGTTCGGCCCGGGGGTCCGGGGGTTGCCCCCGGGGCAGCACAGTCTGATCATGCGGCCATAGCCGGTCGGCGACGCGCCGTGTGCGATCGTTGACGTAGTCACCACTGTCGGCCTAACGTGCGAAACGAGTACCCAGGGTGGTCAGTTCCCGGGGCGGAGGCAGGCGTGGCGGTATCCAAAGGCGAGAGCGGGACGTCGGGCGTTCGCGGCGCGGCGATCCAGCACGCCGGCGAGCAGGGACTCCTCTTCGGGGAGGATCTCACCGCGCGGCCGGAGGGAGTCGGCTACCGCGGTCCCACCGCGTGCGCGGCGGCCGGGATCACCTACCGCCAGCTCGACTACTGGGCGCGGACCGGGCTGGTACAGCCCAGCGTCCGGGCGGCGAGCGGATCGGGTTCGATGCGCCTGTACGGCTTCCGGGACATTCTCGTGCTCAAGGTGGTCAAGCGCCTCCTCGATACCGGCATCTCGCTGCAGCAGATCCGCGCCGCCGTGAACCACCTGCGCGACCGGGGCACGGACGATCTCGCCCGGGTGACCCTGATGAGCGACGGGGTCAGCGTGTACGAGTGCACCTCCCCAGACGAGGTCGTGGACCTGCTCCAGGGGGGTCAGGGCGTGTTCGGCATCGCGCTCGGCCGCATCTGGCAGGAGGTTGACGGCACCCTCGCGGAGTTGCCCGGTGAGCGCGCTGATGGCTCTGAGCAGGAGACAGATCACGCAGCGGGCAGTGGCGGGCTCACCGGCGCCGGTGCGGCCGCCGACGAGCTGGCCCGGCGCCGCTCGCGGAAGACAGGCTGACCGCCCGCCGCGGATCCGGTCACCGGAGACGGAAGGGCCAGAACACGCGTTGTCGGGAACTCGGCTGTTCCTTGACGCGATGTTATGGTTTCGAGCGTGCCAGCGACGATTGCGGTACTGGACCTCCGGAAGTCCTACGGGGACCTGCGCGCGGTCGACGGGGTGACATTCGAGGTCGGTCAAGGGGAGTTCTTCGGGATCCTCGGGCCCAACGGGGCGGGCAAGACCACCACCCTGGAAATCATCGAGGGCCTGCGCCAGCCGGATGGGGGCCAGGTCAGCGTGCTCGACATGGCACCCTGGCCACGCAATCCGGCACTGCTGCCCCGGATCGGTGTCCAGCTCCAGGCGTCATCGTTCTTCGAGCACCTCACTGTCCGTGAGCAGCTGCGCACGTTCGCCGCGCTCTACGGCGTTCCGGCGGGGCGAGCCGACGAGATGATCGAAACAGTCGGCCTGACGGACAAAGCGGCCACCCGCACCGAGAAGCTGTCCGGCGGCCAGGCGCAGCGGCTGTCCATCGCCTGCGCGCTCGTGCACGGGCCTGAGGTGCTGTTCCTGGACGAGCCGACCGGGGCGCTGGACCCGCAGGCCAGACGGAACCTGTGGGATCTCCTGCGGGCCATCAGCGCGGAAGGCCGCACGGTGGTACTCACCACGCACCATATGGACGAGGCCGAGACGCTCTGCGAGCGGGTGGCCATCATGGACCACGGCCAGGTCCTGAAGATAGGCGCGCCCGCCGCCCTGGTCCGTGAGCTCGACCAGCCGGTCCGGATCAGCATTGAGTCCGGCCAGATCAGCCTGGACGAGGCCCGCGCGTTGGCCGCGGGCGCTGACGGGACCATGGTCACCGACGACCGCACGTCCCTGACTTTTGTCACCAGCGAGCCGGCGACCGTCCTCGCCGCGCTGGCCGACCGGCGGGCGCTGGCGGGCCTGCGGGCCCAGGGCGGCAGCCTTGAAGACGTGTTCCTGGACCTGACCGGGCGGGAGTACCGGGCATGACCGCCATCCCGACCGGCCACAAGAGGCAGGGTGACCAGTGAACACGCAAGCCTTCCGTAGCCTGTCCCGGGCGATGTTCCTGGGCTTCGCCCGGGACCGGATAGCTCTGGTTTTCACCATCTTGATCCCGGTCCTGTTCCTCGTTCTCCTCGGCTCCATCTACAAGAACCCGGCCACGCCCAAGATCACCGTGCTGGAGGTCGGCCGGGTCAGCCTGCTCGACCAGGCTCGCGCGGCCAGCCCTGGCCAGCTGGGCAAAGTCATGACGGTGACCAGGGCCAGCGATCTGGCTGCCGCCTTGGCCGACGTGCGCAAGGGCACCGACGACGCAGCGGTTCAGCAGCAGGGCACCCGCATCGTCGTGCATTACTCGGTGGCCAACCCGACCACGGCCGCCATCGTGAACTCGATCTTCTCCTCGATCGCGCAGCAGGCCAACCTAGCGGCCACCGGCCGGCCGGCCGTATACCAGTTGACCGCGGCCCAGGTCGAGGACAAGTCGCTGAAGCCGATCCAGTACCTGGCCCCGGGCCTGCTCGGCTGGGCGATCGCGTCCGGTGCCGCGTTCGGCGCCGCGATCACACTCGTTGGCTGGCGCAAGGACAAACTGCTGCGCAGGCTGCGTTTGTCACCGGTGAGCACGTGGTCGGTGGTGACGGCCCGCATCGGAATGAGCGTGGCGGTCGCCATCGTGCAGATGTTCGTCTTCATCGCGATCGCCATCACCCCCTACTTCGGGCTGAAGCTCACCTCGTCGTGGTGGATGGCGATCCCCGTGGTGATCTCCGGCACCCTGGCGTTCATGTCGATCGGCCTCCTCGTGGGGGCGGTGTCCAGGACGCAGCAGGCCGCCACCTCGATCGCGAACCTGATCATCCTGCCGATGGCGTTTCTTGGTGGGGCCTTTATTCCGCTGGACTTCGCGCCGAACTGGATCCGCGAGGTGTCCTACGTGCTGCCGTTGCGGTACCTGGTGGTCGGGGTCCAGAACGTGATGGCCCGCGGTCTGGGGCCGGCGTCAGCACTCCCGGCGATTGGCATCCTGCTGGGCTTCACCGCCGTGCTGACGGTCATAGCGATCCGGGTCTTCCGTTGGGACGAGATCTGAACCGCGTGTCGGCTGGCTGGCGGGGCGTCGGCCGCCCTGATCAGCGCTCGGGTAAGATCACATCAGCCGACAACATCGTTCGGGAGAGACCCCGCGCAAAGCAGCGTGGGGCGCCGAAGGGGCAACCTCCCCGGAACCTCTCAGGCACAAAGGACCGAACGAGACAGGCGTCTCTGAAGTCTCAGTTCGCGCTGACTGGGTCCCGTACTGGCATGGCGGGCCCGTGAGGGCGGAGCCCGCGGCGACAGAGGGGGAGATGACGGCCCGGCGCTGATGCGCCTGGCCTCTCCCTCTGGAGGCTCCCATGAACCCTGCGGCACCCAACTCTGCGGCACCCAACTCCGCGGCAACGAGCTTCGCGGCACCGAACTTCGCGGCACGTCACATCGGGCCTTCCCCGGCCGACCAGGAGCGGATGCTCGCCGTGACCGGCCACTCCAGCCTGGATGCGCTCACCACGGCGGCGCTGCCACCGGGGCTCGGCGATCCGGCCACCGGTGAGCCCGGTGCCCTGCGGCTGCCGCCCGCGCTGACCGAGGAGGAGGCGCTGGCCGAGCTGCGCCGGCTGGCCAGCCGTAACACGGTAGCCGTGTCCATGATCGGCCTGGGCTACTACGGGACCATCACGCCGGCCGTGATCCGCCGTAACCTGCTGGAGAACCCCGGCTGGTACACCGCGTACACGCCGTATCAGCCGGAAATCTCGCAGGGGCGCCTGGAAGCGCTGCTCAACTTCCAGACCATGGTGGCCGACCTGACCGGGCTTCCGGTGGCGGGAGCGTCCCTGCTGGATGAGGCGACCGCAGCCGCCGAGGCCATGACCCTGGCCCGGCGGGCGGCCCGCCGGGGCCGGATTTTCCTGGCCGACGCCGACTGCCTGCCGCAGACCCTCGCGGTGCTCGCGACCAGGGCCGAGCCCCTCGGAATCGAGCTGCGGGTGGCCCCGGTCACCGCCGACCTCATCGAAGCGCAGCCGGATGGCGAGCTGTTCGGTGTGCTGCTGCCGTACCCGGGGGCCAGCGGGGCGGTCCGCGATCTGCGGCCGGTCATCGCCGCGGCCCGCGACCGGGGAGCGGTGACGGCGGTCGCCGCTGACCTGCTGGCGCTGACCCTGCTGATGCCGCCCGGCGAGATTGGCGCCGACATCGCGGTGGGCACGACGCAGCGGTTCGGTGTCCCGATGGGCTTCGGCGGGCCGCATGCCGGCTACATCGCGGTCCGTGACGGGCTGCACCGGCAGTTGCCCGGGCGGCTGGTCGGGGTGTCCGTCGACGCGGCCGGCCAGCCCGCCTACCGGCTCGCCCTGCAGGCCCGTGAGCAGCACATCCGACGGGAGAAGGCGACCAGCAATATCTGCACGGCGCAGGTGCTGCTCGCCGTCATCGCCGCGATGTACGCGACCTATCACGGCCCGGACGGGCTCGCGGCCATCGCCAGGCGGGTGCACCGCCAGGCGGCCCGCCTGGCCGCGACGTTGCGCGGCAGCGGCCTGGAGGCCCCAGAGAACGGGTTCTTCGACACGATCACGGTCCGCCTGCCCGGCGGCGCCGCGAACGCGGCGGAGCGTGCCCGGGCCGCCGGATACAACGTGTACCTGGCCGACGCGGACACAGTCCAGGTCGCGTGCGACGAGACCACCACGGACACGCATCTCACCGAGGTCGCCGCGGCGCTCACCGCCGGCCTCACGCCGCCCGGGGGTCTCGGGCCGCTCGCGGAAGCAGGCGACGCGCTGCCCGCCGAACTGGCCCGTACCTCCGGCTACCTCGGCCACCCGGTGTTCCACGAGCACCGGAGCGAGACGGCGATGCTGCGCTACCTGCGCCGTCTCGCCGACTCCGACATCGCCCTGGACCGCTCCATGATCCCGCTGGGATCCTGCACGATGAAGCTGAACGCGGCCGCTGAGATGGAGCCGGTGAGCTGGCCGGAGTTCGCGGCGCTGCATCCTTTCGCCCCGGCCGCGCAGGCCCGCGGCTACCGCGAGCTGATCGAGGGCCTGGAGACCTGGCTGGCGGAGATCACCGGGTATGACGCGGTGTCGCTGCAGCCGAACGCGGGCTCGCAGGGCGAGCTGGCCGGCCTGCTCGCGATCCGTGCCTATCACGCCTCGCTGGGTGACGCCGCGCGTGACGTGTGCTTGATCCCCGAGTCAGCCCACGGGACCAACGCCGCGAGCGCGGTGCTCGCGGGACTGCGCGTGGCCGTGGTGAAGTGCGGCGGCGACGGCGCGATCGACCTCACGGACCTGCGGGCCAGGCTCGAAACGCATGCGGGACGGGTGGCCGCCATCATGCTGACCTACCCATCCACCAACGGGGTGTTCGAGGAGACCATCACCCAGGTGTGCGATGTGGTGCACGCGGCGGGCGGCCAGGTGTACGTGGACGGGGCCAACCTCAATGCCCTGGTCGGGCTGGCCAAGCCGGGCAAATTTGGCGCGGACGTGTCGCACCTGAACCTGCACAAGACGTTCTGCATCCCGCATGGCGGCGGGGGCCCGGGTGTCGGCCCGGTCGCCGTCCGCGCTCACCTCGCGGCGTTCCTGCCCGGCGCTGGAGTCGGCCCCATAGCCGCCGCCCCCTACGGATCGGCCGGCATCCTGCCGATCTCCTGGGCCTACATCCGGATGATGGGCGCGGACGGCCTGCGCCGCGCCACTCAGGTGGCGATCCTGTCAGCCAACTACATCGCGACCCGGCTGGCCCCGCATTACCCGGTGCTCTACACCGGCCGCGGCGGGCTCGTGGCGCACGAGTGCATCGTCGACCTGCGGCCGATCACCCGGGACACCGGCGTCACCGTCGAGGACGTGGCGAAACGTCTCATTGACTACGGGTTCCACGCGCCGACGATGTCGTTCCCGGTGGCCGGCACCCTGATGATCGAGCCGACGGAGAGCGAGGACCTCGCAGAACTCGACCGGTTCTGCACGGCCATGATCGCGATCAGGCAGGAGATCGCACAGGTGGCCGCGGGGGAGTACGACGCCCAGGACAACCCGATGCGGAACGCTCCGCACACGGCCGCGATGCTGCTGGCGACGGACTGGAAGCACCCCTATGAGCGCGGGCAGGCCGCCTTCCCGGCGGGCGACAGGCGGGCCAAGTACTGGCCGCCGGTGCGCCGCATCGACCAGGCCTACGGTGACCGCAACCTGGTCTGTGCCTGCCCGCCTCCCGAAGCCTTCGAAGACTGACCCGCGGCCCGAGCGGGGCGGACACAGCGGGCGGACTCGGCCATGGCAGGCGGCCCGCAACACGGCTACGCTGCCTGCGGGCGAACGGCGGAAGAGGCACAGGATGACGGATCCGGCACAGTGGGTCGTGGTAGGTCTCGACAACGGTGGCACGGCCAATAACGCGACGGTGCTCGACTCGGCGGGGCGGTTCCTCGTTGATCAGATGCTGGAGATGCCCAGCCGGGTCCGGGAGGGCCCGGACGCGGCCGTCGAGGCGCTGGCTGGTTCGTTCGATTATGTCCTCAAGGTCACCCGCGTAGCCCGGACGGCGGTCCGCGCCGTGGGCCTGGACACCCCCGGGCCGGCGAGCGCTGACGGCGTCCTGTCGTCCGGGGGGGCAGCGAACTTGGGCCACCCGGACTGGCCTGGTTTCGACATCCGCACCGCCCTGGAGGCCAGGCTCGGTCTGCCCGTGGTCTACCTCAATGACGCCAACGCGGCTGCGCTCTACGCGCACCAGGTCCATTTCGGCGCCGAGGCATGGCAGCACTCCTCGGTCGCGGCGATTGTCGGCACCGGGCTGGGCGGCGGCGTGGTGGAGGCCGGCCAGGTGGTGCGCGGCGCGGCGGGCATGGCGGGCGAGTTCGGCCACATCCAGATCCCGCTGGACGGGCTGCTCGGCCCGGGCCAGCCGGTGCCGGTCTGCAACTGCGGGCTGCCTGGTGACGCGGAAAGCGTGGCCTCCCTCACCGGGATCGAGCGGAACCTGCTGCCGTACTGGCTGAGCCAGTTCGAGGGGCATGACCTCGCCGGGGTTGAGCCTCCCGGCAAGGCCGCCAAGCTGGTCAGGAGCTATGGCGAGGCAGGCGACCCGCTGGCCCTGAAGATCTTTGAGCAGCAGGCTATGGCGCTGGGCCGGATTTTCACGATCGCGGCCGGATTCACCGACCCGGACACCTACTTCGTCGGGGGCGGCGTGGTCGAGGCCGAGCCGAGCTTCCGTGACTGGTTCCTGGACAAGGTCCGTGAGCACACGGTGCTGCGCGAGGAGCAGGCCCTGGCGGCTGACTTCGCGCTTGTCCCCGATCTTGACCAGGCAGGAGCCCGGGGTTCGGCGTTCGCCGCGCTCCCGGTGGCCGAAGAGCGCGCATAGAGTTGCTGGGTGGCAGATCCGCACGGCTACCGGCCGGCTCCGGGCTCGATTCCCGAGTCTCCTGGTGTCTACCGCTTCCGTGACGAGCATGGCCGCGTTATCTATGTCGGCAAGGCGAAGAACCTGCGGTCCAGGCTGAATTCCTATTTTGCCGATTTCTTCGGGCTCCATCCACGGACTCAGTCCATGCTGACCTCCGCGGCGGCGGTGGACTGGACTGTTGTCGGCACTGAGGTGGAAGCGCTTCAGCTGGAGTACTCCTGGATCAAGGAGTTCGACCCCCGGTTCAACGTGCGGTACCGGGACGACAAGAGCTATCCCTACCTCGCCGTCACCATGGACGAGGAGTACCCGCGGGTCATGGTGCTGCGCGGCGCGAGACGGCGCGGGGTCCGCTACTTCGGCCCGTATTCGCACGCGTGGGCGATCAGGGAGACGGTGGACGCGCTGCTCCGGGTGTTCCCGGTGCGGACATGCTCGGCGGGGGTGTTCAAGCGCGCGGGCCAGATCGGGCGGCCGTGCCTGCTCGGGTATATCGGCAAATGCTCGGCACCGTGCGTGCAGCGGATCAGCGCCCCGGAGCATCGGCTGCTCGCGGAGGAATTCTGCGATTTCATGGCCGGCCAGACCGCCCGGTTCACCAGGCGGCTCGAGGCGGAGATGCGCCGGGCCGCGGCCGCCGAAGAGTTCGAGCGGGCCGCCCGGCTGCGGGATGACATCGCGGCGCTGCAGCGGGCCATGGAGAAGCAGGCGGTGGTGCTCGGTGACGGCACCGACTGCGACGTCATCGCCCTCGCCGAGGATCAGCTGGAAGCGGCCGTCCAGGTCTTCTACGTACGGGACGGCCGGGTACGCGGGCAGCGCGGCTGGGTGGTCGACAAGGTCGAGGATGTGACCTCGAGTGAACTCGTGGAGCATTTCCTCGGCCAGGTCTACCGCGATGACCGTATCGCTGGCACCGGTGCCGAGCCCGCCCGCGAGGCCACCGGCCAGCGGACCGGGCGGCCGGAGGTTACCCGCGAGGCCGACCGGGAGGGCAGTGTCCCTCGTGAGGTGCTCGTGCCGGTGCTGCCGCCCGCTGCGGGTGCGGTGGAGGAGTGGCTGGCTGGCCGCCGCGGCAGCAACGTCAGCCTCCGGGTGCCGCGCCGCGGCGATAAGAAGGCGCTGCTGGACACGGTGGCGCGGAACGCCGCGCAATCGCTGGCGCTGCACAAGACACGCCGGGCGAGCGATCTGACCACCCGCAGCCGGGCCCTGAACGAGATCCAGGAGGCGCTCGGGCTGGCCGAGGCCCCGCTTCGGATCGAGTGCTACGACGTGTCGAATCTGCAGGGCACCCATGTGGTCGCGTCCATGGTGGTGTTCGAGGATGGGCTGGCCCGTAAGTCGGAGTACCGGCGGTTCAGCATCAAGGGCACCGGCGGCACCGATGACGTCGCCTCCGTGCATGAAGTGATCACCCGCAGGTTCCGCCGGTACCTGGAGGAGCGCGAGGCGACCGGCGAGCTTGACGTGCTCGGCTGGGACGCCGCGGAGACGCCAGCGGGCGCCGATGACCCGGGCGGCAGTCCCGCGCGCGGCCGCAAGTTCGCCTATCCGCCCAGCCTGGTAGTGATCGACGGGGGCCCGGCTCAGGTGGCGGCGGCCGTCCGGGCCCTCGACGAGCTTGGCATCGATGACGTCAGTGTCTGCGGCCTGGCCAAGCGGCTGGAGGAGGTCTGGCTGCCGGGCGATGACTCGCCGGTCATCCTGCCTCGCACCAGCGAGGGCCTGTACCTGCTGCAGCGGGTCCGGGACGAGGCGCACCGGTTTGCTATTACATATCACCGCGCGAAACGCTCGAAGGCGCTCGCGGTCAGCGAGCTTGACGCGGTCCCGGGACTCGGCCCGGCCCGGCGGGCTACGCTGCTACGGCACTTCGGTTCGGTGCGCCGGATGGCCGGCGTGACCGAGGCCGAGATCGCGGCGCTGCCCGGCATCGGCCCGCGCCTGGCGAGTTCGATCGTGGCCGCGCTGGACACCGGCGGGTTGGACGCAGCGGGGAACGGCAAGCAGAATGACACAGGGGATGGCCGGGGGAATCCTGCCCGCCGTGGTGGGGAGAGCGGCCAGGTCAGAGACGGGGGAGCGTCGTGAGACGCCGTAGCAGCGCTGAGTCGGGCGCCGGGGTGGACAGGCCGGAGACACGGGGCGGCGAGGCTGGTCCGCCACCGGACATCGTCATCATCACCGGCATGTCGGGCGCGGGCCGCAGCACAGCGGCCAAGTCGCTCGAGGACCTGGACTGGTTCGTGGCCGACAACCTGCCCCCCGGCCTGCTGCCGACCATGATCGATCTTGCCCGGCGGGCCAAGGGCGCCGTGCCGCGGATCGCCGCCGTGATGGACGTGCGTAGCCGCGCGTTCACCACTGACCTGCAGTCCGCCATTGGTGAGCTTGCGGCCCAGGGCGCGGCGCCCCGCGTTGTGTTCCTGGAGGCCAGCGACGACACCCTGGTCCGCAGGTTCGAGGGCGTCCGGCGGCCGCACCCTCTGCAGGAGGACGGCAGGGTGGTCGAGGGGATCGCCGCGGAACGGGCGCTGCTGCACGGTGTCCGGGAGAACGCCGATCTCGTCCTGGACACCTCGGCGCTCAACGTGCACGAGCTGCGGGCCCGCATGATCGATCATTTCGCCGGTGACGCGGCCACCGCGCCACGGGTGAGCATCGTGTCGTTCGGCTTCAAGTACGGCCTTCCCGTGGACGCGGACATCGTGGCCGACTGCCGCTTCCTGCCGAACCCGCGTTGGGTGGAGGAACTGGCTCCGATGAACGGCCAGGACGAGCCGGTCAAGAAATTCGTGCTGAGCCAGCCGGGCGCGGCCGAGTTCCTGGAGTCTTACCTGGCGGCGCTGCGGGTGGTGCTCGCCGGATACGAGCGCGAGGGAAAGCACTTCGTTACGCTGGCGATCGGCTGCACCGGCGGGAAGCACCGCAGCGTGGCCGTGGCCGAAGAGATCGCGGAATGCCTGGCCGGAGACGGCGCGGGCGTCCAGGTGGTACACAGGGACCTGGGACGCGAGTGAGGGCGATGGCAAAAGGCAATGGTGGCATCCCGGTATCGCCCTCGGGGCGGCCGCTCAACCCGAAGGTGGCGGCGCTCGGCGGCGGCCACGGGCTGTTCGCATCGCTGTCGGCGCTGCGCCGGGTGACCCGCCAGCTCACCGCGATCGTCACCGTCGCCGATGACGGCGGGTCAAGCGGCGAGCTGCGCCGCCAGTTCGGCGTCCTGCCCCCGGGGGACCTGAGGATGGCGCTCGCGGCGCTGTGCGGGGACGACGAGTGGGGGACTACCTGGAGCAGGGTGGTGCAGCACCGGTTCGCCGGAGATTCCGGGCTGGGCGGGCACGCGGTGGGCAACATGCTGATCGTGGCGCTCTGGGAACTCCTCGGCGACAACGTGCAGGGGCTGGACTGGGTGGGCCGGCTGCTGGGCGCGCACGGTCGGGTGCTGCCCATGGCGTCGGTCCCGCTTGACCTGGTGGCCGAGGTCGAGGGAGCCGATCCAGCCCGGCCCCACGAGATGAGCACCGTCCGCGGTCAGGTCGCCTCCGCGACCACCACCGGGCGGGTCCGGTCCGTCTCCCTCATCCCCCGGGATCCGCCGGCCTGCCCGGAGGCGCTGACCGCGATCGGTGACGCGGACTGGGTGGTGCTCGGCCCGGGTTCATGGTTTACCAGCGTGCTGCCGCATATCCTGGTTCCCGGGCTGGCCGAGGCGCTGATCGCCACTGCGGCCCGCCGGATAGTCGTGCTGAACCTCGCCGCCCAGCCGGGCGAGACGGACGGCTTCTCCCCGCAAACGCACCTGGAGGTGCTTGCGGATCATGCGCCGCAGCTGCGGGTGGATGTTGTGCTGGCGGACCGGGGAACCGCCGGAAGCGCGGCCGCGGAGCTCGAGAAGGCGGCAGGCCTGCTCGGTGGCGGGCTCGTCCTCGCGGACCTGGCGATGCGGGACGGCTCGCCGCGGCACGACCCGCGGCAGCTGGCGGGGGCATTCGCACAGATATTTGAGGGGGAGTGATGCCGGTGGCGATGACCGGCCTGGTGAAGGATGAACTGAGCCGCGTCACCATACTGAAGCCGTGCTGCCGTAAGGCGGAGGTGTCCACCCTGCTCCGTTTCGCCGGGGGGCTGCACCTGGCGAGCGGACGTATCGTGGTGGAGGCGGAGCTTGACACCGGAGCGGCCGCGCGCCGGCTGCGGAAGGACATCGCCGAGGTGTTCGGCCATACGTCCGACATGATCGTGCTCGCGCCGAGCGGGCTGCGCAAGGGCAACCGGTACGTGGTCAGGGTGCGCAAGGACGGCGACAGCCTGGCCCGGCAGACTGGCCTCGTGGACAACCATGGCCGCCCGGTGCGCGGGCTGCCCCGGCAGGTGGTGTCCGGGACCGCCTGCGACTGCGAGTCCGCCTGGCGCGGCGCTTTCCTGGCCCACGGCTCGGTGACCGGGCCGGGCCGCTCAATGTCACTCGAGATCACCTGCCCGGGACCGGAAGCCGCGCTCGCCTTGGTCGGAGCGGCCCGGCGGCTGAAAATTCACGCTAAGGCCCGCGAAGTCCGCGGCGTGGACCGGGTGGTGGTCAGGGACGGCGACGCGATCAGCGCCCTGCTCACCCGGCTCGGCGCGCACGACAGCGTGCTGGCCTGGGAAGAGCGCCGGATGCGCCGTGAAGTCAGGGCCACCGCGAACCGGCTGGCCAATTTCGACGACGCCAACTTGCGCCGCAGCGCCCGCGCCGCGGTCGCGGCCGGCGCGCGGGTGGAGCGGGCCCTGGAAATCCTCGGCGCCGGCGCACCCGAGCACCTGACCATCGCAGGTCAGCTGCGGATCGAGCACCGGCAGGCCAGCCTCGAGGAACTCGGCCAGCTGGCCGACCCGCCGCTGACCAAGGACGCCATCGCAGGCCGGATCCGCCGGCTTCTCGCCATGGCTGACAAGCGGGCCCGCGACCTGGGTGTCCCGGGCACTGAGGCCAGCCTCACGGCTGACATGCTCATGTCCTAGGTGGCTGCCGCCGCCTGGTCGTCCGATAGGGTCGCCAGGAGGGGAAAAGCACTTCGACAGGCAGCAAGCGACGAGGAGAAACGCCGCCGTGACCATCCGCGTGGGCATCAACGGATTCGGCCGTATCGGACGCAACTACTGGCGCGCCGTCAATGCCGCCCAGGCAGCTGGCGAAGCCGACGGTATCGAAATCGTGGCCGCGAACGACCTGACTGATCCAGCCACTCTGGCGCACCTGCTCAAGTACGACACGATCCTCGGCACGCTGGCCGAGGATGTGGCCGTAGACGGCGGCGACATCGCTGTGGGCAAGAGCAAAGTCAAAGTCCTGGCCGAACGGAACCCGGCTGCACTGCCCTGGCGTGACCTGGGCGTCGACGTCGTGATCGAATCCACCGGCCGGTTCACCAAGGCGGCCGACGCGGGCCAGCACCTGGCCGCGGGCGCGAAGAAGGTCATCATCTCCGCCCCCGCCTCGGGTGAGGACATCACCATCGTGATGGGCGTCAACGACGGGGCCTACGACCCGGCCAGCCACCACATCGTCTCGAACGCCTCATGCACGACGAACTGTGTCGCCCCGATGGCCAAGGTCCTGCAGGACAGCTTCGGCGTCGTCAAGGGCCTGATGACTACCATCCACGCGTACACCAACGATCAGGTGATCCTGGACTTCCCGCACAAGGACCTGCGCCGGGCCCGGGCCGCCGCGCAGAACATCATCCCGACCAGCAGCGGCGCGGCCAAGGCCACGGCTCTGGTCCTGCCCGAGCTCAAGGGCAAGTTCGACGGGATGGCGATGCGGGTCCCGGTGCCGGACGGCTCGGTGACCGATCTGGTCGTGCAGTTGACCCGGGAGGTCACCAAGGACGAGGTGAACGCCGCGTTCAAGGCGGCCGCCGAGGGCAGCCTCAAGGGATACCTGTACTACACCGCCGACCCGATCGTGTCCTCGGACATCGTCGGCACTCCCTGGTCGTGCACCTTCGACTCCTCGCTGACCATGACCTTCGGTGACCAGGTGAAGGTCATCGGCTGGTACGACAACGAGTGGGGCTACTCCAACCGGCTGGCCGACCTGACCGTGCTGGTCGGCGGGCAGCTGGGATGAGGCGGATCGACGACCTGGATGTAGCCGGCCGGACCGTCCTGCTGCGGGCCGATCTCAACGTCCCCCTGGACGGGACCAGGATCACCGACGACGGGCGGATCCGGGCCAGCCTGCCGACCATCACCAAGCTGGCCGGCCGCGGCGCGCGCGTCATCATCTGCGCGCACCTGGGCCGGCCCAAGGGGGACGACTACGCGCAGCGCGCCGCGAGCGGGCCGTCGCTGCGCCCGGTCGCCGACCATCTCGGGGAGTTGCTCGGGCGTCCGGTGGCGTTCGCGGCTGACGTGACCGGGCCGTCCGCCGCGAGCGTGGCCGCGGGCCTCGGCGACGGGGACGTCGGGATGGTGGAGAACGTGCGGTTCGACCCCGCGGAGACGAGCAAGGACGACGGGGAACGCGGCCAGCTGGCCGCCAGGCTCGCCGCCTTCGCCTCGCTGTACGTCGGCGACGGGTTCGGGGCGCTGCACCGCAAGCACGCGAGTGTGTACGACGTGCCTGGGCTGCTGCCGCACGCGGCCGGGGAACTGGTGCTGGCCGAGATCGCGGTCCTCCGCCAGCTGACCACCGACCCAGCCCGGCCGTACGTTGTCGTGCTCGGGGGAGCCAAGCCCTCCGACAAGCTCGCGGTAATCGGCAACCTCCTCAGCCGCGCCGACCGGCTGATCATCTGTGGCGGCATGTCCTACACGTTCCTGGCCGCCCGCGGCTACGAGGTGGGCAAGTCGCTGCTGGAGGCCGACCAGATCCCGCAGGTGTCCGCCCTTATCGATGAGGCGGCCCGGCGCGGTGTCGAACTGGTGCTGCCGGTGGACATCGTCACCGCGGACCGGTTCGCACCGGACGCCGACCAGATGGTGGTGCCGGCCGGCGCCATCCCGGCCGACCGCGAGGGCATGGACATGGGCCCCGCGACCCGGACGCTGATGGCCCAGAAGCTGGCCGACGCGAAGACCGTGTTCTGGAACGGGCCGGCCGGGGTCTTCGAGTTCCCGCGGTTTGCGGCCGGAACCAGGGCCGTGGCCGAGGCGATCAGCCGGGTGGGCGGGCTGACCGTCGTGGGTGGTGGTGACTCGGCGGCGGCTGTTCGGCAGCTTGGTTTTCCTGAGGATGCCTTCACCCACATATCCACTGGTGGCGGGGCCAGCCTGGAGTACCTGGAAGGGCGGACGCTGCCCGGGCTGATCGCGCTGGAGGAACCCGCATGACGACAGGTTCCGTCGTGCGCAGACCGCTCTTGGCGGGCAACTGC
>JAWWPY010000240.1:0-4043 GCA_033854735.1 Streptosporangiaceae bacterium | reverse complement strand
CCCGCACGGTGGTCGCGTTCTCGGGCAGGCCCATCGGCAGCCCGGGGGTGACGCCCGGCGTCTGATTGATCCCTTGGTAGTCGGCGTAGACCTGCTTCTGCTCCTCCTCGGGCAGCGCGGCCTGTCGCTCAAGCGCGGCGCCCTGATAGATCACCATGACGTACTTCATCGCTTCCTCCTCGTCACTGCCAGATGGTCACGCACTAAGACGAACGACGAGCCAGGAAATCGACAGGTCGACACCAGAAATCTTGACCTCCTCCGTACCTGAGCTTGTCCAGACCTCGTTTCTCCTGGTGAGCCACGGTTGACAAGACGGACGCCGGTCTCCCGTCGCTGATCACCCGACTGATCGCCAGCGGCTGGGCCGGGTCAGGCCGCGGCGGTCGGCCGACCCCGCTGGTCAGGGCTTCCCGGCGCCCGGCGCGGGGGCAGGGAACGCCACGACCCGCCCGGAGGGCTGCGCCGTCTCGGGCCCGCCGTAGTTCTGGCCGACGACGAACAGGTGCGGGTCGTGACCCCGGCTGAGCGCGCAGGCGAAGGCGCCACGGTCCAGGCTGAGCGTGGCCAGCACCTCGCCGCCCTCGCGCACCCGCACGCAGTGCTGGTTGCCCACGTCGGCGTACCAGACAGCGCCCTCGGCATCGATGCAGATCCCGTCGGGGTGATCGCCCGGAGTCTGCGCCCACACCCGCCGGTTGCTGAGGCCGCCGTCCGCGCCGATGTCGTATGCCGTGAGCCGGTTGGCGTACGACTCAGCGAGGATCAGCGATCCGCCTTCCGGGGTGATCGCCATCCCGTTGGGGAACGCGACGTCGCCGGCGACCTGACGGACATTGCCATCTGGCGTGGCGAGCACGAGGAGGCCCGGCGCGAACTCGCCGCCGGGGAAGTCGAAGCCGATGGTATTGACGTAGGCGTTGCCCCGGTCATCGACCACGATGTCATTCCAGGGCTTAGCCGAGACTGCGGACAGGTCAGCGTGCGTGGCCAGCGACCCGTCGCGCTCACGGCGCAGCAGCCGCCGCTGCGCAGAATCCACGACCAGCAGCCGGCCGTCGGGGAGGAAATCAATGCACATCGGGAACGATGCGACGGTCAGCACCACCTCGTAGGTTCCGTCGAGGCCGAGCGCGATCACCTGATTCGCGCCCCAGTCAGAGAACCACAGCCGTCCGTCGTGCCAGCGTGGTGACTCTCCGAAAACTATTCCTTCCATCAGGACTTCAGCTGCGCCCACGCGGAGCCTCCTTTTTGCCGATGGCCTGTTAGTCAGACCGCGCCGGACCCCGGAACTCATCGGCCATGAGCGCGGCCGGATGGCCAGCGGCGTCTATGACGTCCACGACGGGCTCCACATCACCGGCTGAGGGCAGCCGTGTAGCCCAGGCCGGTCTTCGGCGGAGCACCGTGTCCCGTGCGGCGGCCGTCCCCCGCGGCCCTTCTGGCCAGCGCACTGTCATTCATCACGAACGGACCGTTCGGGAAAGTGGGGACAGTCCGGGCTTAGCCCCGCGTATCCGCCCGCCCCGGGCGCCGGGATCACTACCCTGACGGCCATGTCGGCGAGAGCGGGATTCGGCGGAGCTTTGCGGTCTGAGCTGACCAAGTGATGCTCGCCTCGATCACCGGGCCCGGCGACCGGGGCGAGCAGCATCGGGACGCCGATCACGGTCATCACCCGTCCCATCCGCTACAGGCCCCGCGACCTGAGCAGGAGCGTCTGCCCGACAGGCAGGGTCATCCCGGCGCCCAGGCCCGGGATGACCCGGAAGGTGAATGGCCGCGATCAACGTGGCGGGATTATCCGTTGGATGCCACGCCGACCTTGTGGCCTTGAGCGTCGGTGAATACACCGAAGCTTGTGCCCGGGACGTTCTGGGCGGGCTGGGTGATCGTGCCGCCGAGCTGCTCCGCTCGGGTCAGGGTGGCCGCGACGTCATCGACGGCGACGAAGAAGAGCACCTCGTCCTCGACGCCCTGACGCGGGCTGATCGCGACGTAGGGTCCACCCTCGGCGCCGGTGTCGATGAAGGTGTAGCCGGGGAATGCGCCTTCGGAGGCGACCTTCCAGCCGAACAGGTCGGCGAAGAACTGGCGGGTCGCGTTGGGGTCTGCAGAACGGATTTCAGTGTGGACCACTGGATGTGCCATGGCAGTTTGCCCTCTCGTGTGGATAGCGGATCTCGGAGTTGCCGAAACTAGCAACATCATCACGACGAGCCAGCCGGCCCGGAATCGACAACAACACCGGCTCAATCCGAGGTGCGCGCTGGACGGCCGGTACGCAGGCGAAGCTGAAGCGCTCGTGCAGCGTCAGGGCCGCATCGAGTGGTACACGACCGGCGGACCCGTGCTGCAGCGTTACCTGCGCAACGCGCGTGGCGCCCCCGCCCTGGCTTGGCCGTTCAATCTGGATTTCCCGTTACGGCCTGAATCGTGACGGCAGAATGGCTCAGAGTGCTTCGGATGCAACTGACCCGGTGGAGTCAGTGAGCGCGGTGCTCGCTGGCCTGCGTCCTGCCCGGGGCCGGTGATAGGCGGCGGGAGCTGGGATGGAGCCTCTGGCAGCGGATGACCCGCAGCAGGTCGGTGGGTACCGGCTGCACGCCCGGCTCGGGGCCGGCGGGATGGGCCAGGTCTTCCTGGGTTTCTCCCCGGCCGGCCGGGCGGTGGCAGTGAAGGTCATCCATCAGCAATTCGCCCGCGACCCGGAGTTCGTGCGGCGGTTCGGGCGCGAGGTAGAGGCAGCCAGGGCAGTCAGCGGCGCGTACACCGCACCCGTCGTGGCGGCAGGTCCCGGCGATGATCCCCCCTGGCTGGCCACAGTCTTCGTGCCCGGCCCGTCGCTGGCCGAAGTGATCGCCCACGCGGGACCCCTGCCGGAGCCGGCGGTGTGGAGACTGGCCGGAGGCCTGATCGAAGCGCTGCAGGCTGTACATGCCTGCGGTCTGGCGCACCGGGACCTGAAGCCAGCCAACGTGCTCCTTGCTGCCGATGGCCCGCGGCTGATCGACTTCGGGATCTCCCGGGCGCTAGAAGGCGCCGCAATTGCCGCGACCAGCATAATCGTGGGGACGCCGGCGTTCATGTCGCCTGAGCAGGTCAAAGGGCTCCCAGTCGGGCCAGCCAGCGATGTGTTCGCCCTCGGCAGCGTGATCGCGTTCGCCGCGACCGGGGCCGCGCCATTTGGGGCCGAGACGAGCGGCCCGATCGCCATGGCCTACCGGGTCGTCCACGCCCAGCCTGACCTCAGCCACGTCCCGGTCCCGCTGACGAACCTGGTAGCCGCCTGCCTCGCCAAGAACCCCGCCGGCCGCCCGCAGCTGGCCCAGCTGATGGATGCCATCCGGGACGGATCGGCGCCTTACCAGGCCGGCTGGGCGGGGAGTTTCTGGCCCGAGCCAGTAGCCGGGATGGTCAGCTCCCGTCAGGACAGCTTCCACCCGCCGTCCCGGGGCAAGGTGCTGCTCACGACCGTGCAGCTGTGGGCGCAGCGCCGCCTGCACTTTCGCTGGCCCGCCCAGGCCCGGTGGCGGGTGCTCACCGTGCTCGTCGTGGCCGCCGTGCTGTTGGGCGCGGGCGCGATCAGCATCGCGCTGACCGGCAGCCCCGCCCCGGCCGGGCAGAGCCACGGCGGTACCCGGACCGCGGCCGCCATCCGGGCGGCCGCCGCAGCCCGGACAGCCGCGGCCCGCTGGATCGCCGCGCAGGCTTCCGCGGACGCGATCGTGTCCTGCGACCCGCAGATGTGCGCCCTGCTGCAGGCCCAGGGAGTCCCGGCCGCGCGGCTGCTCGCGCTCGGCGGGGGAAACTCCGCCCCCCTGGGCAGCGATCTGATCGTCTCCACCGCGGCCGTGCGCAGCGAGTTCGGCGCCCGGCTCAGCAGCGTGTACGCGCCAGTCGTGCTGGCCAGCTTCGGGACGGGCAGCGCCCAGACCGCGGTCCGGGTGGTGGCGGCCGACGGCGCAGCAGCCTACCTGCGCGGCCTGCGGACCGACGTGGCCGCGCGGGCCTCAGCGGGCTCCGAGCTGCTGCAGAAC
>JAWWPY010000239.1:0-7839 GCA_033854735.1 Streptosporangiaceae bacterium | reverse complement strand
TCGCCATAGCGAACGCCGAACCGGAGGCGATGTCAGCGTGGCGGGGCAACAGGACCGGCCGCTCGCAGCCGAAAAGGCGGCCGGCGACCTCACACAGCGCCTGGAACGGCTCCCACCCGGCCACCCCTCCTCCCCCTACAACGACGACGGCACCCGCAAACCCCCCGTCGCCCGCCCCGCCGACCGCGAACTGCCACTGCCGGACGAACAAACCGCCGACAGCAGCCTGGACCCGCCAGACGCAGAAAAGCCCAGCCAAAGATCCTTAGACACCAACGACTTAACGGATCAAGGGCTGCCATCCCTCGAAGCCGACGAGCGAGAAGCAGCCGGTCAAGTGATCCGCGATCGCGAACCCAGCGCCGACGAGGTCCCCGGGCGCAACAGCCAGGAACGCGAGGCTCGTGCCAGCGAGGCGCCCAGCCCCGAGGCCGCCACGCCGGACAGTCGGTCTTGGTCGGAGTCGCTCACGCATCTCAGGGAACAGTGGGAACGCCACAAAGAACGCTGGCCTCAAGAGCAGCGCCCGCCAGTAGACCGCAGCACCGACGAACCCGGCTCCTGGCGCGGAGACAGCGGCAGATCACTAAACCCGCGCGACAACGCCCACGTGGACGCTGCATGCGACCGAATCGCCAAAGCCGAGACCGGGATCACTGAGCGCATCGAAGATACCGAACGCGCCTCGGTGGGGAGTCTCGCCGGAAAGGAGTTCTGCCGTAAAGAACCGGACAGCCTCAAAGACAAAGTCGCAGCTGCCCGCGAAGGCGCATCCAACGCGGACTGTGATCGCATTTTGGCAAATGTCCACGATGCTGTCCGTTACACCTTGCAATACAATCATGCCGACTACACGCAAGGCGTTCGGTCTGACATCGGATGGTTAAAGGCCCAGGGATTCGACCTAATTAGGCTGAAAAACTTCTGGAATGACGTAGAGTACAAAGGCATCAACTCTCAATGGCGTGATTTGGAAACTGGACAGGCTTTCGAGATGCAGTTCCACACAGCGGCAAGCTTTGAAGCCAAGCAGGTTACACATAAAGCCTACGAGCGCATCCGCAATCCGCAGACTACGGAGGATGAGACGCACGAACTGAGTGACTACCAGCGTGAAGTTAGTTCCAGGATTCCCATACCAATTGACGCGCCAGATATCCCGGAGTATCCCTGACAGGAGAAACATGCCGGACAAAGTAAGTTACTATGTCATGCTGCTTGCGGACGATACGCGCAGCAATCCATCAGGCGTTGCCCGCCGTCGAATCCTCGAGAATGGCGGCGTTCGCGACGAAGCCTTCAAGCGGGACCAGTCGTGGGGCCACACCCCGCTCATTGCCGCAGCTGAGCGAGGTGACATGACCTTCGAGGTCGTAGAGGTCAGCGAGGAGGAGGCGGAGCGGATCATCGAGCAGTTCAGGGCTCAGTGGGGGTCGGAGGATTAGCAATCTGACAGTGGTGGTCTTGGTATCCTGATCCTGCCGGTGTGACTCGTACCGATTACGGGCTGCGCTAGAACCCCAGCGCACCTGGACCTATCTGGACTCGTAATCCTGACCTTCAGGACCCGATACCTCCTCGTCGGCCGCCTTCATCAAGTTGGCAAGCTCGCTGGCAGTCTCTGCATGGACCCATATCGTCGGCAACTCCGGTGCCGGTGGCCGTGAACTGGCTGGCCGAATCGCTTTCCAATCCCTCCAACTAGCGGGAATCCAGATCGCCCACTGCGGATGGTCGCGCAGCAGGATGATGGCTTCGGCAAGAAGCGCTTCTTCCTCCGGTGTGACTCGAGCCGCTCGGGCACCCTCGGGATGCACGCCATTGTCGGGGCTAAGCTGCCGCCGCTCGCGGTACTCAGCCGGTAAGGATACCGGCGGCTCGGCAGTCACGGCTGCCATCCGAGGCTGGCGGGTTGAGGCTTGCAGGCGACACCAATCATGACTGCGCCCAGTCATTCTGGTGCTCGGACATCCATGCCTTGACCTTTTCGTAGATGTCCGAGATGTCGTCGCCCGTGAGTACATGCATTACCGTGTGCTGCCTACGGGCGTAGAAGATCCTGTCTGGGCCTATGCCCGGGTAGACATGCCACGGCCTGACCTCATCATCGAACTCGGTCTCGATCATGGCGATTGCCTGTATCTCTTCCCCCGTCAGCACCCTGCCGTACAGCCCCAGGACCCGTGCGATCTTCTTGGGGTCAACCACTGTCTCGGATGGCCCAGATATCCAGTTCCCTTCATCAACTCTCGCTTCGGGCGGCTTCTGCTCCCACGGTCCCACCGTCGTGCCTCCTGTTGCTGTGCGTCGGGTTGTGCCGGACTCCCAGAGTAGCTAGGCGTACATAGCTATGCATAGGGGTACGTCCAGATGACGGGGGGCGCATCGGGGGATGCCAGCGTTCAGCACGTGGTTAGTCGAGACATGCCCGTGCCACTTCATGAGCAGGTGGCAGCGCTGCTCCGTGCGCGCATCACATCGAAGGACCTGACGGGGCGCGTGCCGAGCATCGTCACCCTGGCCCAGACATACGAGGTCAGTGTCAAGACCGCTGAGCATGCGTTGCACACGCTCAGGGATGAGGGGTTGATCGTGGTTGTGAAAGGGCGCGGGTACTTCATAGCGCCCTGACCTGCCGCGTCCTGGTCACATGCCGACATCACCCCAGGGTGACAACGACCTGAGTAACTACCAGATCAGACCCCCAGGTCAGCGCATTGCGTTGCATGGTCCACACCGAGGCATGGGCGGGCTCCAGTGCCTGGTGGATGGCATCGATCAGGTTCGCTTGGACCGTGTCCAGATCCAGTGCGTCCTGCAGGCGCGCGGCGAATGCGGCGACTGCCTTGTCCGCGTCATACCGAGCCCGGTTGAACCGCCGGTCCACCGTGCGCTGCACCCGCTGGCGCAGTGGGTTGAAGAGCGCGGGGCAGTCCGCCGCCAGCGGTGCCGGGCCAGATGGGCCGTGCTCAGACGGGCCCGTACAGGGTCAGGTCCAGCACGATGGGCATCATGACAGTGAGCGTGCGGGCCGGCTGCGAGACTGGGCCGGTGAACTCCACCGTGTAGTGATCGGAAAGCGTGAGCATCTCCTTGGTGAGCCCGGCCCAGGTCTTGCGTACCCGCGCGAACTCGGCGCCTCCCGTGCCGGTGACGGAGAAGTGTTTGCGCGCCAGGTCGCCGGTGACCTTGCCCACGGCCTGGTCCTGATCGCCGAGCAGGGCGTAGATGCGCCTGGTGGCTCCGGTGCGGATCCGGCCGATCAGCTCGTCCCTGGGACCCCGGAACTCAGTGATCCATTCGCTGCTCTGCTTGATCAAGAACCCGACCGGCTCGCCGGCGGCCGTGATGACCGCGAGCGCGCGGGTGTCGGGCACCGACTCCCTGAGCAGCTTCAGCCGGGTATGGCCTTCGGTTTCAGTGACGGTCGCCAGCAGCTGCTGGTCAGCGTTGAAGATCTCGTAGTTCGCGCGGTCAGGCAGCAGCTTTCCTGGCTGCTGAATCCGCAGCGCCTGGAAGTCAAAGGGGTCTTCCACAGCGCTGAGTATGCAGCACTTGCGCCCGTCATAGCGACGGACAGTCCGCCGGGGCACCAGGTTCGCTGGCGCCTGCCGGGCCAGACACGGGCAAACACCGTGGCCTGTCAGGGAGCGGCGGGTCGGGGCTGCGCGCTATCGAACGGCTCCGGGTCAGGTCCAGGTCAGGTGCGGGTCAAGGGACAAAACGGTGATCGCCAGCGTCTGCGGCCCGGTTGTGGCCACAACAGCGCATGAAGGCCGCTATGGTGTCGTCCGTCCTGGGAGCGCGGGAGGTACCCCACCGCGCATGACGGAGCGAGGGTGACGGCGATGGGTGGCTTTAAGAAGTTCCTGCTCCGCGGGAATCTGATCGATCTCGCGGTGGCCGTGGTCATCGGCCTCGCGTTCAATACCGTCGTCCAGTCCCTGGTCAAGGACATCATCACGCCGCTGATCGCCGCGGTCGGCGGGAAACCCAACTTCTCCTCGTTGCGCTTCACCATCAACCACAGCGCCTTCACCTACGGGGACTTCCTCAACGCCCTGGTGGCCTTCGTGGTCATCGCCGCTGCCGTGTACTTCCTCGTCGTCTTGCCGACCAACCGGCTCGCCGGGCTGGTGACTCCCAAGGCGGGTCCGACCGAGCGCCAGTGCCCGGAGTGCCTTAGCATGATCCCGATCGGCGCCCGGCGCTGCATGTACTGCACGTCGCCGGTGGCCCCGGAGGCCCCGCAGTCAACCACCCGCCGGATCTGACCGCCCGGTCCTACTTCGCGTCGGCGTAGCAGGCGACCACGGCGGTCGACACCGGGAACCGGACCGGCGTGTCGCCGAACACCAGGCGCCCGGCCTCCTGTGCCGCCTCCCCGATCGCCGCCACCACTGATTCCGCGGCCGCCTCCGGGCAGTGCACGATCACCTCGTCGTGCTGGAAGAAGACCAGCCCCGGCCCGTCCAACGGCCCCCCCGGGCCGTCCAACGGCTCCCCCGGGCCGTCCAACAGCTCCCCCGGGCCGTCCAACAGCTCCCCCGGCGGCACCCCCGACGGCGGCGTGGCTGCGGACGGGAGGGCGGTGGGGTGTCCGTTGGGGATAGAAAGGGCGGTTAGCCGCGGGCGCAGGCCAGCGAGCAGCACCAGCGCCCAGTCAGCCGCGCTGGCCTGCACGACGAAGTTGCGGGTGAATCGGCCACGCGCGCGCAGCGACCGGCCCGCCTTCTGGTCCTCCGCCCCCGGGTCGTCTGGCATCGCCGTCAGCCCCCGCCACGCGGCCGACGGTGGCGGGCAGGTCCGGCCGAGCCGCGACCTGACCACCCGGCCTTCCTCCCCGGCCCGGGCCGCCGCCTCCACGTACTCGGAGGCGAGCGGGAACCGCCGCCGCAAGACCGCGAGCAACTGCCCGGCCTCCCCGCCGGCCCCGCCGTACATGGCGGACAGCAGGGCGACCTTGGCCTTCGCGCGGTCCCCGCCGAACGCGCCCGCCAGCGCCTCGTACAGGTCCCCGGCCGCGGCCGCCTCGGCGAACGCGTGGTCGGCGGCCAGCGCGGCGAGCACCCGTGGTTCCAGCTGAGCCGCGTCCGCGACCACCAGGACCCAGCCGGGATCGGCGATCACCGCACGCCGCAGCACCCGTGGGATCTGCAGCGCCCCGCCACCGCGGGTCGCCCACCGGCCCGACACCACGCCGCCCACGACATACTCGGGCCGGAACCGGCCGCCGCCGACCCACTCATCCAGCCACGCCCAGCCGTGCGCGCCGTGCAGCCGGGCCAGTTCCTTGTACTCCAGCAGCAACGGCACGGCCGGATGGCTGACCTCACGCAGCACCCCCGACCTGGTCGAGGGAACGCGCACGCCGTCCGCCGCGAGGGCCCGCAGCAATTGGGCGGGCGAATCGGGGTTCACCGGGCGGCCACCGAACGCGGCGGAGATCCGGCTGGCCAGCGCGGCGAGGGTGACCGGCCGCATCCCAGCCGCGGGCCGTGGGCCAAGCAACTCCGTCAGCAACGCATCATGCACGTCCGCCCGCCATGGCATCCCAGCAGCCCGCATCTCCTCGGCGACCAGCCCGCCCGCGGACTCGGCCGCCACCAGCAGGCCAAACCGCGCCGGGTGCTCGTCGGCCGCGACCCGCCGCAACTGATCCGCGTGCACCGCGATCAGGGCCTCGAGCTGCGTGCGGGCGTCGGGGAGGCCCGGTTCGGCCGGCTCGAACAGGGCCTCCTGCTGGCCACCCGTCCCCACCCGCTCGGCGGCGGCGATCCGCGCCAGCGGAACCGGTGCCCCGCGCAGCCGCGCGAACGCCGCCGCCAGCGACGGGGCCTCGCCGATCCGCCCCTCCCGGCCGAGCAGCAGCGCCTCGGTCAGCGCCACATCATGGCAGCGCCGCACCCGCACCCCGGCGCGCAGCAGCGCCGGGTAGGCAGCGCCGGCCGCGGCCCACACCCACCGGACGTCGCCGGCCCGCTCGTACGCCGCCACCGCCGCGGCCAGACCATCAGCCTCAACGAACCCGCTCCGGCTATTGCCGTCCTCACCGAGCTCACACAGCAGGCCGGTGTCCCCAGGCCCGACGACGACAGCAACCCGCACAGATCAGATTGTCCGCCTGCCCACTGACATCGGGGCGCACCATGCCGTCAGCGCCTCGTCAGCGCAGCCCTCAGCGAGGGGCCGCAGAGCTGTGCCGCCCACCGGTGGGCTGTCTGCAAGCCATCAACCGATGGGCGGCCAGCGTCTGGTGTCCGGGCCCGGCCGGGTCCCTGGGCAGGCCAGGCCGGGCCCGGACGCTTGTCTCTCAGCCGGAGGTGGATCCCGGGCCGTACCCACCGGGCCCGGGGTTGCCTGCCCGCAGCAGAGAGAGATCCTGGATGTTGGTGGCGGTGGCGTGGCCGCCGCTCACCGTGGCGAGCACCGATACCTGGTGCCCGTTCTTGACCGAACCAATGCCGTCCCGCCGCGCGTCCACCACGGTCGAGCTGGTCACCTGGTACGTCTTGGTGAAGCCGTCCGCGCTCTTGACCGTGATGGACGACGTGCTCACCGCGGTGACGCTGCCGCGCTGCGTGTCTTCGGTCTGGTAGCCGCCACCGGATCGCGGCACGACGAACTGCCCATGCAACGCCCCGGCCACACCGGCGCCGAAACCGCCCCCGAAACCGCCGAAGAACCGGTGCCCGGGCCCTGGTGTCCCGTATCCGGACTGGGACGGGGAGGGGGACGGGGACGGCGTGGCGGCCAGCTGGCCTGACGACGACGCCAGGGACGGTGATCCCCCTGTGGCGAGCGCGGCGACGCCGGCACCTGCGGCGAGCGCCGTGACAGTGACCGCGGCCAGGATCAGCGGACTGCCGAACCTACTCCGCCCCGGCCTGCTCGCGGGAATCATCGGATGCTTCCTTCCGGCCGCCCCCGGCTGTCGCCAGCCCTACCTGCGTCCAGAAGACAATGCCGCCCGCACCTTAGGCTCCGCTGAAAGTGTGCTCAAGGATCCCCTGGGGCGCGCGAGCGTGCCGCCCAGGAGCGGGCTGCGGCCCTGGAAGGGCGCACCCCGCGGGGTTTAACGTCAAATGGCGCACAGTACTGCCCGGGGTGGAGCGGTACACCGGCTGTGTGTCAGCGCGGTGAGTTGTGCACCCGATGCGCGCACTTCTCCCCGCGCAGATCCGCCAAGATGCCGGCACCAGTCAGCGCGGTGAGTTGTGCACCCGATGCGCGCATTTCGCACCGCACAGATCCGCCCGGGCGCCGGCACCCGGGGAGGGCACGAAAGCCAGGCACCCGCCTGGGACTGGACTGGCGGTACACCAGGGATCAGAGTGACGGCGGCTGCGCAGCCCGACCCGGCGACACCATCCGGCCCGGCCGACTTGACCAAAAATATGGGGCACCCCCGGCAAATCGACACGGCCGCCTGGGCAATCCCGGCGGTGCCCCGCGGCCCGGGCCGAACAGCATTCCATGATCGCGGTGGATCAGGGGCTGCTGGCGACCCCTGATCCACCGCGATCATGGACGGTGCCGCCCCGCCGGCCATGCGGAATGCGCGACAATCGGCACATTCCGTCCCAGACGCAGCGTGGATTCGGGATGCGGGCCCCAAGTTTGCGGCTCGCGGGATACGCCTAACTGATCGGCTCCACGCCTAGCTGATCAGGCCCTCGCTTAACTGATCGGCTCCGCCGCGCCATTGCTGGTCCGCAGATCCGCGTCAACGCCGCTACGGGCAGAGGTTCCGCCTACGGCGGCCCAGGCGGCCAGCCTCGCGGATGCCTGGCCGGGCAGTTCGCCAGCCGCCCAGCCGGCGAGTTCGGCGACCATCGT
>JAWWPY010000238.1:0-6064 GCA_033854735.1 Streptosporangiaceae bacterium | reverse complement strand
ATCATCCTCGGGGTGGTGCTGAACCTGCTGGCCTCGGGGCTGACCGGGTACCTGTACGACCGGGCGCTGACCCGGTACCAGAACACGCTCAACTCGCCGCAGACCTTTTCCGCGATCAAGATCCCGTTGCTCGGTGACATCCCGGTCATCGGGCCAGTCTTCTTTGACTCAACGATTTTCCTGTACATCGCCTACGTCATGATCATCTTGGTCCAGGTCGGGCTGTTCAGCACCCGCTGGGGGCTGCGGGTCCGGGCGGTCGGCGAGCACCCGACCGCCGCCGACGCGGTCGGCATCCGGGTCCTCGCGACCCGCTACCGCAACGTGATTCTCGGCGGTCTGCTGGCCGGGATCGGCGGTGCCTGGCTTAGCATCGGGTCGGTCGGAGCGTTCGGTAAGGACATGTCATCTGGCATGGGCTACATCGCGCTGGCCGCGCTCATCTTCGGCCGCTGGCGGCCGCTCGGTGCGGTGGCCGCCGCCCTGCTCTTCGGCTTTACCGGAACGCTGCAGTCCATCCTGTCCACACTCAATGTGCCGATCCCATCCAATATTCTGCTGATGACCCCTTATGTCGCCACGATCGTGGCCGTGGCCGGCCTGGTTGGCCGCGGCCGGCCGCCACGTGCCGACGGGAAGCCGTACATCAAGCCATGACCGAGCATCAGACCGCCGAGCCATGGGCCAGGCTGGCTGGCGATCCCTACACCGCGGCGGTGGCCAGCGCCACGCGGCTGGCCCGGCTGACCGGCATGGCCGCCCATGACGTGGCGATCATCCTGGGCTCGGGCTGGGCCCAGGCCTCAGACGCGCTGGGCGCGGCCGTGGCGGAGCTGCCGCTGGCCGAGCTCGGCGGCTTCCCGGAGCAGACCGTCGGCGGCCACCAGGGCAGTATCCGGTCGATGGTGCTCACCGCCGCCGCCACCGGTCCAACCCGGCTGCTGGTTTTCCTCGGCCGGACCCATTTGTACGAGGGGCACTCACCCGCGACCGTGGTCCACGGCGTGCGCACCGCGATCGCCGCGGGCTGCCGGGTGATCGTGCTGACCAACGCGGCCGGCGGAATCCGCGACGGCTTCCGGGTTGGCCAGCCCGTGATCATCCGCGATCACCTCAACCTGACCGGCGGCTCGCCCCTCGCCGGGCCGCCGCCGCCCGAGGGGTATCCATCCCGGTTCGCCGATCTCACCAGCCTGTACTCACCGCGGCTGCGCGCGCTGGCCCGCGCCGCCGATCCGCACCTGGCCGAGGGTGTGTACGCCGCGCTGCCCGGCCCGCACTATGAGACCCCCGCCGAGATCAGCATGCTGCGGGCACTCGGCGCCGACCTGGTGGGCATGTCAACCGTGCTCGAGGCGATCGCCGCTCGCCACCTCGGCGCCGAGGTGATGGCTATCTCGCTGGTCAGCAACCTCGCGGCCGGACTGGCACCGCACGGTCTCGACCATGGTGAGGTGGTCGCGGCGGGCAAGGCGGCCGCCGACCAGATGGGCACGCTGCTGGCCAGCGTGCTCCCCTGGGTGTGACGTGATCCCGGCCGATCTGCAGGCCCGCGTGCAGGCCTGGATCGCCGAGGACCCGGATCCCGGTGACCGGGCCGAGTTGCGGGCGCTGCTCACCGACAGCACCGGAACCGACGAGCGCAGCCGGGCGGCGGGCGCCGAGCTCGCCGACCGGTTCGTGGGCCGGCTGGAGTTCGGCACCGCCGGCCTGCGCGGTGCCGTCGGCGCGGGCCCGAACCGGATGAACCGCGCTGTTGTCCGGGCCACGACCGCGGCCCTGGCTGGCTGGCTGCGGCAGCGCCGGCCCGGAGCGGCCAAGGCCGGAGTGGTCGTGGGCTGGGACGCCCGGCACCGGTCGGCGGAATTCGCCGAAGAGGTCACCTCCGTGCTCAGCGGGGCGGGATTCCGCGTCCACCTGATGCCGGGCCGCTGCCCCACCCCCCTGCTCGCGTTCGGGGTCAGGCATCTGTCGGCCGCGGCCGGTGTCATGATCACCGCCAGCCACAACCCGCCCGCGGACAACGGCTACAAGCTCTACCTCGGCGACGGCGCGCAGATCGTGCCGCCCGCCGATGTGCAAATCGCGGCCGCGATCCGCGCCCTCGGCCCGCTGTCCCAGATCCCGGCCGGCCCGGCCACCAACCAGCTGGTCATCCACCACGGCGACGAGGTGGCTCAGGCCTACCTGGATGCCATCGCCGGGAATTACCCGGAAGCCGAGGGGACCCCGGCCAGCGCACCGCTGGGCGTGGTCTACACGCCCTTGCACGGCGTCGCCGGCCGCCTCGCGCTCCGGGCCTTCGCCCGCGCGGGCTTCCAGCCGCCGCACGTGGTGGCGGCCCAGGCGGAACCCGACCCCGACTTCCCGACCGTCACCTTTCCCAACCCGGAGCAGCCGGGCGTTCTCGACCTGGCTCTGGGCGACGCCCGCACGCGCGGCGCCGACCTGGTGCTCGCCAACGACCCGGACGGCGACCGGCTGGCCGTCGCGGTTCCCGACCCGCTCGCCGACGATGGCTGGCGGATGCTCACCGGTGACCAGGTGGGCGCCCTGCTCGGTGCTGACCTGATCGAAGAGGCCGCGGCCGCTATCCCGGCGCGGGACCAGCTGGTCGCGACGACGGTGGTCTCCTCCACGATGCTTTCCAAGATCGCCGCAGCGGCTGGCGCCCGCTACGTGGAGACCCTCACCGGCTTCAAGTGGATCGTGCGAGCCGGCGAGTACGCGCCAGACAGCCATTTCGTCTTCGGGTATGAGGAGGCGCTCGGGTACGCGATCGGCGACACGGTCCGTGACAAGGACGGGATCAGCGCGGCCCTGGCCGTGCTCGCCCTCCTGGCCCGGGCCAGGCCGGCGGGGCTGTCCCTGCTGGACCGCTGGGATGCGCTGGAGGCCACGCACGGCGTGCACCTGACCGCGCAACTGACGGCCGCCTCCCGGCACCCGGCGGATGTCATGAACGCGCTGCGGCGGGATCCGCCTGCTGCGCTCGGCGGCCAGCCCGTGATCTCATCGGCCGACCTGGCCGTGGGAAGCGCCGGGCTGCCCCCCGCCGACGTGCTGCGTTACTGGCTCGCGGACGCTCGCGTGGTCATCCGGCCGAGCGGCACGGAGCCGAAGCTGAAGGCGTACCTGGAGATCGTCGAGCGGACCGCGGGCCGGAGCCTGGCGGCCGCCCGGGCGGCCGCGGCCGCCCGGCTCGCCGCGCTGCGTCCCGCTGTGGTGGCCCTCATCACGGCGGAATTCAGCCCGTAGGCAGAGGGGCCGCCAGGGCGTCCGGGGACAGCAGGGCGTCCGCTGGCAGCAGCGGGAGCCGCACCCTGAACGTCGTGCCCACACCCTCCGCCGACTGCACGGTCACCTCACCGCCGTGCTCAGCGATGATGCTGCTGACGATGGCGAGCCCCAGGCCGGTGCCGGGAATGGACCGCCGGACCGCGTTCGAGGCGCGGAAGAAGCGACCGAAAAGGGCGTCTTTGTCTTTCTCCGGGATACCGATACCGGTGTCGCCGACGCTCATCACCGCGGTGTCACCGTCGCGGGCGGCCGTGAGGCTGATCCGCCCGCCCGGGGGGGTGAACTTCGCGGCGTTCGAGAGCAGGTTCATCACCACCCGGTCGAGCTGGCTGCCGTCTCCGTTGACCACCAGGCTCTCGTCCGGGCAGGTCACGGTCATCGTGAGCCCGGTGCCCGCCACCGAGGGCAGCAGGACCTGGGCCGCATCGCGGACCACGTCGACCAGGTTCACCGGGCGCAGCACAGTCTGGGCGCCTCCTGACTCGATCTTCGACAGCGTGAACAGGTCTTCGATCAGGTTCCGCAGCCTGATCGCGTTGCGGCCGATCGTCTCCAGCATCCGTTCCTGCGCGGCGCTGACCGGACCCGCGTCCTCGTCCCTGAGCATCTCCAGGTAACCCTCGATGCTGGTGAGCGGCGCGCGGAGCTCATGGGAGACCGTCGCGAAGAAGTCGGATTTCGCCTGGTTCAAGCGCTTCAGCTGCTCCACGAGACCGTTCTCGGTCTCATACAGGCGGCCATGTTTCAGCCCGCGGCCGATGTCGGCCGCTATGGACTGGATGGCGTCGACCTCGGCCGGGGTCCACGGCTGGCCCGGCCGGGTTCGCTCCAGCTCCACGATTCCGTACAGCTCGGAGCCGATGCCGAACGGCGTGGCCATATGCGACACCACCCCATATCGGAGCAAGGGCTCGCGGACGCTGGGCGGTAGCACGTCGCCCTCTTCGCCGCGGACGTCCTGGACCACCATGCTGGACTGGTCCTTGAGAAGCCCGTTCGCCCAATTCTCGAAGTCAGGTGACGGATCGGTCAGGAGTTTGACCGGCAGCCAGTCCTTGCGGGCGCATCCGGCGTAACGGGGATGCTCATCTTCGACCAGGCGCAGCACGGCCAGGTCACTGCGCACGCACTGAGTGATCGCTGTGGACGCCTCCCGGAGGACGTCCTCGGCCCCCAGGGGCTCGCGGATACGGATGCCGGCCTCCCGGGCCAGCGCCCGCAGCCGGGCGTGTTCCTGCTCCTGGTCTCGGAGGCGGTCATTCTCCCTGGCCATCGTGTTCACCGACTGCGCCACCTCGCGCACCTCGGCGGATCCCGCCACTTTCGCCCGGGCCGCACGGTCGCCCGAGGCCAGCCTGCGCACGGTGGCGGCCAGGCTCCGCAGCGGTCGCGTGATGCTGCGGACCGTGCTCAGGCAGGCCATCAGGATGAGCGCCACAGCAACGGCGATTGCGGCCGCGCTCCAGGCCAGGCCGGCGCTCAGGGAGTGCTTGCTTCGCTCAGTGAGCTGCCTGACGTCTGCCGCGATGTCCTCCTGCATGGTGGAGTTGGCCATATCGAAACTGCCGGCAATCCTGCTCGTCCTGCTGGCGAGCCGCGCTGCCTGGGCAGATGCCAGTGGGAGTTTACCGATCGCGTCAGCGGCAGCGAAGAGCTCCGTTCCGGCCCGGGACTGCTTGGCGACCAGGCCTGCCATCCCTGGTTGGGCATACCGGTGGAGGATCGCCACCTGTGCGGCGAAGTCCGTGCGATACCTGCTGACCGGCGCCAGGGGGGCAATGCGGTCGCCCAGCGCGAAGCTGGTGACGGACAGCTCGCTAGCGGTGAAGTCCCGCTGCATCCGGCCGGCGGCCAGCTGGAGCACGTAGTCCTGCCCGGTGAGCTGCTTGGTCGCCGAATTCTGGTGGGCCAGCCCCAGGTAGCCGACCGCAGCCGCGATGGCGATGAGGACGGCGAACGCGGAGAACGCGACGAGGGCCTGGCTGAGGATCGAGCCGCGGGCCCTCATGACCGCGTGCCAAGCACCCGGGCTGGGTGGGGGTCGAGGGGATGGAGGTCCGCTGGCAGGCCCGGCTGGGGGTCGGGGGGATGGAGGTCTGCTGGCGGGCCCGGCTGGGGGGGTTGGTCGTCCGCTGGTGGGGCTGGGTGAGGGGGTTGGTGGTCGGCTGGTTCGTCTGGGCCCGGGGTGTAGGCGAGGGGGAGCCGCACGGTGACCGTGGTGCCGGTGCCTTCCTGCGATTGAAGGCTCAGCTCGCCGCCGTGGCCGGCGATGATCGTCTGGATGATGGCCAGGCCGAGGCCGGTACCCGGAACGGCCCGCTGCGTCGCGTTCGAGGCCCGGAAGAAGCGGGTGAAAAGGTTCTTCTTGTCCGCCTCCGGGATCCCCATACCGGTATCGGCCACCGACACCACGACCCAATCGCCGGCCGTGATCGTGGTCAGCTCGATGCGGCCCCCCTCGGGGGTGAATTTCACCGCGTTGGACAGGAGGTTCATCAGCGCCCGGACCAGCTGGCTGGCGTCCCCATTCACGACCAGGCCGCCAGCGGGCCGGGCGGTCGTCAGGGTGAGGCCCTTGGCCGCCACCGCCGGCGCGATATCCTCCGCCGCCCCGGCGATGATGTCCAGCAGGTTGATGGGCCGGGCCACCGTGGTGAACGTGCCCGCCTCGATGGCCGAGAGCGTGAGCAGGTCCTCGATCAGATCCTGCAGCCTGACCGCGTTCCGGCTGACCCGCTCCAGCGTGTGCTCCTGCTCGCCGCTG
>JAWWPY010000237.1:0-7002 GCA_033854735.1 Streptosporangiaceae bacterium | reverse complement strand
AGGTCGTCAGCACCTCCGCGATGTCCTGCTTCACGGCCACGAGGTCGAGGGTGTTGAACGCCGCGGCGTAGCTGAACTGCTCGCCGAGGGGGTTGGCCACGGCGGGGTTCTTGGCCAGGATCTTCAGATTGAGCTTGTTCGGCCACCACTCACGGTTGGCGTCACCCATGGTGGGGTGGATCCGGCCGCCGTGCGCGACCGGACATTCCCCCCCGCTCTCCGGGGTCGCGTCTTCGACGACTACTGGATCGTGGTTCTCAGACATCGGAATCCTTCCGGGCTAGACGGATGACCGTGCTCAGGAACTAACGGCGGTGGAACAGTCGGGGCACAGGCCCCAGTAGGTGACCTGGGCCTCGTCGATCGAGAAGCCGTGGTCGTCGGACGCGGTCAGGCAGGGCGCTTCGCCGACCGCGCAGTCGACGTCAGCGACGACACCGCACGACCGGCACACGACGTGGTGGTGGTTGTCCCCGACCCGTCCCTCGAACCGGGCCGGGCTGCCGGCCGGTTCGATGCGGCGCAGGAGCCCCGCCACGGTGAGTGCGTGGAGAGCGTCATACACGGCTTGCAGAGAGACATGGCCGATGCGATCACGCACCCCGGAGGCGATCGCCTCGACGCCCAGGTGGTCACCGTCCCGGACGGTCTCGAGCAGGGCGACGCGGGCGGCCGTCACCCGCAGGCCGGCACCGCGCAGCTCCTCGGCGGTGGTCGGAGCCTGGGATGCGGTCATGGCGCCAAACCTACCTGCTTAAATGCGAACGGTACAAGACAACTAATGATTCAAGTCTAGTGCCGTAGCAGGTCACGTTGGCCCGGCCTGCCAGACGCGCCTGCGGGTGACCTCGCTGCCGCGCGGCGGGGCGGTCCGGCATGATGGATTGGTGGTGATTCCCGTCCATGATGTCAACCCGCTGCGCCGGACGCCCTGGGTCACCTATGCGCTCGTCGCCGTCAATGTCGTGGTTCTGCTGCTCACCCCGGTGGCGCTGGGCACGGTGGCTGCGCAGCCCGGCCCTGCGGCCGTGTGCAGGCAGGCGGCGTTCTACGACAGGTACGCCGCAATCCCGCACGAGCTGGTAACCGGCAGGCCGCTGGGCCTGGTGCCCACCGGCCAGATCACGGCCGGGCCGCAGGGCACGGGCTGCCTGCTGCACAGGCCGCCGTACCGTAAATCGCCGCCGCTGTCGGTGCTGTGGTCCATGTTCCTGCACGCGGGATGGCTGCACCTGCTCGGCAACATGCTGTTCCTGGTGGTGTTCGGGAACAACATCGAAGACCGCCTGGGCAAGCTGCTCTATCTCATCTTCTATCTGGCCTGTGGTTATGCCGCGGCGTACGGGTTTGCGGTGGCCAACCCATCCTCGACCGCGCCGCTCATCGGCGCCTCCGGCGCTATCTCCGGAATCCTGGGCGCCTACCTCGTGCTCTACCCGCGGGCGCGGGTCTGGAGCCTGGTGCCGTTCCTGTTCTTCATCCCGCTGCGCATACCAGCGTGGATCGTCCTGGGCCTGTGGTTCGTACTGCAATGGGTGTACTCGGCTGGCATCGCCACACCAGGCGCGGGCTCGGTCGCCTATCTGGCCCATGTGTTCGGCTTCCTGGCCGGCGCCCTCGTCGGCCTGGCCATGCGAGCCGCAGGTGCCCAGCCCGGCCGTGTCCCGCGCCGCGCCCGCCCGTGACCGAGGCGGTGTACCGGTTGAGGAGCTTCAGGAGGGCGAGCCAAGTGCGCCCATCTGTTGCAGGGCGCCGAGCTGGTTCAGCTCCTCCCAGTGCTCAACGAGCCGTCCGTCCCGAACACGGTGAATGTGGATGCCGGTGACCGTAATCGAGCGGCCGGTGGCCGGTACACCGGCGAAGCTGCCGGCCTGGGTTCCGGTTGCGCTCCATCGGGTAACCACCTTGTCCCCCTCGGCGACCTGATCGCATACGGTCACCACGAGGTCAGGGAACGCGGCGTGCGTGGCGGCCACCGCAGCCGCGTAGACGCCTGCCCCTACGTCCGGGCCACTCGAGATGTGGCTTGCGAACGAAGGATCAACGAGTTGTTCGAGGAGCCCTCGATCGCGGCCGGTAAGAACCTCGTCGTAATAGCGGCGCACCAGGGTCTTGTTCTCATCCACACCCATCCCGACATGCTGGCATCACCCGCGCGGGGCGGCAAGGACGTCTGAGCCAGGTGCCCTAGCCACCTGCTTCCCTGATCGACCAGTTCGGAGCGAGGTCCGCCGCCGCTGCCCCAGGAGGATGCGGCGAAACGGACCTCAGGCTCCCAGCGTCCAGCAGAATGGTGAGCCGGAGCCGCCGGGCAGCTTGTTGCTCAGCGCGGCTCTGGCCCAGAGCGGCGGCATTGTCGGTCCCAGGGGTTAATGTCCGCTGCCGACGAGACACGGAGGAGCATGACGGTGGAGTCTGCGGGCAGGTTCGAGTCTGCGTTGAGCGCAGCACAGGGTGGCGCGGAGGCAGCGCTCAAGTCCGCGGCCGGCCTGACCAGGGAGCTGCGCAAGGCGAAAGCCGCCGCAGCCACCGGCCAGGTGCGCGAGTTCCGCCGCGCTCTGGACGCCGCCACCGGGCTGGCTGACGGGCTGGCCGCGGCGGTGCAGGAAGCGCGGGAGTCGTTCGACATCGACGAGACCGCCTACCTGACCGCCGGGGATTACGCCAAGGAGCTGCTGGCCATGGCGGCCGAGCGCGGGGTGGCGATGTTCGAGGAGGACGATCGCCTACTGTGCTATCCCTCAATCGTCCGGGTCGTGCCGGGTGACTCGGTCGCCGAGATCGACCGGCGGCGGGAACGGCGGCTCCGGCCGTCGGTCCTGATCGGTCTGTTGGCGGCAGCGCAGCAGCGGCCGCCGCGGTTCCGTGCCGAGCCATTCCTGGAGAGCCTGGCACGCGGCTACGAGCTGGTCGTGGGCAGCGAGGCCAAGAAGCGGGACGCCGTGGTCCGCCTGGTCGACATCTGGTCCGTGCTGACCTTGCTGCCGGGACAGGGCAAGGAGTACACCCGTCCCGAGTTCGCCCGTGACCTGTACTTGCTCGACCAGAGCGGCGGGAGTCAGACGAAGGACGGACGGACGTTGCGCTGGCACGCGAGCACGGGCACACGATCCGCAGGGGTACTCACCACTGTGGCCCGCACCGGACAGCAGCAGCGGTACTGGGGTGTGTCCTTCGCCGACCGGGGGCCACGGTGAATGCGCCTGGCCAGCCCAGTGTCACGAGCGGCGTGCTGGGCGGAGGTGTCTTGAAGGCCGACGACTATGCCGCATTCCTTGACCGCGAGTATCTGGCCCAGTACGTGCCGGCCGGCGGGGCGGCGGTCAAAGTAGCAGTGGTGGCAGATGGCGGGGCGGCGGACCGGATGGAGGCGGCGCTCGGGACCGCAACGGCCGGGCGCGGGGGCCTCTACGTGAGTGTCTCGGCGGAGTCCGCCCGGGTTCACATGGTCGACCAGATCTTCTTCGCGGTCTCACGTGCAGTGGACTGGCAGGGTCTGGCGGGCACCCTCGTGCGGATCGCCTATGACGGCGCAGCGTTCCCTGCCCCGGATGGTGCTGGGCTCGTCGTTGCCGAGGTTGCCCGCCATCATGACGTTGACGCCCGCGAACTCTACCGCAGCGTTCGTCGGCTGCTTGAGCGCCAGCTCCTGGGCAATCCACTGATTACAGCCGAGATGGGGCGTGCGATGCTCCGGCTGGCGCAGGAGCAGCTGGGCGCCGGCGATGTGGACACGGCGGAGCGTGAGGCGGTGCTTGGCTGGCTACGCGGAGAGCTTCGGTCGATCACGGTGCTGAGATCCGCGCTCATCTACACCCGGATCGCCAGGCATAACGCGCGGGCGATGCTTGTCTCGGCTGCTGCGCTGCTGCTGGCCGCCGGTCATGGCGGCCTGGTGGTCCACCTTGACTACGGCAGGCTGGCTGAGGCACGCCGCCCGCCGGTAGAGGCCAGGTCCGGCTTCTACTATTCGAAGGCCGCCGTTCTGGACGCCTACGAGGTGCTTCGCCAGTTCATCGATGCCACGGACGAGCTGCGCGGCGTCCTGTTTGTCGCGGTGATGCCACCAGAACTCATGACCGATGAGGCCCGGGGCCTGCCCGCGTACTCGGCGCTGCAGCTCCGGGTGGCCGATGAGGTGCGCGACCGGCGTCGTGCCAACCCGTTCGCGGCGCTTGTCCGGCTTGAAGTCCGGCTGGAGGCGGTCGCATGACAGGGGTATTGAGCGGAGAACTGGTCGCCCAGCGCCGGGCAGTGGAAGCGCTGCGGTCGGGCGTGCCGAGCTGGGACGCGGTCGCGGCGCTCGGCTCTGGGCAGCCGGAGGCGGAGGACCGGTTCACGGCGCTGCTTGAGCAGGCAGGCGAGCAGGGTAGGCCGGCGGCCAGCGCTCAAGGGCTGCTGCTTGGCGGCGGGTTCGGCGCAGGCAAGAGCCATCTGCTGACCCATCTGGGTCATCTTGCCATGTCATCGGGCTTCGTGGTGAGCACAGTCGTGATCAGCAAGGAGACGCCGCTTCATGATCCGGTGAAGGTATTCCGCGCCGCGATCGGATCCGCACATGACCCCGGTCGTGCCCACGGAGTGCTCGCGGACTCCGCCGCTTCCCTTGACCCTGACACGCCTCGCTATGCGGAGCTGACCCGCTGGGTCAATTCCCCCGCCAGTGGCCTGGACGAACGCTTCGCGGCGACCCTGTTCTGCCACGAACGGTTGCGTGGTGGCGAGGTACCCGGAAGCGATGAGACCGTCGACGCGCTAGTGCGGTTCTGGGGTGGCGAGCCGCTGCGCATGACCGACCTGCGCCGCGCCCTGAAGTCGGTAGGCGGGGCTGGGCTGTACAGCTTCAGCCCCATCACGGTCCGGGAACTCGCACACCAGCGGTTCCGGTTCCTGGCCCGGTTGCTGCGTGCGGCCGGGCAAGAAGGCTGGGTGGTTCTCTTCGATGAGGTCGAACTGATCGGTCGTTACTCGTTGCTCCAGCGCGGCCGTTCCTACGCCGAACTGGCCAGGTGGCTCGGCGGCCAGGACAGCGACCCCGGGATGCCACTGATCCCGGTCTTCGCCATGACAGACGATTTCGAAGCCGCGGTCCTGGCGGGCAAAGACGACCGCACGCACATTCCCGCACGACTTCGTGCGAAACAGTCACCGGAATGGGACGAGACCGCGGCGCTGGCCGAGGCGGGAATGCACCACATCGAGCACGACATGCTCCTACTCGAACCGCCTGGCACCGAGGAACTCGACCACGCGTACGCGACCCTCAAGAAGCTCCACGGCGACGCGTTCGCCTGGTCCCCGCCGGACGTTGCCGGCCTGGAGCGACTCGGCGCGACCCGGATGCGCCAGTACGTGCGGGCCTGGATCAACGAATGGGATCTGGTTCGGCTGGACCCCGCATTCCGTCCGCAGACTGAATCAGTCAGCATCGCGAGCGACTACCGGGAAGACAGCACACTTGACAGTCTTGATGAGTTCGCCGACGACGGCCTGTAGGCCGGGTTCTGTGCACCCGCCGAAGCGGGCCGACGGCCATCCATCTGGGACTGCCGTTGCCGGCAGCCTCATGCGGTCTATCCGCGAGCATCGGGCGGGCCACCCTCAAGCACTCGCGTGGGCACCGCGCCCGGAGCTTGGCCCTGCTCGTGTCGCGGAACCCGGCGGTGGTTTGGCATCATGGAAACGAGAGGAGGGGCCCAGGCGATGACAACGATCCATGTGCGCTACGAGATACTGGACGACCCGAGCCGCCCGCATGCAGACTCGGCACCTGAGGCTAGCCCCTGGGGTGTCCGCGCGGTCGGCCTGCCAGAGAACATAAGCGCCTATGGCGTGGGCGAAACCCTCGACGAAGCACTCGACGATCTCAGCGAGGGCGTCCGGGCCCTGCTCGGCGGCCGTCCCATCCCTGACGAGCTGACCAGGGAAATCGCGGTCACCATCGGTGGCGCTGCCTGATGCCGATCCGGCTCTCTGGCAAGGAGATCGTCAAGGCATTAGCCAAGGACGGCTGGGAAGTTGAACGGGTAAGCGGCAGCCATCATGTGATGCGGCACTATGACGGCCACCACGTCAGCGTGCCAGTTCATGGCAACCGCCCGCTGCCGGCCGGAACGCTTGCCTCCATCTGCCGTTCTGTTGGCCTTACCGCCAGCCAACTCCGTGACTTGCTCTGAATCGTGCCTGTGATACCGCACTTCGGCGGGGCTTGGCCTCGCGGCTTGGCGGGATGGAGGCACGCCTCCATCCCGCCTGGGGGCCGTGGTTAGCGGCCGTGTGCTGGTGCCGGCTCGGGTTCTGGGGCGGCCTGGCTGGGTGTGCCGTGGCGTGATGGCCACCAGTTCCAGCGGCCGAGCAGGGCGACGGTGGCGGGGACGAGCAGGGTGCGGACGAGGAAGGCGTCCATGAGGATGCCGATCGCGATGGATGTGAGGATGAACACGCCGCCGCCAGGCTGGCTGCGTACTGCCAAGGCGAAGACTCCGAAGGTGCCGGCCAGGACGAGCCCCGCGGAGGTGACCGTCGGGCCGGTGCGCTCCAGGGCCGCGGTCACTGCCTGCCGCAGCGGGACCCGGCTGGCCTCTTCCCGGATCCGGGTCATCACCAGGATGTTGTAGTCCTCGCCGAGCGCCAGCAAGAAGATGAACATCAGGAACGGGATGCCGTGGTAGAGCCCGCCGGCCCTGGCGGCGTCCTGGAAGAGCAGGACGGACAGGCCCCACGCCGCCAGGTAGCTGATCACCACGGAGGCGATGAGGTAGAGCGGGGCGATGAGGCTGCGCATGACGAGCGCGAGCAGCAGCCCGATGACGATGATCGCGACCGGGAAGATGCGCAGCAGGTCGGCGTCGGAGACCTGGCCCACGTCGTACCCGGCTGGCACCGCGCCGGCGACGCCGTAGGCGCTGGCGCCGGTGGCGCGGGCCACGGCGGCGACGGCCGCCCGGAGGGCCGGCACCTGGCGGAGCGCGGCGTTCGAGCCTGGGTCACCGTCGACCAGCC
>JAWWPY010000236.1:0-9234 GCA_033854735.1 Streptosporangiaceae bacterium | reverse complement strand
CGATCATGGCGATAAAGAAGATCGTCACGCCCATCCAGCCGAGAGCCATGCCCAGGGTGGCCCGGTTGTATCCCGCTTCGCCGGTCTCGCGGATCTGGCGGCGCGCCCTGGTCCCGGCGACGATCGCAGCGGCCCCCAGTGGGAGGAAGAAAATCTGCACGATGCCGAGGATCAGTGCTGACCTGGCCAGGGCGTTGGTCCGGGCGGGCGCGGGCCGTGGCGGATGGCGGGGGAGCGCGTAGGGATCCTGCCTCGGAACTAGCGGGGCACGGGGGACCGGCAGGTCACGGGTGACCGCGCCGAGATCCGCGTACGTGCGGGCGGAAAAGACCTGGCCGACCCGCGTGTCGTATTCGTCCTTGGTCAGCCGTCCCTCGGTGAACGCCGTCTTCAGCACGTTGATCGCGCGGTCCCGGTCCGCGTCAGACGCACGATAATGGCCGCTCGGCGGCCGCCCGGTGCCATCCCACTGGCTATCCCAGGGGTTGTGCCCAGCCATCATGCGGCCGCCTCCTTCGGGTACTGCTTGGTCATCCGCCCGCCGTGGAATGCGCGAAGACGACGAATATGAGACTGACGAGGGCGAGGACAATGAAGATCGCCCCCACGCCGACCCAGCCCAGGATCAGCCCGGCCAGGGCCATCCCGGAACCGTCCTCGCCGGTCTGGCGGATCTGCTTGCGGGCCACGTGGCCGAGCACGATCGCGGGAACAGTGCTGAGCGGCCAGGCGACCAACTGGCCGACGCCGCAGGCCAGAGAGGCAATCGCCAGCGAATTGGTCCGCCGCGGGGCGGTCGCGCCGTACAGGCCCGGGCCGCCGCCGGGCAGTTGCGAGGTCACCTGTTCCAGGTCGCCGCGGGTGGGCACGGAGTAAGCGTGGTGCAGGCGTGTGTCGTACTCGTCCTTCGGGATCCGGCCCTCGGCGTACCCGGCCTTGAGTACCTCGACCGCGCGCTCCCGGTCGGCGTCCGATGCCCGCAGGCTGCCAGTGTCCCAGGCCGACACCCCGTATCCCGACCCGCCTGACATCCGCGCCTCCCCGCAACTGGTTTCCACAGGATAACCGTCGGCTGAGCCGGCCAGTGCCGGGATATCCCGTTCGACCGGACACTCACCGGTCTATTACCGTGCAGGTATGGCGAGCAGACAGGTGATCTCGGTGAACACGGGCCGGGCCAGCGAAGCGGAATGGGCCGGGCGGCTCAAGCGCACCGCGATCGACAAGCGGCCGGGCGCCGGCCCGGTGCGGGTCGGGCGGCTCGGCGTGGCCGGTGACGAGCAGGTGGACCAGGAAAACCACGGCGGCTACGAGCAGGCCCTGTACGTGTACGCCCGTGAGGATCTGGACTGGTGGGTGGAGCAGCTCGGACGCGAACTGCCCGACGGCATGTTCGGCGAGAACATCACCACGGCCGGCCTGGACGTCAGTGGCGCGCTGATCGGCGAGACCTGGCGGCTCGGCACCGCGCTGGTCCAGGTGACGGCCCCCCGGGTGCCCTGCGCGACGTTCGCGGGCTGGATGGACGAGAAGCGCTGGGTGAAGCGGTTCGCGGATGCCGGGCGGCCGGGCGGTTACCTGCGCGTGCTCGAGGAGGGCGTGGTTGAGCGGGGTGATCCCGTGGAGGTGCTCGACCAGCCGGCCGAGAGGGTCACCCTGGCCGAGTCGATGCGTGCCTACTACGGTGACGCGGACCTGATGCGCCGGCTCCTCACGGTCGAAGGCCGCGGCGCCGACTGGAACGAGGCTGCGCTCTCGGTACTGGGCCGGTCCGCACCAGGCCGGTCCGCGGCGGCTGGCTGATCCGGCATGCCCGTCTCGCGCGCCGGCCAGAGAGAACTGAGATGCCCATCCCGCGTCGGCCAGGAGGACTGGCGCCCATCCCGCGCGTTGGCCCGGATCACTGACGTGCCCATCCCGCGCGGCCGGCCAGACTAGCTGACATGCCCATCTCGCGCGTCGGCCCGAATCACTGACATGCCTGGCGCCCTGCCTGACGGCGAGCCCGTCCCGGCCGACGGGGGACTGCCCGCCGGTGCGCTGGCCGATCTGGGGAAGCATCCGTTCGGCTGGTATGTGCACGTGCCCTTCTGCTCGACCCGCTGCGGCTACTGCGACTTCAACACCTACACCGCCGCCGAGCTCGGCTCCGGTGCGTCCCGGGATTCCTACCCCGGCCTGGCCATCGAGGAGATCCGGCTGGCCCGCCGCGTGCTGGGTACCGTCAGCCTGCCGGTGAGCACGGTGTTTTTCGGCGGCGGGACGCCGACCCTGCTCCCGCCCGAGCGGCTCGGTGAGATCCTGCGCGCGATCGACGGCGAGTTCGGCCTCGCCGCCGACGCGGAGGTGACCGTCGAGGCGAACCCGGAGACCGTCGACGAGGGCTCACTGGCGGGGCTGCGCGCGGCCGGGATCACCCGGATCTCGCTCGGGATGCAGAGCGCGGTGCCGCACGTGCTGGCGGTGCTGGACCGGGTGCATGAGCCGGGCCGGCCGGCCCGGTGCGCCCGGTGGGCGCGTGCTGCGGGCTTCGAGCACGTCAGCCTGGACCTCATCTACGGGACGCCGGGGGAGAGCGCCGCCGACTGGCGGGAGTCGCTGGAGGCTGCGCTTGAGGCGCGCCCAGACCACATCTCGGCGTACGCGCTGATCGTCGAGCAGGGCACCCGGCTCGCCGCGCGGGTCAGCCGGGGCGAGATCCCGATGCCTGACGACGACGCGATGGCCGACGCGTACCTGGCCGCCGATGAACTGCTCACCGGGCGCGGGCTGGGCTGGTATGAGATCTCCAACTGGGCCGCCAGCCCGCAGGCCCAGTGCCGGCACAATCTCCTGTACTGGACCGGCGGTGACTGGTGGGGCGTCGGGCCCGGGGCGCACAGTCACGTGGCTGGAATCCGTTGGTGGAATGTGAAGCATCCGGCGGCCTACGCGGCGCGGCTCCGCGGCGGGAGCAGCCCCGGGCAGGCCCGTGAGGTGCTGACCGAACGGGAACGGCGGACCGAGCAGGTCCTGCTGCTGACCCGGCTCGCGACCGGGTGCCCGCTGGATCTCCTCGATCCGGCCGGCCGCGCCGCCGCCGTGGCGGCCGTCGGCGATGGACTGGCGCAGCGACCGGCCCACGCCGCGGGGCGGGTGGTGCTGACCAGCCGGGGGAGGCTGCTCGCCGACGCCGTGATCCGCGGCCTGACCAGCTGAGACCGGCTGGCCCCGGCCGCGCTCACCGTGGCCGTGCTCACCCCGGCCGTGCTCACCGTGGCCGTGCTCACCGTGGCCGCGCTGACCCTGGCCTTTTTTCATGATCGCGGTTGATGGGGGGCTGTCCGCGACCCCCGATCAACCGCGATCATGAAATGGGCTCGGTCCCGGGGTTGGCCGTCGGCTGGCGGGGGCACCGCGATCGTGAGGACGAGGTCGCTATCGGCGCGCCGAGACGCGGAGCCAGCCGGGACCCTGCCAGCCCGGGGGAACAACCCCCGGAACCCTGGGCCTACCCCGCGATCATGCGGGTGGGCCGTTACTTGCGCGCCGACACTCGGAGCCAGCCGGGGAAGTCTCGCGGCGGCTCGCCCCGGCCGGCCGCGCGGGCGGCACGGACCAGATGCACGACCAGGACCAGCCAGAAGGCCAGGACCAGCGGGCCTACGACGATCACCGCGACCGTGACAGAATCCAGCGCCAGCATCCCCGCGATGATCAAGGCGCAGATTCCGTACAGCACCACAGCCCCTGACACCCGCAGCGCCTCGGCGGCGTGCCGGTGGGCGAAGGCTGACCGCCGCGTGTTCACCAGATAGACCTCAAGCGGCACGACAAACCCGGTGATCGCCACCCCCAGGTAGCCGAGCACGGCGTCGCGCACGTCGCGGTGGCTGGCCGGGCCGGGCTCAGCCGGGATCCGGTCGCCGGGGGGCATTGGCGGCCCTGGGTCAGCCGGCGGTCCTGGGTCAGCCGGCGGCGCAGAGCCGACAGAGGCGGTCGGGTGCCGCCGATTGGTCGTCATGGGGTCCCCTGCCTGGTCTGTTGCACCCATCACGTTAGCCAGTACCTGGCGCGGTGACGAAGTCAATAAGTTCTTCCACCCGGCCGAGGAGGTCTGGTTCCAGGTCGGCGTAGCTGCGCGCGGCGGCCAGGATCCGCTTCCAGCCCGCGGCGGTGTCCTCACCCCAGCCCAGCGCGGCCAGGATGCCTTCCTTCCACGGGGTGCCCCTGGGCACTGTGGGCCAGCGGGTGATGCCAATCGCGGCCGGCTTCACGGCCTGCCAGATGTCCACGAACGGGTGGCCCGCCACGAGGACGTGCGGCCCGGTGACGGCCGCCGCGATCCTGCTCTCTTTCGAGCCAGGCACCAAGTGATCGACGAGCACGCCGAGGCGCCGCTGAGGCCCGGGGGAGAAGCTGCCGATGATCGCCGGGAGGTGGTCGACTCCTTCCAGGTACTCGACGACCACTCCGACGTCGCGCAGGTCGTCTCCCCAGATCTTCTCGACAAGTTCCGCGTCGTGCCTGCCCTCGACGTAGATCCTGCTGGCCTTGGCCACTCGGGCCCGGCCACCGCCCGCCGGGGCCAGCGATCCTGACGCCGTGCGCACCGGGCCGCGGGGCGCCGCCGGGGCTGGCCTGACCAGGGTCACCGGTTTGCCTTCCAGCAGGAACGCGCCACGTTCCAGCGGGAACACCCGTTGCCGGCCGAACCGGTCCTCCAGGGTGACGGCGTTCTTCTCGCAGGCCATGACGGCGCCGCAAAAGCCGCCGCCCGCTTCCTCGACGACCAGCCCGCGCTCGGCTGCCACCTGGGGCGGCTCCGGGCGCCTGCTCCGCCGCCAGTCCTCGGCCAGGACATCTGGCCCGTAGTCCCGCTGCATGCCACCTCCTGCCGGGGGGTCAGGATATGAGGGGCGTGACCGCCGGGCCGCGGCGAAAGCCGGCCGTCCGGAGCACCACGCGCCAGCCGTTATGCTCCCAGTGCGGTTGCCTGGGTGTCACGGCGCCCCGCCCGCCTTAGACTTGGCACTCGGAATAGTGGAGTGCCAGGGGAGGTGGTCTCGTGCTCGACGACAGAAAACTCGCCGTGCTGCGTGCCATCGTGGAGGACTACGTGTCCACCACGGAGCCGGTCGGCTCCAAGTCCCTGGTGGACCGGCACAACCTCGACGTGTCGCCGGCGACGATCCGAAACGACATGGCCGTGCTGGAAGAGCAGGGCTACATCGTCCAGCCGCACACCAGCGCAGGCCGGGTGCCGACGGACAAGGGATACCGGCTGTTCGTGGACCGGCTGTCCGGTGTGAAGCCGCTCTCACCGGCCGAACGGCGCGCCATCGAGACGTTCCTGGCCGGTGCCTACGACCTCGATGACGTGGTGATGCGGACGGTGAGGCTGCTCGCCCAGCTGACCCGGCAGGTCGCGGTCGTCCAGTATCCGTCCCTCACCCGGTCCTCGATCCGGCACGTGGAACTGGTGCCGCTGGCCGCCAAGCGGCTGCTGCTGGTGCTGATCACCGATACCGGGCGGGTGGAGCAGCGCGGCGTCGAGCTGCCCGACCCGATCGAGGAGGACTCGGTCACCCAGTTGCGCGCGGTCCTCAACGCCTGCCTCGACGGGCGCCGGCTGGCGGAGGTGGCGTCGGTCGTCGCCGAGCTGCCGCAGCGGGTCACACCCGAGGAGCGGCCGAACGCCACGGCGGTGTTCTCGGTCATCCTGGAGAGCCTGGTTGAGCGGCATGAGGAGCGGGTCGTCGTCGGTGGGGCAGCCAACTTGACCGCCACCGACTTCTCCAAGGGCCTGCGTGAGGTCCTGGAATCGCTCGAAGAGCAGGTGGTGCTCATGCGGCTGCTGGGTGAGACGGGTGATCACTCTTCGGTGACCGTGCGGATCGGCGCGGAGAACCCAGTCGAGGGACTGCGCAGCACCTCCCTGGTGGCGGCCGGTTATGGGACCGGTGACCAGGCACTGGCGAGGCTGGGCGTGCTCGGCCCGACACGAATGGACTACCCGACGGCGATGGGAGCGGTGCGCGCGGTGGCACGATACGTCGGCCAGATTCTGGCGGGATCCTGATGGCCAACGATTATTACGGCATTCTCGGCGTCCGCCGCGAGGCACAGCCCGATGAGATCAAGAAGGCGTACCGGCGTCTCGCCCGCGAGCTGCATCCGGATGTGAACCCTGATCCGGCGACGCAGGAGCGCTTTAAGGAGATCAACCAGGCTTACGAGGTGCTCTCCGACCCGGAGAAGCGGCAGATGTACGACCTGGGCGCGGACCCGTTCGCGCCGGCTGGCGGTGCACCAGGTGGTGGTGCCGGCTTCGGCGCCGGGTTCCCGTTCAGCGACATCATGGACGCGTTTTTCGGCGCCGGCGCCACCTCGCGAGGCCCGCGCAGCCGCGCGCGCCGCGGGCGCAACGCCACCGTCCGGGTCGAGCTGGACCTCTCCGAGTGCGCGTTCGGGGCCACCCGGGAGCTGGTCGTGGACACCGCGGTGGTCTGCCCGACCTGCTCGGGGGAGGGCACCGCGCCGGGCACCCACCCGGAGACCTGCGACGTGTGCGGCGGGCGCGGCGAGGTGAACCAGGTCACGCGGTCGTTCCTGGGCCAGGTGATGGCCTCGCGGCCCTGCCCGGCCTGCGGCGGGTTCGGCACGGTCATCCGCCGGCCCTGCCCCGAATGCGATGGCGACGGGCGGGTCCGGACCCGGCGCACGATCAAGGTGCGCATCCCGGCCGGCGTCGAGGACGGCACGCACATCCAGCTGGCCGGGGAGGGCGAGGTCGGCCCCGGTGGCGGTCCGCCGGGAGATCTGTTCCTGGAAATCCTGCAGCGCCCGCACGCGATCTTCGAGCGCCAGGGCGACGACCTGCACTGCACGGTGACGATCCCGATGGTCGCCGCGGCGCTGGGTGCCACCCTCACCGTCGAGACCCTGGACGGACCGCGGGAACTGGATCTGCGCCCCGGAACGCAATCCGGCCAGGTAATCCCGATGTACGCGCTCGGCGTGCAGCACCTGAATGACTCAGGCCGCGGTGACCTGGTCATTCATGTCACCGTGGAGACACCGGCCAAGCTGGACGAAGCGCAGGAGGCGCTGCTGCGGCAGCTGGCGACGCTGCGCGGGGAGGAAACGCCGCCTGGCCGGTTCGCCCCCGGCCAGCAGGGCTTCTTCTCCCGGCTGAGGGACGCCTTCAACGGCCGCTGACGCGAGCCCGGGGGAGGCTAAGGCAACGAGCGGGCAGCCGAGCATGAGCACACCGCCCGTATTCCTGGCCACCGCCACAGATCTGGCTGGCGACGTGATCATCTTGGCCGGCCCGGAGGGCCGCCATGCGGCCACGGTCCGCAGGCTGGCCGTGGGGGAACGGGTCGACGTGGCCGATGGCGCGGGCATGGTCGCCGAGTGCGTGGTCACCGGGACGCAGCCCGGGCAGCTCGAACTCGCGGTCAGGGCCAGGCGGGCGGTGCCGTCGCCGGAGCCGGCCATCACAGTGATCCAGGCGATTCCGAAGGGCGAGCGCGGCGCGCTGGCCATCGAGCTGATGACCGAGGTCGGCGTAGACGCCGTGACGGCCTGGGCGGCGGAGCGCTGCGTCGTCCGCTGGTCGGGTGACCGCGGGGACCGGGCCCTGGCCCGCTGGCGGGCGACCGCGCGGGAGGCGGCCAAGCAGTCCCGCCGGGCCCGGCTGCCCGTGGTGACCGGGCCGGTGTCGCTCCAGGAGGTGGCCCGGATCGCCGACACCGCCGGGCTGGCGGTCCTCTTGGACTCAGCCGCGCCTGAGGCGCTCAGCCGGCTGGCCCTGCCGTCGTCCGGCGTCATTGTCGTGGTGGTCGGGCCGGAGGGCGGGGTGAGCCCCGCGGAAGCAGACGCCTTGGCCTCGGCGGGCGCGGTGCGCGCACACCTGGGGCCTACCGTGCTGCGGACGTCCTCAGCCGGGGCGGTGGCGGCGTCGGTTCTGCTCAGCCGCTCTGCTCGCTGGGGCTGACTGCTCGCTGGGGCTGATTGCCCGCTGGGCTGACTGCCCGCTGGAGTCGGCTGCCCCGCTGGGGCGGGCCACCTGGTCCGCTGGGGATGATCTCTGCCCCCGCCGAGGTTGACCGGCTACGTTGCCTTGGCTGAAGGTGCCTTGGCCGACGCGCTGGTAGACGAGCAGGGTGCCGCGAGTTGCCTCGCCCCCGCGACCTGCTTCGCCCCACCGAGCGGCTTCGCGGCCACCGCGTCAAGGATGCTGGTGACATAACGGAGCGGGCTCGAGTACGTATCGGTGGGCGTGGGCGTGGGCGTGGAACTGTCGGTGGGCGTCGGGGTCGGCGTCGTGCTGTCGGTAGGGGTCGGCGTGGCGCTGGTGTCCGGGGCGGGCTTGGCCTTGGCCTTCGGGCTGGGTGAGCAGCTGGCCGTCGGCCGCACGCCCGCCGAGCCGGTCGCCGTGGACGGGACGGCCGACTGACCGTTGGGTGCCACCCCACCAGGCGGGCTGGGCGGAACCGTCGCCCCGTGGTGGGGAGAGCTCGGGCGGCTGATCTGATTCGCCGGGGTGATGGCCTGCTGCACCTGGCCGAGCGTGAACACGCCAGCGACCACGATGCCGACCGCACCGCTCACGGCGAGGACCGGCTTGAGCCAGGAGGCCGCGGGGCCCAGCCGGGTGAAGGCGGGGCCTAGCCTCGCCCGCCATCCGGTCGGCGGAGATGCGGTGCGGTGCGCCGCGCGGGGCCGATGCCCGGTCCCGTCGGCGGCCTGCCCGCTCCGGCCGGGCACCTGCACTCTGGCGACCCGGCCCCGCAGCCATTCCAGTGCGGAGTGCGTTCCGGCCCAGCCGGACTCCAGCCAGAGCGGTATCGGCCGGAACCAGTCGTACAGGAACTCGGTGAACAGCATGAACGGGCTAAAGTGCCGTGTGCTCACCCGGCCGCGGATCCGTTCAAGACCGTCAGCCGCAGGCTCAACTGACTCCGCCGCCGCGCGCAGCGCGCGCCGGAGGATGTCGTCGTAGTCGCGTTCCTGTGATGTCATTACGTCCCGCCAGGGCCCCTCGTAGCCCTTCCGGGCCTCCTCATGTCTGGTGCTCCAGGACGGTCCGCAGTGCCGTCATGGCACGGGCCGTGTGACTTTTGACCGCTCCCCTGCTGATCCCCATCGCAGAGGCGATCTGGGCTTCTGACAGGTCCCCGTAGTACCTCAGCACGAGGGCCTCCCGCTGCCGGGCCGGAAGGGCCCGCAGAGCGGACACCACCGCCG
>JAWWPY010000235.1:0-5099 GCA_033854735.1 Streptosporangiaceae bacterium | reverse complement strand
CTGCGGCGGGCGGGCGCGCTGACGTTCAGCGACGACCTGCTCCCGATCGACCTCGCCGTCCGCGCCTGGTCCCGGCACGACCCGGCCGTCGCCGAGCGCCTCCGCCGCGTGGACAACCGGCGGATGGGCTACCTGCGCGAACTTTTCGGCACCTTCTGCTCCGGCGAAGCCGAGATCGAGGCCCGCTCCATGCTGGCGTTCTCCCTGCTGATCGGCAATCACTTCATGGCCGCCGATCACGGCCCCCGCAGCCGCGCTGAGGTACTGGAACTGGCCGCCACCTGGCTGCTGGCGTAAATGCCCTCGGCTCGCTGAACCAGCATTCCCTGGGGCACACCAGAGGCGATCTGGCCTGAATGGCTGGATTAACCGGGCTCTGTGCGGCGGAGCACGCAGTCGCCGCACAGGCCCGCGCCCGGCAGCCGGTAGAGCAGGCAGCAACTGCGGCGCTCGAGGAACCACCGCGGCTGAGCGGGGTCTGGCCGAACGTAGGGGCCGGTCCCCCGGAGCCAGCCCGCGGCCAGAACCTGGGCGGCCAGGCGGCCCGCCGCCTCGGCTCGCTGCGGGAAAACCGCGGCCAGCACGGCGGAAGCGCCCGACAGCGCGGACGCGACGTTTCCCCGCAGGACGTGCTGGGACAGGCGGAACGCCGCGCCGAACGCGGCGGCCAGGGGCCCGGTGAGGTCGTGCACGCGTTCTGACACCAGCACCGCGGCGTCGCGGACCTCCTGATCCGAGCCCAGCAGGCCGACGCCGTCGCCACCGGCGGGCCGGGCGGCCAGCGGCCACAGACCGCTCTCGGCGGGAAGCCAGCACAGATCCGGGAGAGCCAGGCGGGGAACCACGCCCCCGATGACCGCGGCACCCAGCACGGGTGACACCAGCTGCGAGGCCAGGCCCAGGAACACGGTCGAGGCGGCGACCCGCTCCTGCACATCCCCTGGCTGGATCCCGGCCTGGCGGGCCAGAATGCCGCGGGCGTGGCTGACCCGTTCAGAGAGCGCCGCCGACTCCGATATCAGCGCGCTCAGCGGACGCCACCCGGGCCCGGAGGACCACGGGCGGATCGTGAAATACGGGCCAGCGGCGGAAGCCTGCTCGAGTGCGGCCGCCGCACTGACAAGTGCTGGTGGCCTGGTCATCGTGCTTCAGTGTAGGACCCTGCCTGCGTAGGACCCCGCCCGCGTAGGACCCCGCCTGCGTAGAACCCTGCCCGCGCCGCTCACGGAGAGGGGCTGAGCCCCGGCCCGTCCAGGACGGGCCGGGGCTCAGCTGAGGGGTGACTCAGCAGCCGTCGTAGGCCGACCAGGCGGCGCTGCCGGACTGCGAGTACTCCTTGTTGAACGCGGCGTTCTGCTCCGCGACCGACGCGTTCTCCGGCAGCCCGGAGTATCCGAGGGACTGCCAGGTGGACGGCAGGAAGCCGTAGAGGCCGCCCGCGCCGCTGGACCCGTTGACCGCCGAGGCGTTCCCGCCGCTCTCGGCCTGGATCACGCAGCTCTGGAAGCTGCCCGACGCACCGCTGTACGACGCCGTGGACTGCTGCACGGGTGCGGTGCTGGTGACCGCACCCGTGCTGACCGGCGCAGCCTGCGCCGCCACGGGGGCCGGCGCGGGAGCCGCCGCCGGGATCGCCGCGAGGGCGGCGCGGGTCAGCCAGGGCTTGACCCGGTGCGAGGCCGGTACCTGGAGCCGCTCCCCCGCCTGGATCACCGACGGGTTGGAGACGGCCTTCCGGTTGGCCCACCAGAGGGCGGGCCAGCTGGCCGCGCTGCCGTACTCGTGCTGGCTGATCGAGCTGAGCGTGTCACCAGCGTGCACGGTGACGTGGTGACTGCCGTGGTGGGCGGCGCCCGGATGCAGCGAAACCGTGACCGCGATCATGGTCTTCGCGGCCCCGCTAGCTGCAATACTGAGAAACGCCATGGCTTTGTTTCCTCCGAGATTCGTTGCCATGCAAAGGCCCCGGCCGCGTGCTGCAACACGCTTGGCCGGGGCCGCCCGATCTACTGGGCGATGACTGCGTGAATACCTCCCGTAGTCATCTGGACTCCATTCAGTGATCGGCGGACAGTGCGTCGGCCACGCTAACCCGGATTTTTGGCAACGCCAAACACAAGTCGCCCTGCGTGCTCGTTTCAGGATGGGCGCGGCCTCGCTGTAGCTAGCGGAAATAGCGGCCCTGAACTGCGCCGATCCCATTATTCGCCCGGATCGGCTGGTCACAACGGGTGATTTTGAGCACGGCGCGCCCGATAACGAACTGATGTGACGCCTGAGACTGGATGTGCCGACATCCGCCGCGACACGCTGATCCGGCCGAACCGGACGGAAACGGATAAGCCGGACGGCCGGGTCTGGCAGAGTTTGGCCGTGCTCCGCCCTCTGCCGTCACTACGGCACAGCGTGCCAGGCCTCGCCCGGGCATTCGCACGCCACCTGCCGCAGGCCCGCGCACTCGCGGGCCAGCTGATGCAGAAGGCACGCCTCTCACAAAAGGCACACCTGCCCCACAGGGCGGACCTCGCGCGGATGCTCAGGATCTGCGCTCGCACCAGGATTTTCACTCTGGCCGTCGCGGCCATCTGCGTCCTGCTCGGCGTGACCGCCATGGCAGGCGACGGCCGCCTCCTCGGCGCCGCCGCTGGCTTCCCGGGCCGCCAGCTCGCCACGGCCGCCGTCACTGCACCGGCCACACCAGCCACTTCAGCTTCAGCATCCGCCAGCCCTACCGCGCCCGCCCGGGCCCCGGCCCCCGCGCCACCCGCATCCGCCCGGTGCCAGCGGCAGTACGGCCTGGCCTGCTATTCACCGGAGCAGATCCAGCGGGCCTACGACCTGCCTGCGCTCTACGCAAAGGGCCTGGACGGCCGGGGCCGCACGATCGTCATCGTGGACTCGTTCGGCTCCCCGACGATCCGCCATGACCTGCGGGTCTTCGACAGCGCCTTCGCGCTGCCCGGGCCGCCATCACTGCGGGTGCTGCAGCCCGTGGGCGCGGTGCCGCGCTACGACCCGCACAACCAGGACATGGTGGATGCGGCCGGTGAGACCACCACCGACGTGGAGGCCGCCCACGCGATCGCCCCCGGAGCCAGCATCGTCCTGGTCGAGACACCCGTGGCCGAGACCCTGACCGGCGGCGGCTTCCCCCAGTTCGTGGCCGCCGAGAACTACGTCGTCACACACAACCTCGGCGACGTCATCAGCCAGAGCTTCGGCATCCCCGAGCAGAACTTCCCGGGCCGGGCGGCCCTGCTGAAGCTCCGTTCGGCCTACGTCAGCGCCCGCCATCACGACGTCACCGTGCTGGCCGCCACCAACGATTTCGGGGTCACCGGCCCTGCGAAGGCCGGCGGCATGTTCCGCACGCAGCGGGTCGTGGACTGGCCGGCCTCCGACCCGCTCGTCACCGCGGTCGGCGGCACCACGCTGCACCTGACCGGACGAGGCCGCCGGGTCTCCCCCGATTCCGCGTGGAACGAGAGCAGCAGCGCCGTCGTCGCCAGGTACACCGGGGCGCTCCCCTGGGCCAGCAGCGGTGGCGTGTCGGCGATCTTCAGCCGGCCGGCCTACCAGGACGCGGTGCACGCGGTCGTCGGGGACCGCCGCGGCATCCCTGACGTGGCCCTCAGCGCCTCGTTCAGCGGCGCGAGCCTCACCTTCGAATCCTTCACCGGGGCCCCGGGGACCTGGAAACCCGCGGCGGGCACCAGCGTGGCCACGCCGTACTTCGCCGGGATCGTGGCGATCGCCGATCAGGCCACGCACACCCGGCTCGGCCTGCTCAACCCGGCGCTCTACCGCCTGGAGCACAGCCACGCGCCCGGTATCGTCGCCGTCACCAGGGGCGGCAACACGGTCAGCTTCAAACAGGGCAGCAAGACCATCACGGTCAGCGGCTACCGGGCCGGGCCCGGGTACAACCTCGTCACCGGCGTTGGCACCATCGACGCGGCCCGCTTCGTCCATGACCTGCGGGCGCTGCGCACGTCGTCGTGCCAGCCGGCCGGGCAGGATGACCGAGGGAGGGCGACGTGCGGGACGTGACACGGTGAGCGCGCCCGCGGCTTTTGCCGACGGGCGGGCGTTGCGGGCGTGCTGGCACCCGGTGGCATTCAGCCGCGATCTCGCGGACCGGCCGGTCCACGCTGACCTGCTGGGAGAACCCCTGGTGGTGTGGCGCGGGGCAGACGGCCAGCCCCGGGCCAACTCGGATCTGTGCGTGCACCGCGGGACGGCGCTGTCCCTAGGGTGGGTCAGCGGAGATGAACTCGTCTGCGCATACCACGGATGGCGTTACCGGGCAGATGGGCGCTGCGTGGCCATCCCGCAGCTGGAGAACCCCGCGCGGGTGCCGGCCAAGGCCCGGATCGGCGCGTTCAGCTGCCAGGAACGGTACGGCCTGGTGTGGGTGGCCCTGGAAGAACCGCGCTGGCCGCTTCCCGCGGTGCCCGAACTGCAGGACGAGGGCTGGGAGGTGGTGACGGCCGGGCCGTACCGCTGGGCCTGTGATGCCGCCCGCCAGGTAGAGAACTTCACGGATTTCGGGCACTTCCCCTGGGTCCATCCGGGATTGCTGGGCGATCCGGACCGGCCGGTGGTGCCCCGCCACGAGGTCCGCACCGAGGGGCACGTGCTGCACTACTCGATCGTCCGGCCGGAGGCACCCAACACCGATGACTTCCCGGTGTTCGCCAACGAGCAGGCCGGCCCGCCGGAGCGGCGCAGCCGTTACGAGCTGCACCTGCCCTACACGATCGCGCTGCGCCTGGGCTGGGGCGGGGACCGCGCCATGGTCTACTTCTTCGCCTCCCAGCCCCTCTCGGCCGACCGCTGTGCCGGGTACGTCGTCATCGGGCGCAACTACAACCTCGGCCAGCCCGCGGAGGTCATCCAGGAGTTCGAGGACACGATCTTCGGCCAGGACCAGCGGGTCGTCGAGTCCCAGCGCCCCGAGCGGGTGCCCTTTGACCTGGCCGCCGAGCTGCACCTGAAGTTCGACGCGGTGGCGGTCGCCTACCGCAAGGCCATGCGGTCGGCCGGCCTGGCCACCAGTGACATGCCCCCCGCTCAGGAGCTGACCGACCATCAACCCG
>JAWWPY010000234.1:0-4440 GCA_033854735.1 Streptosporangiaceae bacterium | reverse complement strand
CTGCTGCTGAAGATGATGGATGCGGCGTTCGGCGAGTGCCGCTTCCCGGCCCATCCCCCCGAGGGCTGGAGGGACCAGCTCGAGCTCGCCGCGCGGACCCTCTGGGCGATGTTCCAACGCCACCCCTGGCTAGCTCCGGCATTGTCGGTAACCCGGCCGCAGCCGATCGCCCGCGGGCTCGCCTGCGCCGAGTGGGTGCTCAGCGCTCTCGATGGGCGCGGTCTCGACCCGTCCACCATGCTCACGATCCACATCACGCTGGTCAACTACGTGCGCGGCACCGCCGTGAACCTCGAACTCGAGGCCGACGCCGAAGCGGCCAGCGGCTTGAACAGCGAAGAGTGGCTGGATACCCAGGGATCGGCCATGCGGTCAATCGTGGAGGCGGGCCGCTTTCCCGTCTTCGAACGCCTCACCGCTACCGATTACGACTTCAATCTGGATAACCTGTTCGAGTTCGGGCTGCAGCGCCTGCTTGACGGCCTCGCCGCACTCATCGATGGCCGCCTCTGACCAGGCGCAGACCGACGGCCCGCACCCACCGACGGCGTGCCCGGCTCCGGCCGGCCACTGCTGCGCCGCGCGCAACGCAGAGTAGCTTGCGGCTTACACCTCTCCGGGGCAGCGTTCACTAGCTTCAGGTTCCGCCGCCTGTCGGTGGCTGTGCCCAGGGCGTGGCCACCAGCCAGCTCGTGTCCACCGGCCAGCCGGTGGCGGTGTCCCAGGGGTTGGAGCCGCCGTTGCTGGCGAGGTAGACAAGGTTGTTGAAGTTGCGGATGTACCTGCCCGGGAAGTTCACCGACTGGAAGGACGTGCCCTGACCGCTGTTGCCGGTCCCCGGGCAGATGGTCGCGTCCATGGAGAACAGCGAACTGCCGTCGTTGGGTTGCAGGTGGTACTGGAAATTCTGGTGCCGCAGGTAGCTGCCGGGCTTGTTGATCGACTCGAAGGAGACGCAGTTCGGGTTGGCCAGGCCGGCCGTTTCCACGAACGTGGCGTCCTGCTTGTCGGTGCTCGAACTGCCCGCCGTCACCGGCGCGACGACCACGAGGTCGTCGGAGCCGTCGTGCTTGAGGTAGCCCGAGCTGGCGCCATTGCTGGTGGCCTGCAGCGAGACCAGGGGACCCGGGTCCAGCGTGAAACTCTGGTTGGCGTCACCTGGCGTGGGGTGGTTGGTGACCGAGAAATCGGCGCAGTTGCTGTCGGTGTCGTTGCCGTCAGGCAGGCGGATGTCGCTCCTCGCGACGCCACCGGCCGAGACGGGCGCAGGCGCAAAGCAACCGCCCTGCCCTGTCCCGGACGCGCCCTGGTAACCCTCGGCGGCCGGTGGGTCGACGATGCCTCCGTAGTTGAGGCTGTCAGCCACCAGGCCCCTCGCGTCGCGCAGCACCATGCTGCCGGCGCTCGTGGAGAGGGCGGGGCCCCCGAACCACTGGTCGGGTGCCGGTGATCCCTGGTAGCCCGCGGTCGTGACCGCGGCGTCATGCACCGGGTCGTTGATCGCGTGGCTGTGGCCGAGGGGACTGTCGAGCGTGATGCTGCTGCCCATGGCCTGCACGGGCTCGTTGCTCGAGTGCGCGAAGCGTATCGCTGGGCTGAAGGTGACACCGGTGCCCCGGTCGCTGAAGGGAAGGTTGGACGCGTGGTCGAACTTCAGTGGGGCGTTCAGGGTGAGGCCGGTGCCGCCTGCGCCGGAGGTGCCCACCGACGCGACGGTGACGTTCTCGGTCCTCTGGCCGATGTCGAGCCGTATCGTGTCGCCGGCGGTGATGTTGCTGGTCGAGGTGACCGTGATGTTGGTCGAGCCAGCGGACGCCGCAGCCGCGAGCCGGGCCTGCGTGCCCGGCGTGCCGACGGCGGTCACCGTGGCTGTTTCCAGCGTGTGGCCGTAACCGATGGTCAGCTTCTGGCCGACCTTGAAGCCCGACGTGCTCGTGACGGGCACGTTGGTCGAGCCGGCGGGGACCGTGATCGGGCCGTCGGGCAGCGGCTGCCACAGCGGTGTGCTGACGTTCCCGACGCTGATGATTGTCGCGTTGCGGCCGTTGCCCGACGAGTCCAGCGCGGTTTCACCGGAGTCCTCGTCAAACTTGTACGAGGCAACGTTGCCGGCACCGGCCTGCCCGCTGGCCAGCGTGGCGATCTCGGCGGCAGGCAGCGCGTGGTCGTAGATCTGGAAGTCATCCACGGTGGCGCCCAGGAACGGGTCGGCGCCGAACTGCGAACGGCCGATCCAGTTCTGGGTGGTGGCGCCGAGATCGGCGGGGGTGAGGGTCATGTTGGTGTTGGTCCCCACCGGCTGGCCGTTCACGTACAGCGTCCCGGTGTTGCCGGACAGCGTCACCGCCACGTGCGACCAGGTGTTCAGCGGCAGTGTGCCGGGGCCGTTGATCTGCTGCTCCGCACCATTGCTGGTGGTGGTGATGGCGAAACGGATCGGGCCGCCGCCGGCGCTGAGCGTGAGGAACATGTAGTTGCTGGTTCCGGTGCCGAAGTCGAACACCCGTGACCAGGCGGAGTTGGCGGACGGGTTGACCCACGCGGAGATCGTGAAGTCGTGCAGCCCGCTGACGATGCCGTCCGGCAGGTCCACGTACTCGCTGTTTCCCGACAGCTTGACGGCGTTGCCGATCTCGCCCGGTACGCGAGGCCCGGTCGCACCAGAGTTGGTGACGTGGGCGATCGTGCGGGTCTCCGCAGCGGAGCCGGTGCCGATCTGGACCTGCTGGCCGGGAGCGAGGCCGGTCGTGCTTCTGAGGTTGACGGTGGTGTCGCCCGCGCTGGCGGGGGCGGCCAGCCCCGAGTTGGCCAGGCCGAGCAGGTAGAAGCGGTGGCTCGCGAGCTTCGTCCCAGCCGGGACGGTCACCGCCGAGAAGATGGGCTGCTGGGCCGGGTGCTCGGTCAGGGTCCATTTCGACAGGTCGACCGTGCTGCCGCCGGCGTTGTAGAGCTCGATGAACGCGTTGGTCGCGTTGGTACCGGTGCCGGTGCGAAACTCGTTGATCTTGATCGGGCTGACGTTCCGCACCTTCTCGGCCGTCGTCTCGGATTGTCTGCCTCCGTGTCCCGGGTTCGTCCACGAGGCGTTGCCGATCAGGTCGCCGTTGAAGGCCGCAGGCCCCGAGGTGACCCGGAAGGTCGCGCTCACGCTCGCACCGGGCGCGACCGGGTGGCCGAATGTCACCGATGTGTCGTGGGTGCCAGGGACGAAAGAGGTCCACTGCCTAGGCCCGGAGATGCTCAGCTTCACGCCCACCGCAGGCGACCCCGTAGTGTTCGTGAATGTCACCGCGGCGTCCTGCGAGGACTGCGGCGCGAAGGTCTGGAGTCCCGGCGGAGTGGCGGTCGCCGAGGCCGGGGTCAGGCTCAGCCGCTGCACGTCGTACTTGGCCGCCACGACGTTGGCCTGAACCTGCTTGTCGGTGGCATCCGTCGGGTACCCGGCCGTCATCACGCCTTCGTAGAAGGTGCCTTGCGAACCATTGCTGTTGTCGCCGCCGTTGCCCAGGACGATGGCCCCCTGCTTGCGCATCGGGTCATAGCTGGAGTCGACGCGCGGCCCGTCGAACATGGTCGACAGGTCACCCGTCTGCGCGTCGCCGCCCAGCGAGGCCCAGTGGTGCGGTTCGCCCTTGGCCACCGCGGTCACGAACCGCGAGGTGATGTTGGGCAGGTCTGCGCAGAGTTTGGAGGTACTGCCCGGGTTGACGCAACCCACCAGGTTGTTCTCCTGGTCGGTCATGATCCACGGGCCGGGCGGGTTGCCGTGATACCAGGCGGTGGCGTTGCCGAAGTAGGCGGTTTCCATGGTGCCGTTGCCGTCATCACGGCTGTCGATCTCGGCGTTGCCGTAGTCGAAGCAGCAGCCGTCGTTGAAGTGATGCCCGTCCAGGACCCAGTACATCCCCTCCGGCTGATCGCCGACCGCGGTGCCGACCGGGTCGTTGTTGCGCAGGCCCATGCCGGGCTCGATGAAGACGCCGTAGGCCTTGTGGCCGCTGATCGTGATCGGCGCCATGTCCGCGACCGGGAGGTTGTTAAAGCCGCCTAGAGCTGGGCCGCTGAATGCGCCGCGGGGCGCCTGGGTGAGGTCGTTGTGGTTGGGCGATTGGTCGTAGACCTTGGTGATGAGACAGGTCGTGTCGGCGCAGAACGCGTCCTGCGCGGCCGAGTCGGCGTAGCCGCCCGCGTCCGGGAACGGCACCGTGCGGGGCCGGACGACGCCGATGTTCTTGACCGCGTTGTCCGATAGGCGCCTGACCTGGTAAAGCGGGCCGTTGTAGGAGGCGTACAGAGCCCGCGTGGTGCTGTGTGCGGCCACGCAGGGAGTGCCGGCGGCGGCATAGATGTCACAGGGGCCCTGCGGTCTGGGCTGGGGGACCTGCTGCGCCGCGGGCGCCGCCGTGGCCGTAGCGAACGTGACGCCAACCGGCAAGAGCG
>JAWWPY010000233.1:0-5371 GCA_033854735.1 Streptosporangiaceae bacterium | reverse complement strand
GGGGATGGGAAGCCGGTGCCAGGGCTGCTGGATGTGACCCTGCCCTGGACTGTCCTGGCCGGGCTGTCATCCGAGCCGGGGACGCTGGGCCGGATCGGCCCGATCACCGCGATCCAGGCCCGCCAGCTAGCCCAGGCGGCCGACGCGGACCCGGCCGCCCAGTGGCGGGTCATCGTCACCAACGGTGCTGGGCAGGCCATCGCCGTTAGCCGGATCCGCCGCCGCCGCGCCCGCGACGGCACTGATCCAGACAGTGATGGCTCCGGTCCGGCCAGCGAGGCCACCGGTCTGGCCAGGGATGGACCGCTGCCGGGGGCGGGATTGGTGGGCCGGGTTACTGTCACCATCGGCCAAGATGTCATCGCCGACAGCCACCATCGACCCGGCGGACCTGGCCCACCCGGCGGACCTGGCCCACCCGGCGGACCTGGCCCACCCAGCGGACCTGGCCCACCCAGCGAACCCGGTGGGCCGGGCCGGGTGAGCGGGATCGCCGCCGCCGCGCTCCGGGCTGCGGCCAGGGCGCTGGCATTGGCGCTGGCTCAAGCAAAGGCCGATGAAGCCGCCGGCGGGTGCGCTCACCAGGGCGAATCGCCGGCCTACCGGCCCCCGCCGCGACTCCGGGAATTCGTAACCGCCCGGGATGTGACCTGCCGGTTCCCGCCCTGCCGACAGCCGGCCTGGCGGGCTGACCTGGACCACACCCTGGCCTGGGATAAGGGCGGGCGGACGTGCGGCTGCGACCTCGGCGGCGGGTGTCGACGCCACCACCAGCTCAAACAGCATCCCCGGTGGCGGCTGCAGCAGATCCGGCCCGGCGTGTTCACCTGGACCACGCCGGCCGGCCGGACTTACACCACTGGTCCCGACAGCCAGCCTGCCTGACCCCCAGCCTGCCTGACCCCCAGCCTGCCGGCACCCAGCCGACCGAACGTTCCAGCCCGCCGGGGTGTGCACGCCCGTCAGCAGCGTGCCGCCCCGGCGGGCTCACGAACGCGTGAGCCCCACTCCTGAGATGTGGGCGCTCGTTAGTGGTGAACTCTTCGTCCTATGACTCAGAGTTGGGTGGTGACGGCCTTGACCTCGGTGTAGTTGTTGAGTACCTCGTGGCCCATTTCGCGGCCCCGGCCTGACTGCTTGTATCCGCCGAACGGCAGTGCCGCGTCGAACACGTTGTAGCAATTGATCCACACCGTGCCCGCCCGGATCTTCTTCGCCAGTGCGTGCGCCTTGGAGATGTCCTTGGTCCAGATACCTGCACCTAGGCCATAATCACTGTCGTTGGCCACGGCGGCGATCTCGTCCAGATCGGTGAACGGGGCCGCGACCAGGACCGGGCCGAAGATCTCCTCGCGGACGACCTTCATATCGGGGTTGGTGTTGGTCAGCACGGTGGGCTCGACGAAGTAGCCGCGGTCGCCGAACCGGCCGCCGCCGGCCAGCGCGGTAGCGCCGTCGGACTTGCCGGACTCGAGGTAGCCGGTGACCCGGCGGAACTGCTCGTCGGAGACCAGCGGGCCCATCTGGGTCCCGGCCTCCATCCCGGAGCCGAGCTTGATCCCCTTGGCGATCTCCGCGACACCGTCGACGACCTCGTCGAAGCGATCGCGCTGGACGAACAGCCGCGAGCCGGCGACGCAGCACTGCCCATGGTTGAAGAAGATCGCGTTGGCGGCACCCTGGACCGCGCTCTCGTCGGCGTCCTCGAAGACGATATTGGGGCTCTTGCCACCTAGTTCCAGGGTGAGCTTCTTCAGGTTGCTGGCCCCAGCCGCGGCGACGATCAGCTTGCCGACTTCGGTGGAACCGGTGAATGCGACCTTGTCGACGCCGTTGTGCGCGGCCAGCGCCGGCCGCGCGCTGCGCTCGGTCACGGCTCACCTGCGCGTGCACGGCTGGACCAAGGAGGCCTACTGCGCGGCGTTCGGCCTGGAACGGGGCCAGTCCCTGGAAGGGCCGGAGACCCGCAAGCTCCGGGCGGCCGCCCAGCGTCACGGGTATCCCGATATCGGAGCCTTCGCGCTGGCCAGGGTGGCCGGCGGGGCCTGCCTGGCGGCCATCAGCCGCGAGGCCGGGCTGCACAAGGACTGGCTGTCCCGGCATCTCGGCGACGTCGACCCCGCGGCGTCCGCAGCCGCGCGGCAGCGGTGCCCCAACCGGTGGGACGCGCGCTGGCGGCCGGCCCTGAACCGGCTGGGCTTTCCTGACGTGCCCAGCTACCTGCGCGAACGCCACATCGTCGAGCACCGGACCGTCAACGCGATCGCCGCCGAGGTGGGCCTGACCAACCACGCGGAATCCGGGCAGCCGCAGTCGTGGCTTCGCCGGCATGCCCAGGAGGCTCCCTGACCGGCTGGGCGCTAGCGTGAGGCCGGACAACGCCGTCGATCATCATAGGAGCCCGAATCATGCAGCTGAGCGCGCGTAACCAGATCCCGGCCCGGGTCACCAGCATCCAGGCCGGAGAGGCGATCGCCAATGTCGAACTGGACGCGGGCGGGGTGCGCCTGGTGGCCTCCATCACCGTGGAGGCGGTCCGCCAGCTCGGCCTGGCCGAGGGCAGCGACGTCACCGCGGTGATCAAGGCGTCAGACGTGATCCTGGCCACCGGCTGAACCCCGGCCCGCACGGCTCACGTGTCGCGCCCGGTTTGCCCGGTAAGCACATGGGTGGCGGCGATGAGTTCCAGCAGATCGGTGAGCTTGCGCGGGTCGCGTCCGGTGAGCTCGGTGATCCGCCCCAGCCGGTAGCGGAGTGAGTTGGGGTGGAGGGACAGCGCCTTGGCGGTCGCCGCCACATTCAGGTCCGCTTCAACGAACACCTGGAGCGTCTCTCGTACGGTCGGGTCGCCGAGCGCCTGCCGGATGGCATCGGGGACCAGGTGCGCGAGTGTGCCGTCACTGGTGGCGACCAACTCATCGAACACCCCCACGTCGTGCGGGCTGGCCGCGATCGGCTTGCCGGCCGTCGAGTGGCGCAGCGCCCGGCGGGCTTCGTGGTAGCTCGTTTCGAATCCACCGAGGCCGGTGAAGGAGGTTCCCACACCGGCCCGCAGGAGTCCTCCCCCGGCCTGGCTCATGGCTGCACTGGCGCGGTCGAGAACCGCCCGGGCATCGTGAGCCCCGTTCGCATCGAGCACCGCGATCACGGCGCGGTGGCCGATGACCACGAAGGCGCTGCGCCGGGGACGGCCGGATGCCTGCGCCATCGCCTCCGCCACCCGGCGCTGTGAGCCCGTCCCCGCAGACTGCGGAGTGTCGGCCACCGCCATGACGACCACGTGCCAGTGGGCCGGGTCGAGTCCCAGGCCGATGGCTCGCCGGGTAAGTTCCGCCCCCGGCTGGGAGCCGGCCCGCAGCAGCGCGTCGACGAGTTCGCGCCGGGCCGCTTCGAGCTCGGCGAGGTCACCTTGGACGGCTTCGACGTACGCGTCAGCCATGGCCGTGGTGACGGCGATGTTGTAGTCGAATGTCTTGGCCGTGAGCTGGAGCGCCGAGCCTCGCGACTTCGCGTCAGCGCCGGCCTCCGCCGCGATGGCGGCGGAGATGACCCGCTGCGCGATCAGGTAGCTGTGCAGGAGCGCCGCGAGCGGAACCATCTCGCGGGCTCGGCTGACCGCACGCTCGCGTGCCGCCGCCAGCACCTCGGGGCTGGGAGGTCCTCCGGTCCGGACGGCGTGCAGGAAGGCGGCCAGATGATGGCGGGCCAACGTCCGGATCTCATCGTGCAGCGCGGTGTTGCGACCCGAGCCGAACCCCCCGACCTCGGCCACGGTAGCGGCCGCGATCTCCCCGGCAATCTCATCAGCGCGTGCCTCGAAGCCGGCCAACAGCCGGAGAGCACGGGCATCCACCGGCCATACGTTACCGGGCTCGCCTCGTGCGTTCGCACAGTCATCTCGCCACAAGTCTGTGCGATAGGCCGGTGATACCTCCCCAGAACCCTTGCTACGTTCGTGCCGTCGGACGAGAGGGCACGTGGGGAGGGAAGCTGGTGAAGACCATTCACCACGTGGTGGATATCGACGCTGGAACCGACATAGCCTGGTCCGCGCTGACCGAAGCGGACCAGATGGCGGGCTGGTGGTCGACCAAGGTGCTGACGCCAGCGGCAGAAGTTGGGGCGCGAGTCGAGTGGACCTTCGCCGGGGACTTCAACCCGGTGATGCAGATCACCACGCTGGATAAGCAGCGCGAGCTGGGCTGGCTCTGCGTCAGCGGCCATGACCCCTGGCAGGACAACACCTTCCGGTTCGAGCTGTTCCCGCTCGACGATGGCCGCACCCGGCTCCGCTTCTGGCAGCACTACGCCATCGAGCTCGACGACGACTACTACGGCATCTACAACTTCAACTGGGGCTACTACCTCGAAAGCTTCCGCCTGCTGTGCACCACCGGGACCGGCCAGCCGTTCCAGGCCGCCGACGGGAACGTAGCCGGGGCATCGTGAATCAGGCCCGCCTCAGCGCGGCCAGAGGGTCTTTCTGGGCCACCGTGGCGTCGTCATGGTCGGTCGACTCGCTGAGCGTCCGCCACTTCGCGTCCGACTCGATACGCGCCTGGTCCGCCGCGCCGGCGTAACGCACCGCGTCGCTGCCGAGCAGCAACCGCAGCGGCGGGTCGTCAATCTCGGCGATCTGCATGATGGCCCTCGCGGCCTTGGCCGGGTCGCCGGCCTCCTGGCCGGAGTGCTCCTCCATCATCCGGACCCGCGCGCCGACCGTTGGCTGGTACGGATCGCTGACCGGGGGGATCGTCATCGACGACCCGGCCCAGTCGGTACGCAGACCACCCGGCTCGATAATGGTGACCTTGATCCCGAACGGGGCGACTTCCTGGGCGAGGACCGAGGAGAACCCCTCGACGGCCCATTTCGCGCTCTGGTACGCGGCCAGGCCGACGCTGGCGATCCGGCCGCCGACCGAGGAGATCTGGATGATGTGCCCGGAGCCCTGCGCACGCAGGACAGGCACGGCCGCCTTGGTGACGTAGACGACGCCGTAGAAGTTGGTGTCGATCTGGGCCCGGAAGTCATCGAGGGTCACGTCCTCGATGGAGGCCACGTCCGCGTAGCCGGCGTTGTTGACCACGACATCCAGACGGCCGAAGTGCTCGACCGCCGCGCGCACGGCGCTCTCGGCCGCGGCGGGATCGGCCACGTCCAGCGCGACGGGAAGCACCTGCCCGGGGTACTGGGCCGCCAGGCCGGCCAGGGGTGGCAGGCGGCGCGCGGTGGCCACAAGCTGGTGCCCGGCGGACAGCACGGCCTCAGCCAGCTCCCGGCCGAGCCCTCGGGAACTACCGGTGATGAGCCACACCTTTGCCATGCGACGAAGCCTTCCTGTCGGCACGCGGCGAAGCCTCCCCCGGCA
>JAWWPY010000232.1:0-4949 GCA_033854735.1 Streptosporangiaceae bacterium | reverse complement strand
GCGCTGGGCCAGTCGGTCCGGCTGGAGCAGGAGCGGGTCCGCTTCGCCGCCCTCGAAGAAGCACTGCTGAAGCAACTGGCCCAGGCACGTTAGGCCGGTGCTGGCCGCGCTGTGGCCATAGCCGATGTGATCTCATAGGCGGCACCGAGCCCGTGGCGGGCGTCGGGGAACCGCACCGCGCCACCGGGGCCGTGGTTACGATCAGCGGGTGACTAATCCGCCCATGCCCCGGTTCCCGGCTGGGTTCCACTGGGGCGTCGCCACGTCGGCGTACCAGATCGAAGGCGCGGTCGGCGAGGGCGGGCGTGGCGTGTCGATCTGGGACACGTTCTGTCGGCAGCCGGGAGTGATCCGGGACGGCCACACCGGCGAGGTGGCCACCGATTCCTACCACCGCTGGGAGCAGGACGTCGCGCTGCTGGCCGGCCTGGGTGTCACCGCGTACCGGTTCTCGATCGCCTGGCCGCGCGTTCAGCCCGACGGCCAGGGACCGGCCAACGGCACCGGGCTCGACTTCTACGACCGGCTCACCGATGCGCTGCTGGCCTCGGGCATCACGCCGGTGCCGACCCTCTACCACTGGGACCTGCCGCAGCCGCTCGAGGATGCGGGCGGCTGGATGGAGCGGCCGACCGCGCAGCGGTTCGCCGACTATGCCGCGATGACGGCTGACCGGCTGGCCGACCGGATCGGCCTGTGGATCACCCTCAACGAACCATTCATCGTCACTGCCTTCGGCTACGCGCTCGGGATCCACGCGCCGGGCCAGGCGCTGATGCTGGACGCCCTGCCGACCGCCCACCACCAGTTGCTCGGGCACGGCCTGGCCACCGCCGCGTTGCGCGCGGCCGGCGCGCGCCAGGTGATGATCGCCAACAACTACTCCCCCGCCTGGCCGGCCAGCGACAGCGAGGCCGACCAGGCCGCCACGTACGCCTACGACATCCTGCAGAACCGGATGTTCACCGACCCGGTGCTGCTCGGCCGCTACCCGGACCTGACCCCCTTCGGCCTGCGTGGTGACGGCGCCGCCAGCGGCCTGGCCTGCGTGCGGGACGGCGACCTGGCGGTGATCTCGGCTCCGGTCGATGGCATCGGGGTCAACTACTACAACCCGACCCGGCTGTCCGCGCTGCCGGGCTCGCCGCTGCCCTTCCAGATGGAGCCGATCCCTGGCTACCCGGTCACCGCGTTCGGCTGGCCCGTGGTCCCGGCCGGCCTGACCGAGCTGCTCGGCCTGCTCGCCGAGCGCTACGGCGCCGCGCTGCCACCGCTGTACATCACCGAGAATGGCTCCTCCTGCGACGACAAACTGGCCGCCGACGGCACGGTCGACGACCAGTTCCGGATCGACTACATCGATGGCCACCTGCGGGCGGTACACGCCGCGATCCGCGACGGCATCGACGTGCGCGGCTACTTCCACTGGACCCTGGCCGACAACTTCGAGTGGACCGAAGGCTTCCACCAGCGGTTCGGCCTGGTCCACATCGACCACGACACCCAGGCCCGCACGCCGAAAGCGTCCTACGACTGGTACCGCGACCTCATCGCCGCCCAGCGCGCGCCAGGCGTCCCGCCGTCGCAGTAGAGCGGCGCCGACACGCTTACCTGGACCGCTGGGCCGCCACCACGTCCGCGAGAATGCCGATCCCTTCGCCGATGGCCCGCTCGTTGAGGCCCGCGTACCCGAAGAGCAGCCCCTGCTCGCCACCGCCCCGTTCGCCACCGCCCCGCTCACCACCGCCCCGCCATCCGCCACCCTCCGAGATGCGGTAGGGCGCGATGCCGTACACCCCCAGGCCGCGCCGGGCCGCCTCGGCCACGATCGAGGCCTCGTCGAGATCCGGCGGCAGCCAGGTGACCAAATGAAACCCGGCCGAGATACCGGTCGGCCGAAGGTCGGGGAGGCGCTGCTCCAGCGCGCGCAGCAGGGCGTCCCGGCGCCGCCGGTACACCGGCCGCATCCGCCGCAGGTGGCGGTCGAAGTCCCCGCGGGCCAGGAAGTCGGCGAACGCCAACTGGTCGAGCGCCGGTGAGCCGCGGTCCGCGGCGATCTTCGCGGCGGCGACGTCGTCGACCAGGTGGCCGGGCAGCACGAGCCAGCCCAGCCTGAGCCCGGGCGCGAGCGTCTTGCTGGCCGAGCCGGCGTAGACGACCTGGTCCGGGGCCAGGCCCTGGATGGCCCCGATCGGGGCCCGGTCGTAGCGGTACTCGGCGTCGTAGTCATCCTCGATGATCAGCGCTCCCCGCCGGGCCGCCCACCGGAGAACCGCGGTCCGGGACTCGGCCGACAGGACCGCCCCGGTCGGCCACTGATGGGACGGGGTCAGGATCACCGCGTCGGCGTCGCTCCGCTCGAGCAGGTCGGCCCGGATACCGTCCGGGCCGACCGGGACGCCGGTCACCTCCAGCCCGGCCGCCACCGCGACCAGGCGGGCGTCGTCGTCGGACGACGGGTCTTCGACGGCGATCCGCCTCGCCCCGGACTTCGCCAGCACACCGATGAGCAGCGCGATGCCTTGCGCGTACCCGTTGCACATCACGATGTGGCCGGGCTGGGCTGACGTGCCCCGCGCCCGGTTCAGGTAGGCGGCCAGCGCCTCGTGCACCTCCGGGACGCCACGCCCGCTGAGGTAACTGAACCGCTCACTCGGGGCCTCGTTGAGCACCCGGCGGACCGAGCGCAGCCACGCGGCCCGGGGAAACTGGGACACGTCGGCCCGGCCGTACCTGAAATCGATCCGCAGCGCCGGGGCGGCCGCGGGCCGCGGCTGCGGCCGGGCGGCCTCCGGCCCGATCGCCACCTGCGTGTACCCGCCGGCCCGGCTGACCAGGTATCCCTCGGCGACGAGCTGCTGGTACGCCTCGACGACCACGCCGCGCGAAACCCCGAGATCAGCAGCAACGGTGCGGGTCGGCGGCAATGAGGTACCGAGCCCCAGGCGCCCCGAGCGGATCCCGTCACGGATCGTTGCGGAAATCTGCCGGTGCAACGGGTCGGGGCCGTCGCGCCGCAACTCGACCAGCAGGTCGGTGGCGAGACGGGAATTGGTCCTTATTCCGGCCATCAGATTGGATCTTATCGTGCGGACCGATTCCTGCCAGGCTCGCGGTATGACGATGAACCACACACTCGGCCAGCTCGACGGGCAGGTGCTGCTGCCGGGCGACATGGGCTACGACGAGGCCCGCACGGTATGGAACGCGATGGTGGACCGGCAGCCGCAGATGATCATCCGCTGCGCGAGCACCCGCGACGTGGCGATCGCGGTGCGCACCGCCCGGGAACGTGACCTGGAGATCGGCGTGCGCTGCGGCGGGCATAGCGTCCTCGGGCTGGCCGTCCCCGACGGCGGGCTGATGATCGACCTCACCCCGATGGGCGCGGTCCGGGTCAACCCGGCGCGGCGCCAGGCGCGAGCGCAGGGCGGCGCGCTGCTGGGAGCTCTGGACGCCGCGGCCCAGCGCCACGGCCTGGCGACGACCGCCGGGAACGTGTCACATACCGGCGTCGGCGGGCTGACCCTCGGCGGCGGGATGGGCTGGCTCGCCCGGCAGCACGGTCTGGCCTGCGACAACGTCACAGCGTTCGAGATGGTAAACGCGGAGGGGAACATCGTCCGGGCCAGCGAGGCCGAGAATCCGGACCTGTTCTGGGGCCTGCGCGGCGGCGGCGGGAACTTCGGGGTGGTCACCGAGTTCGAGTTCCGGCTGCATCCGGTGGGGACCCAGACACTCGTCGCCGGATTCTCTTTCCCGCTCGATCAGGCGCGGCCGGTACTGCGCGGCTGGCGGGACATGCTGGCCGAGGCGCCCCGGCAGGCCACGTTCACCGCCGCGGTAGGCGCTGACAACCTGGCCACCATCGGGTTCGTCTGGGTGGGCGACCCGCGGCCGGGGCGCCGCCTGCTCCCGGCGATGCGGGCGCTCGGCCGCCCGGTGGCGGAGCAGGTGTCCGAGCCGTCCTACGTCGAGCTGCAGCGGATGGACGACACCGTCGGACGGCATGCGCTGCGGAGATACTCCAAGGGCCACTTCCTGCGGTCATTCCCGGACGACGCGATCGAGGCATTCCTGCTGCGCGGGGGCGCCGGCGGGCGCGCCGGGCAGCTGCCGAATGTCGGGCTGCAGGCCTACGGCGGGGCGATCGCCGACGTGGCTGACCAGGACACGGCGTTCAGCCACCGGGATACGCTGCTGGAGTTCGGGGCCGGCGCCAGCTGGGCCGATCCCGCCGAGGACGAGGCCCGGATGACCGCGGCCCGGCGCAGCGCCGCCGCGCTCGACGAGTTCGCCAGCGGAGCCTACGTAAACACGCTCAGTGATGAGGGTAATGAGGGCGTTCGCCGCGCCTACCCGCCCGCGAAGCTCGCCCGGCTGACCGCGGTCAAGGACACCCATGACCCGGGCAACGTGTTCCACCTGAACCAGAACATCCGGCCCAGCGCCGAAGCCTGACCGCGCCACGTCACTGCACGAGCACTCGGCTCAGGAAGTCGCGCATCAGTCCGGCGATTTTCCTGGCCTTTGTCCTCCAGCGCGAAAGTGCCCGGTGTCCAGGGCGTGGTCTTCGGCATCGGGCCGGTCAGCCAGCTGATTCCCCCGGCTTGACGCATGCCGATATCGGCATATGATGGCGCCCATGGCACGGGCAGCGACGACGTCGGACGTCTTCAACGCGATCGCCGAGCCGCAGCGCCGGGAGATCCTGGTGCTGCTGAGGGCGGGTGAGCGGCCGGTGACCGAGCTGGCCCAGGAGCTGGGGATGACCCAGCCGGGGGCGTCCAAACACCTGCGGGTGCTCCGGGAGGTCGGGCTCGTGCGGGACCGCAAGGCAGGCAAGCAACGCCTGTACGGCCTTGACGCCCGCGGGCTGCGACCGGTCCACGAGTGGACCGGCGGGTTCGAGCGGTTCTGGAACGAGAGCTTCGACCGGCTGGACGAGT
>JAWWPY010000231.1:0-3855 GCA_033854735.1 Streptosporangiaceae bacterium | reverse complement strand
GGGCGGCGCGCAGGCTCAGATGGCGTAGCCGCCGTCGACGTTCCAGGTCGCGCCGGTCACGTACCGGGCCTCGGGTCCCGCCAGGAACGCCACGGCATCGGCGATGTCGCGGGGCTGGGCGTAGCGGCCGAGCGCGGTCACCGACCGCACGGCGTCGGCGAACTCGCCGGAGGCGGGATTCAGGTCGGTCTCCACCGGGCCGGGCTGGATGGTGTTGACGGTGATGCCACGGGGTCCGAGTTCACGGGCGAGGTTGCGGGACAGCCCGGCGACCGCGGCCTTGGTGAGCGAGTAGACGCTGATATTGCCGATCGGGGCCCGGTCGGCCAGCACGCTGCCGATGCTGATGATCCGCCCGCCCTCGCCCAGGTGCGGCACGGCGGCCTGGATCGCCACGAAGACTGCCCGGACGTTGACGGCCAGGATCCGGTCATATTCGGCCCTCGGGAAGTCCTCGATCGGGGCCATGTGAGAGGTGCCGGCGTTGTTCACCAGGACCTCGAGGCCACCGAACCGGCCGGCGGTCTCCGATACCGCAGCGCGGACCGCCTCAGGATCCGCGCTGTCGGCCTGGACCGCCAAGGCCTGGCCGCCGGAATCGGTGATCTCCTGCTCAAGGCTGTGCGCTGGGCCCTTGGCCTCTCGGTAGGTGAACGCAACGGCGGCGCCGTCGGCCGCGAGCCGCCGGACAATGCCGGCGCCGATCCCCCGGGAACCCCCGGTGACCAGCGCTCGCCGGCCTGCGAGCGGGGCGCTGGCGACGTCGTTGAGTCGTGCTGTCTCAGTCATGATGCTCCTTACGTTCGAATGATTCGTTTACTTATTGACATGGCGGTGCACCTTCGCGGCCGACGTCAGCCGACCCGCCGAGGGCACGAGGACCCTTGCCCGGAGAGGTGAGGACCCCGTGTTGCCGGGAATCCCGTCCTGGCCGGTCCGGCGAGGAAGCTGGGGTCTGGCTTGTTACTCGGCTGGGGCCGCCTGTCGCTGGGCCAGGTGCGGGCGGCCTGGCCCAGCATGCGGCCGTTCATCCGGACCGACAGGGACCGTGGGATGAGGCGGGTCATGATCCGCATCAGCCGGCCCGGGATGTGCACAGGCCGGTGTTTGAGGAATGCGGTGATGGTTTCCCGCACGGCAGCTTCGGCCGGCTGCGGGCGGATGGGCAGGGCTGCGCGGCGCAGTCCGAGGGCGTCGATGACCGGCGTGTCGACGCTGCCGGGCAGCAGCACGGTGACATCCACCCCGGCCGGCGCGAGTTCGTGGTGCAGCGCTTCGCCGAGGTTGAGCATGTACGCCTTGGCCGCGGCGTCGTGGGCCATGTTCGGCAGTCCCTGGAAGGCGGCCAGCGCGGAGGTCAGCACGATGCCGCCGCGGCCGCGGGCGACGAACCGGCCGGCGAAGGCGTGCACCAGGTCCAGGTGCGTGACGGCGTTGAGGGTGAACCGGCGGTGCAGGTCGTCCAGTGGCTGGTCCAGCAGCGGACCGGGGCGACCAGTTCCGGCATTGGAGACCAGGAGCCCGATGTCGAGGTCGTCGGTCGCGGCCAGGAGGGTCGCGGCCCCGGCCGGGTCGCTGAGGTCGACGGTCACGGCCCGGTAGCTGATGCCGTGGGCGCCGGCCAGGGCCTGGCCCAGGGCGTCGAGTTTGTCGGTGGAGCGGGCGGCGAGGACGAGATTCAGGCCGGCGGCCGCGAGGTGGCCGGCGAAGGCTTTCCCGATGCCGGAGGAGGCGCCGGTGATGACCGCCCACGGGCCATAGGACGCAATTTCAACCATGAATCAGACTATAATCTGGACTGCGATCTAAAGTAAATCAAGCGTTAGGCTGGCTCACCGTGAAGACCCCACCGGCGGACCTGGCACACCGGTTGCTCGATGTCAGCGAGCAGGTGCTAGACCCCGGCCCGGCGCTGCGACTGGAGGACGTCGCGCGCCTGGTCGGGGCGTCCCGGGCGACGCTGTACTACTACTTCTCCGGCCGCGATGACCTGCTGTCGTTCCTGCTCGCCGAGCACACCCGGCGCGGAGCGGAGGCAGTGCGGGCCGCGGTGCGTGCCGGCGACGGACCCGAGGCGCGGCTGCGGGCCATGGTGACGGCGCTGGCGGGGTACCTCACCAGCCACCCCGGCACGTGCGCCGGGCTACTGGGTGCGCTGGGCGCGGCCGGCCGCCTGGGTGAGGTCTTGCAGGCCAACGACACCTGGATCGCCGCCCCCCTGCGGGAGGTGCTCACCCACGGCTACGACGCCGGCGTACTCGCCGCCGGGGACCCCGCGGACGCGGCCAACGCGATACTGGGCGGTTTGCTGCTTGCGGTGCTGGGGCGTGCGATGACCGGCGCTGACCTGACCGATCCACGGTTCCGCCAGCACCTGGCTGATCAGATGCTCCGTGGCGTCGTGACCGGCTGACCTCCAGGGCCGGCGGACCCCCACGGCGGCCCACTGCGAGGCCGGCCGGCATGGCTGGCACTGCCTCCACAAGATGACGCGTTCCGCTCAGGAAGGTTTCAGTCGGGGGACCGCCGAGGCGGTCGGTGGCTCCTTGGTGACCGCGGTGTTCTTCTGGTTCCACGTGCGCTGTGCCTCTTGTTGAGGTGGTAGCCCGCGGTGATCGCGAGATGCCGGGCGCGCAGCCCGACCGCGAGGTCAGGATCGCAGTTGAGGCTGATGCTGCCGGGCGGCTGGCCCAGCAGGGGCACCAGCGCGAACATCGTGCCGACGACCTTGAACACCGCCACGTCGTCGCCGAAGGGATAATCCTCCACCGCGCCCGGCCTGTCGCCGCACTACGCGATCACGCGGTCTCGCCGCGATCGAGTCCTCGTCATAACCTCACCCGCTGGTGCCGCACTCTGCGCCCTGCTGCCAGTATCGGCGCCGGGCACGACAGAGTCCGGGAGAGGCGTGCTATCTCAATCATGGCCAAAGGTGGAAGCGGATCGCGTCAATCGCGGCCTGGATGTCGGCCAGCCGCTGCCGTTCCCGGTAGGTCATAGCGCCACGAGGTCGGCCTCAGCCCGCACGCGGACCCCGGGCTTGAGATCACCGGTCGGCACCAGGTTGACCGGGCTGCCGAGGATGGACTCCAGCTCGGCCTGCACCCTTCCCAGCCCGAGCAGCCCCATGCCCGACGGCAGGTCCGCGAGCATGTCCACGTCACTGTCAGCGTGATCCTGGCCGCGAGCCACGCTGCCGAACACCCGCAAGCTGGTCACACCATGCGCCGCCGCTGCCTCAACCAGTTCGCGCCGCCTGCGCTGCACCGGGCGGCTCCCGCGGGTGCAGCGGCGCGCTGTGCACGATGATCGCGGACAGCCGTTCGGGATGCCGCAGCGCGAGCCGGAATCCGACCGCCGCGCCGAAGTCCATCACGTAGTTCGCGAACTTGCCGATTCCGAGCTGCTTGAGCAGGCCGCCGACCACGTCGGCCAGGCGGTCGAAGGTGTGGCCGAACGCGGACCGGCCCGACACCGCGCTGTGCCCGAACGCGGGATAGTCCGACACGATGACGCGGTAGGCGTCCGAGAGCCGGGGGATCAGGTCGCGGAACATGCGCGAAGAGGAAGGGAAGCCGTGCAGCAGGAGCACGACGGGCCCGCTGTCCAGCCCGGCCTCGCGGTAGAAGACATTGACGCCGCCGACGGCGCGGTGCGGTAGTGGACGGGCCCGGTGCGGCTGACGGATTCCGTTTTGTTCGCTCCTCTGATGATTTCTGCGCCTAGGACGTGGGCGCCCCGGCGACACGGCGGTTATGCACCCGCAGGGCCAGCGTGCTGCAAGATCAACAACGATGGGTCAGTTCCCGGGTGTCCTGTGCATGGAACCTGCGGCCCTGAGGAACCGGCGGGTCA
>JAWWPY010000230.1:0-2796 GCA_033854735.1 Streptosporangiaceae bacterium | reverse complement strand
AGCCAGGCGTGCTCCATGGTCGATGCGGCCTACGACGAGCTGTATGAGTTCCTGCACCCCGGGGTGCGCGAGAACGAGTGCGTGGGGCTGGTCAGCAAGGTCCTGTACGACCTGGGCAGTGAGTACGTGGAAGGAGTCAACGCGATCTCCGGGGAGCGCTGCTCACCGCACCCGCACGTGTACTCCGACCGGCTCATCCGCCCGGGCGATCCGGCCTTCTTCGACATCCTGCACAGCAACGTCGGCTACCGCACCTGCTACTACCGGACCTTCGCCGTGGGCAGCGCGTCGCGGGCACAGCGGGACGCGTACGTGCGCTGCCGTGAGTACATGGACGAGGCGATCGCACTGGTCAAGCCGGGCGCGACCACCGCCGACATCGTCTCGCTGTGGCCGCAGGCCGCGGAATTCGGCTTCGCCGATGAGACGGCGGCCTTCGGCCTGCAGTACGGCCACGGCGTCGGGCTGTCCATCTGGGAAAAGCCGATCTTCAGCCGGCTGGTCTCCCTGGACCATCCGGAGACGCTGGAGGAAGGCATGGTCTTCGCCCTGGAAACCTACTGGCCGGGCAGCGACGGCTGGTCAGCGGCGCGGATCGAGGAGGAACTCGTCGTCACCGCCGAGGGCTGTGAGGTGATCACGAAGTTCCCGGCCGAGGAGCTCCTGGTCGCCGGCCGCAAATACTGGACCGCGGGCGGCCAGCTGAACACGCTGCGGGACGCCGAGTCACACCTCAACACGCGAGCGGGCCGGGGAGAGACCCAGGTGGCCACGGAAGGCGTGGCGGGCGCCGATGGTGCAGCCCCCGTGGGCCTGGCGGGATGACCCCCGGTGCCGGCCAGGTCCCAGCCCCGGACGGTGAGCGGGCGGCCACCTCACCGTTCGGCGTGCCCAGCGGCCCGGGCCAGTTCCGGGGGCTGGCCGACGTCGGCCGCCAGCCCTGAGATGTCCTCCAGCCGCAGCCCTCTCGTTTCCGGGACCCGCCGCCAGAAGTAGGCGATCGCCACCAGGGTGAGAAACGCGAAGAGGAGGAACGTGCCGGCCTCGCTGATCGTGTTCAGCAGGGTGAGGAATGAGATCGTCACCACGATGTTCGCGGCCATGTTAGCGGAGGCGGCGGCGCTCATCGCCGACGCCCGGACGTCGGCCGGGTAGATCTCGCTGATCAGCAGCCAGAAGACCGGGCCCAGCCCGATGGCGAACGAGCCGATGTACGCGAGCAGGGCGGCGATGGCCACGAGCGCGGCCGGGCCGGGGAGCCCGGATCCGCCGACCAGGAAGGTCAGGGCGATCGTGAGCAGCGCGACGGCCATCCCGCAGCTTCCGGTAATCAGCAGCGTGCGGCGGCCGACCCGGTCGAGCAGGCGGATCGCCACCATCGTCATGCCGACATTGACCACACCGCTGGCCACGTTGGCCAGCAGGGCCGCCGACGAGCCCAGGCCAACCTGGCTCAGCAGGGTCGGCGCGTAATAGATGACCGTGTTGATGCCGGTTACCTGCTGGAAGACGGCCAGGAGCAGGCCCAGCACGAGCGCGGGGCGCAGCCCGGGCCGCAGCAGCTCGCGCGCGGGGGTGCGCTGGCGCCGCACGCCGCTCATCATGCTCGCCAGCTCGTCGTCGACCACGTCCGGGTGCCGCAGGCGGCCCAGCACCCGCCGCGCCTCGGCCGTCCGGCCGCGGGTGACCAGCCACACGGGGCTCTCCGGCTGGAACAGCATGCCCAGGAACAGCAGCGCGGCGGGCACACAGGCCACGCCGAACATCAGCCGCCAGTCTCCTGACCCGGACAGGGCGTAGTCGACGAGGTAGGAGAGCAGGATGCCGGTACTCAGCGCCAGCTGGTTGAAGCTGACCAGGCGGCCGCGGGATTCCGGCGGGGCCGCCTCACCGATGTACATCGGCACCACCATGGAGGCTGATCCCACGGCCAGGCCGATCACCACCTGGGCCGTCAGGAGCAGGATGAACGTCGGCGAGAAAGCGGCATCCAGCACCCCGATCGCGAAGATCAGCGCAGTGATCAAGATCGTCGGCTGCCGGCCGATGCGGTCCGCGACCCGGCCGGCCCCTATCGCCCCCACCGCCGCCCCGGCCAGCAGCAAACTGGTGACCAGTTCCTTCTGCAGCGACGAAATGCCGGGAAAGTCATCCTTGAGGAACAGCAAAGCGCCGGACACGACCCCCGTGTCGTAGCCGAACAGCAGGCCGCCCAGTGCCGTGATGCCGGCCATCAGGACGACGGCCCGCCGCGGGTTGCCGCCCCGGCGGCGCCTGGGCCGCCCCCGCTGGGGACGACGCGTACCGCGGCCGGACCGACCGCCTGCCCTGTGCGCCATGGACCGTCACCCCGCTTTTTGCCCGTTCCGGGCGTCGTATTGGGTGATAACGAGAAGGCCATCTCGCGATAGGCATAAGTGAAGCACCAGGGAATCCGGTCTTCATTCCATTTCGCTGAGCGTCTCCGTTCTGCCGCCGCTTTTGCCGCCGGTCGCGAGGTTTCTGCATGCCAGAAAATCACCCGGGACGTTCAACGTCACCGGAACGGCGAACGTGCAAATGCACAGTGCAGAATTGAAGGAAAGCCCAGTACAGTGGCCTAGCACCGGCTACTGCCGGCATCCTTCTTGGCGAGGATGAATAGAGCCCATAACAGCGGTGTTTCGTTACGTTGCGGCGGCCTGCCACGCTATTCTGATCTCAGGTAACATCACTGTGCCGATCACTGGATAAAACTCGCCCCAAGCGCCATGGCCACCCATTATGACTTTAGGGGAAGTGATCGCGGGACATATA
>JAWWPY010000229.1:0-8197 GCA_033854735.1 Streptosporangiaceae bacterium | reverse complement strand
CGTTGCGCGTGACGAAGGCCGCTGGCATAGTACACCTAAGTACTACGCCCGCAGGAGATGGGTTCATGGGCTACCAGCTGCGCATGCACTGCGAGATCCGCGACTGGCTTACTGGCCTTCGGGCCGCCGAGCCTGGACTGGCCCGCCTGGTCGGCGAGGCTGTGCTGGCGGTGCTCGACGCGGGCGGGAGCCTCGGGCCGCCGCTGGTCGTCCCGCTGGGATCTGTGCTCCGGCCACCGGATGATCCCGGGGACAGCCTCGACTTCTCCTACGAGCGCCTGCTGGAGGCTCTCACGAAGGTACGCCGCGGTGTCGCCGACGTGGCGACCTCGCGGAAGCGCGTCGAGCTGCAGGCCAGTCAGCTAGAGCAGACTGCCGCCAAGCTCGCCAGTCAGCGCGGGGACGCGGTCGATGCCGGGCGAGAGGACCTGGCCAGCGAGGCGCGAACCCGCGAGGCCAGAGTCCAGGAGCAGCTCTCCGAGCTGCGCCATGGGCTTCTCAGCCTGACCGGGGAGGAGGAGAGGCTGACCGCTGCCAGTCAGCGCCTGCAGGCGAAGGTCGAGGCGTTCCGGACTCACAAGGAGACGATCAAGGCCACGTACACGGCCGACCAGGCGTCCCAGACGGTCCGTGAGGCATTCGCCGTCATCGACGAGGACGCCAGCGATCTGGACGTGGCGAATGCAGAGGCGGGCTCCGGGCCCACGGATCAGGGCGACATCCTGCCGCCACCAGGGATGATGGAGCTGCGGCCGGGTGCGCCCGGCCATGCGCGCGTCGGCTTGCTGTTCGTCCTGGAGCCCCAGGACACAGCCGTTCTGGTGGCATGCGTCGAGGATCCGGGCGGGTCGCCTGCCGAATACCAGGACGTACTGCGGATCGCAACGGCCCGCCTGGCGATAGCTCACCTCGCCCGCCCGCACGCGGCCGAGGATTCTGCCGTCGCCTTCCTCTCGTATGACGCGGAATCTTTTCTCGACGAGTTCTTCCCCGGTGAAGAAACTGAGGTCGAAATCGGCGCCGCCGCGCTCGTCGCCCGCCATCGTGCCCATACTCTCGCCGAGGCCCGGCAGCGGATGAGGCTGACGCAGGCGCAGATGGCGGGGCGCATGAACGTCCGCCAGGAACGGGTCTCCGCTATTGAGCGCGCCGAGCCGGGCGCAACCGAGGTCCGGACGCTCGCCGCCTATGTGGGCGCGCTCGGCGGCAGGCTGGAAATCATTGCCGACATCGGCGGCGAGCGCATCATGCTGAGGTGAGTACCACGCGGCCTCTATATAGGCTTCCACATAGGCTGGGTAGCACCAGCGTAATATATGCCCAACGTAAACCACTCGGTGTGTAGATAGCCACCGGCATACCAGCGCCACTCCATGGTTGCGAAGTACCTGGTGCTGCCATGCATCTTGACATGCTGAAGTGTGACGCTGATCGGGTACTTGGCCACATGGCCAATCGCGCAATTGGGAACACAGTTGTCGAGATAGAGTGTCCCAGTGCCATAGGCAGTGGTCGTCCAGCGTGACCACCTCATCCCGCCAGCACCAGGAGATCCGCCCTGGCCGAGACTAAAGCTGGATGGCTTGACTGAGCTGCTATACCAGCCGTTGTTACCGTAGAGCCGGACAGGTGATGCGGATGCCGCAACGCTGAATATGTTACGAGGGACCGTCGAGGCCGACGCGGCTCCCGCTGTTCCGGCGAGACCTGCGACCATGCCGACGCTCAGTGCGGCTGCTGTGGCGATCCTGCGGATCATGACGTGCTTCCCCCTGATCGATATTCAATTCGTCACGCTTTACTTACTCTCTGTGATTCACCATGCGGTCGCCAGAGACCGATTCCCTATGCTGGGCGAGGCATTGTCCCCGTCCATCCGGCCCAGTCCGTTCGGCTCGGGTCTTCCGGCCCACCCCGGCCAAGGTCAGGGGGCCGCGCTGTCGGGCGGCCGTCATGGACGGCGAGCTGATCAGGGCTTCGACACTCTTATCGTCCCAGGCCAGGAGCACCTTCAGCAGTCGGCGCGCCGTTCAGCGACAGACCCGTGATGAAAGCCAGGGCCTAGGCAGCAACTGAGTACGTGGCACCATCCGGTTGAGTACGCGAGCCGATCCGGCACGCCCCTGGGCGGTGACACTGTCGTCGGCATGGCAGCGGACACGGACCCTCAGCGGCGCGCGATGCTCGGATGTCCCGGCTGCGGTAACTCGGCCGGCGCAGCGGCGCGCGCCCGCTGCGCAGGCTGCGGCCTGTGGCTGGGCGGACCGCTCGCGGCGGAGCTGCGCTGGATCAATGCCGAGCTGGCGCGGGTTGAGGATGCGCGGGGCCAGCTAGTGGGGCGTCGCCTGCAGTTGCTGGCTGAAGCCAAGCGAGAGCAGCCGCCAGGATCCCATGGCGAGCAGGGATCGCCTGAGGCCGTGGCGCACGCGAGCGCGGCAGGCCCGGTAGCACTACCGCCCAAGGCCCCGTCAGGCACGGGCACCCGTCCCGAGCTGTCCCCTCGCGCGGTGGCGAATCTGCTGCTCCTGGCGGGCGGCTCGCTGGTCGGCATCGCGGCGGTGGTATTCACGGTGGCCAACTGGGGCAACATCGGGACCGGCGGACGTGCCGCGATCCTGCTCGCGCTGTCCGTGCTCGCGCTGTCCGCGCCCTGGCCGCTGGCGCGCCGGGGCCTGACCGCCACGGGCGAGTCGTCCGCCGCGATCGGGCTCGCGCTGACCGTCCTTGACGCGTACATGGTGCAGTTGCTCGTTCTTCCCGGCGCGCCACGCGCCGTGACGGCAGGTCATGTGGCGGTCGCCAGCACGGTGCTGGCGGCGGGGTGGGCCGCCTACAGCCTGGCTGCGCCGCCGAGGGTGCCCAGGCTGGCTGCCATCGTGCTCGCCCAGCTGCCGCTCTCGCTCGCGGCGGCGGCAGTCGCGCCATCCCGGGCCAGCGTGGCGCTGGCCCTGCTCGTCACGGCAGCCGGCGACCTGATCATGCTCGCCTGGGCCGGCCGCCGCCACGCTTATGGTGAACGCCTGACGGCTGCGGCGGCCGGCACCGTGACGTGGCTCATCGGCGTGGTGCTCACCTTCACCGTCGTGTTTCCGCTCCCGAATCAGCGCGGGTCGCTTCGGGGGGGGCGGCGAGCTTATGCTCGCGGCGGTCATCGGGCTCGCCGGGGCATCGCTGGCGCGGCGGTCACGGGAAGCAGCCAGCACGCTCGCCGGAGTCTCGGGCGCGCTGATCGTGGTCGGCCTGGCGCTGCCTGCCGCAGTGGCACTACCGGGGCCGTGGGCGGCCGGGGTGTTCGCGGCGTTCGCAGCGGCCGGTGCTGGGGCGGCCGGTGCTGGGGCGGCCTGGCAGGCCACAGCGCGTCAGGCTGGTCATGGCGGAAAAACAGCAGCTCTGCTGGGAACGGTGAGCCGTCCCGCGGCTGCGGGTGCCGCAGCGGTCCTGGGTGTCGCTGGGCTGCTGGTGTCGCCGGCCGCGTTGTCGGCTCTGCTCGGCCCGCTGACGTGGGCGGGCCGAACGTGGGCCGGCCCGCCCGCCTCCGCCCGGGCCGCACTATCGGCCGCCGTCGCATGGCACGGATCACCCGACACACCGGTCGTGCTGGGCCTGGTCAGCCTGGCCTGCTGGCGGGCTGCGACGCTCTCGCGGTCCTTCCGGGGGGCGTCGATCGCCATCGCCGCGCTGGCCTGCGCGACGGTACCGGTGGCGGCTGACATGCCCTACTGGGCCGCGATTGTCACGCTGAGCGTGCTAGCGGCGGTGCTGCTCGGGGTGGGCGCCGCGGTGACCGACCGCATGCTCGCGGGCACCGCGTCGGCGGCGGGCCTGGCGGCCGGGGTGATCGCGGCCGCATGGTCACTGACCACGCCAGCGACGACGATCGAGGTGCTTGCTGTCCTCCTCGCCAGCGGCGGCGTCGTGGCCGTGGCCGCGCGATCCACCCTGGCCACTATGGCGGGAACGGCGCAGACCGTCGCAGCCGCGGCGGGGCTGGCCTGGGCGGTGCCGCTGGCCAGCGGGCTGCCCGTCCGGCAGGCCGGGCTCGCCGTGCTCGGTGCCGCGGGCCTGGCGCAGCTCGCCGCGGCCCTGCTCGCCCGCAGACGCGCACTGACCAGCCTCACCGCCGAAATGAGCGGCTGGCTCGCCGCGGTCGCCGGAGTCGCGGCCACCTTCGGCAGGCCCGGAACTGCCAGCCTCGGTCTGCTGGTGCTCGGGACCTTGTGCCTCGGGGCGGCCACCCGCCCGCACAGGCAGCACCTGCTCTGGGCCGGCCTCGCTTCGCTCGACGCGGCGCTATGCGTCTGGCTCGCCGCCGCCGGTGTGCACACCCCCGAGCCGTATACCGTGCCCGTGGCGGCGGCCGCCATCGCGTTCGGCTGGCAGCGCATGCGCCGTTCGCCGGGCACCGGGTCCTGGGCGGCCTACGGGCCAGGTCTCGCGATCGCGCTGCTGCCCAGCCTCGTGGTGGCCTGGCAGGATCAGGGGTGGATACGTCCGATGCTGCTCTGCCTGGCCGCAGCCGCGGTGACCCTGGCCGGCGTTCGATCGCGGCTGGCGGCGCCGCTGCTGCTCGGGGCTGCGGTGGCGGTCACGGGCGCGGGCCGTGAGCTCGCCCCCGCACTGACGCGACTGACCGGGATGCTGCCCGGCTGGGTGCCTATCGCGGTGATCGGCATTGCCCTGCTCGCGGCCGGGGCGACATACGAAGCCCGGCTGCGCGACCTGCGCAGGCTGCGCGCGGCTCTTGGCCGGCTCCGCTGAGCGTCACGCTCTGAGGAACAGCTGACCCGCCCACGGACGCATTCATGGGTTGCGGCTGAGTGTTTCGGCCGCCGCCCGGCCGGCACTCCGAGCAGCAGTGGCTGCCGCCCGGCCGGGGGGACCGCAGGATCTGCTGGTACAAGCGCTGGGCATGGCATCGCTCGCCGAGAACATGGCCGGTGACCGCGCATCCGCCTTCCAGGCCAGCCAGACAGCGGCCGTCAGCCCGTATGCGTACGCGAGCAACGACCCGCTCAATAACTTGTCACCGGGCTTGACGGTTGCGGCGGTTTCTCAGTTGATCTGGCGCAGGCCGGACCGGCATCCTGGCCTGCATGCCCGTTCCTCTCGTTCGTGCTGGCCGGCTCTACGACGGTGTTCCCTACGCTTACGCTTCGGTCGCTCCGCCTGGAGGCCTGGTCTTCACCGCTGGTGCGTGCCCGCTCGACGAGAACGGGGTGATCGTTGGCGCTGGTGACGTCCGGCTTCAGGCCCGGCAGGCGGTCGCGAATCTGGCCGAGGCGCTGGCGGCCGCGGGCGCGGGCCTGGCGGACGTGCTGAAGACGACGGTTTATGTCGCGTCCGGCGATCGCGGCGATCTGGTGGCCGCCTGGGAGGTCGTCCGGGCGGCGTTCGCAGATCATGACGCGCCGAGCACGCTGCTTGGTGTCGCCGTCCTCGGGTATGCCGGCCAGCTCGTCGAGGTCGAGGCGGTCGCGGCGGCCGGTCAGAGCCGGGACGACACATCGGCCTGAGCTCAGCGGTTTTGGCTGGGGAAGAAGTCGGCGCTCTGGACGTAGGCCATAGCGTTGGTGAATGCCGGGTCGTTGAGGCGTTGTTGCATCTCCTGGGGTGTGAGGTCCTCGATGTGGGTCTGGATCCACCACAGGTTGCCCAGCGGGTCGCGGACGCGCCCGACACGGTCGCCGAAGAACAGGCTGCGCGATCTCGGCTACGCAGTGGAAGCGGCGAGAGGTGCACCAGCCACCGGAACTCGCCGGATACCTGCGCATGCTCGGCGCCCGCCTCACCCGCGCCGCGGGCGCTGAACCGCAGCCGCCGGACTGAGCCAAGCCAACATCATTCACAACGCCCGCCCGGCAGGGGCCGCCCGGCACGACACCGCCCGGCGGGACTGGTTATGCGGATGGGTTGTGGAAGTAGTGGCCCTTGTCGAGGTCGTCGATGAGCCCGGGCTGGGTGGGGTGCCATCCCAGTAGCTCGCGGGTCAGCGTGCTGGAGGCCGGGCTGTCGGCCGCGAGGAAACCGGCCAGCCATGTGAAGTGCCCGCCTGCGTCCTCGGGAGAGATGGAGACCACGGGGAGGCCGAGATGCCGCCCGATCACTTCGGCGATGTCGCGGATCGGCACGCCCTCGTCGGCGACCGCGTGCAGTGTCGATCCCGCCGGGGCGTTCTCCAGCGCCAGGCGGAAGAGGTGCGCGGAATCGAGCCGGTGCACGGCGGGCCAGCGGTTGGACCCATCGCCGATGTAGCCGGAGACGCCCTTGTCGCGGGCGATGCTGACCAGAGTCGCCATGAAGCCGTTGTCTCCATCGCCGTGATTCGTCGGGGGGAGCCGCACGACAGACGAGCGGACGCCGCGGGAAGCGAGGGAGAGCACCAGTTCGGCGGTGGCCAGCCGGGTCTGCGGACCGCTGCCCATAGCGGCCAGCGCCGGGTCGGAACCATGTCCGTCCTGTTCGGTCGCCACCCGCCCCAGTGCGAGCCCGAGCGTCCCGGAGGCGATGAGGAACGGCCGGCCAGAACCCGCGAGCGCGTCGCCGAAGGTCTCGACGGCGCGGCGGTCCGCATCAGCGGCGCCCTGGAAGTCCCCGGTGAAGGCGAGGTCGTGCTTGAACGCGAGGTGGATCACGCCCTCCGACGCGGCCGCCGCATCCCGCAGGCTGCCGAGGTCATCAAGAGTGCCGTGATGCACCTGCGCCCCGGCGGCGGTGAGGGCAGCGGCCGAGGCATCGGAACGGGCGAGCCCGGTGACCTGATGGCCCGCGCCGATGAGCTCGGGGACGACGGCGGAGCCGATCCAGCCGGACGCGCCGGTGACGAAAACTCGCATGAGAAACCTCCAGGTGATCGACTGTCCCCGGCGCAGGGTGTGCGCCGGGCGGATCGATGTCAGTTAATGTCATCACTATAGCATCTGATGTCAGTCGCTGCCGTCAAGTATGATCGGGGGCATGAGCCGATGGGAGCCGAACGCGCGCGGCCGGCTCGAGCGGGCGGCGCTGGACCTCTACATCGAGCGCGGGTTCGACCAGACCACGGTGGCGGAGATCGCCGCGCGGGCCGGACTGACGGAGCGGACGTTCTTCCGGCACTTCGCCGACAAGCGCGAGGTCCTGTTCGCGGGCGCGGCCCAACTGCAGGACTTCCTCGTGAGCGCCCTGGCCAGCGTCCCTGATTCCACAGCACCGATCGATGCGGTCGCCGCGGCCCTCGAGGCGGCCGGCGCCCTGCTCCAGGAACGCCGCCCGTACGCCGGGCAGCGCCAGGCCGTCATCGCCGCGAACGCAGAGCTGCAAGAGCGCGAGCTGATCAAGCTCGCCTCACTCGCCTCGGCGCTCGCCGGCACGCTGCGCCAGCGCGGCGTTACAGACCCAGCCGCGAGCCTGGCCGCCGAAGCCGGGATCGCTGTCTTCAGGATCGCCTTCGAACTTTGGATCAACGAACCCAACCAGCGAGACTTGCCGCAATTCATCCGGGAGTCGTTCGACGAGCTCAAGGCAGTGACCGCAGCCAGCCGGATCCCCTAGGAAGGGGCCCGGCGTCCCGTCAGTGCTTCAGGCCGTGCTCGATCGCCTCGATGATGCGCGGCCGCAGCTCAGCCGCGCTGATGATCGCGTCCACCGAGCCGACCTCGACGGCGCGCTGGATGCTGTGCACGCGGTCGAACTCCGCCGCCGTCTCGCCCAGCTTCTCGGCGCGCACCGACGACTGCACCTCGGCCAGCTCGGCCGTCAGCGCCGCCCGCTCGGCGCCGCTCACCTCGGCCAGGCGGGCCTGCAGCGACGCCACCCGCGGGTCGTTCGCCGTGCGGGTGTTGACCTCGCCGGAGAACACAACCGCCGCGGCGGGGGCGCCGCCGAGCACGGAGGCGAACGAGCCCTCCAGGGCGAGCACCGTCAAGTTCGGGTTCAGCGCCTTGGAGAACACCACGAACGCGCCACCGTGGTAACGGGAGATCACGGTGAACACGATCGGGCCGTCGAAGTTGACGACGGCCCGGCCGATCTCCGCGCCGTACTCCAGCTGCAGCTTGCGCATCGACTCCGGTGAGCCGTCGAAGCCCGACAGGTTGGCCAGCACGACCAGCGGGCGGTTGCCGCTGGCCGAGTTGATCGCGCGCGCCGCCTTCTTCGACGAGCGCGGGAACAGCGTGCCGGCCGTGTAGGTGTCCGGGCCGTCGGTGGGCGGGAAGCC
>JAWWPY010000228.1:0-30114 GCA_033854735.1 Streptosporangiaceae bacterium | reverse complement strand
CCCGCGGGCCCGGCAGGCTGTGCGGTCATACCGGCCACGGTACCTGCCCCTGCTGACAATCCCACGCTGACAGGCCAGGCATGCCAGCACACGCAGAGCCGGCAGCAGCCCAAGGACGCCCCGCAAGGTCTGTCGCCGCGATTCGCCAGTGACTACAGCCGAAGCGTTCAAAAGCGTCGATCTTCGCGGGATCGATCACGTACTCAACGGACGTGATCACACTCAGCCTAGTCGCCACGCTCGCTGCGAGCTGAACCGGCTGGCCTGGCTGGCCGGGGGCGGGCACGCTGGCTGGATGGGCGGGAATTTCGGTGGCGAGACCGCTGCGTTCTACGCCAGGTTCCGGCGAGGGTACCCGTCGGCCTTCACTGGGTCGCTGGTCCGGGCGCTCGGTCTGGGGCCCGCGGATGTGGTGGCGGATGTGGGCTGCGGAACCGGGCAGCTCACGCTGCCGCTGGCCAGCCGGGTCCGCGCTGTGGCCGGAATAGACCCAGAACCTGACATGCTCGCTCTGGCCCGGCAGGCGGCCGCAGGCCAGGGCGTGGCCAACGTGACCTGGGTGCTGGGCACCGATCATGACGTTCCAGCGCTGGGCTCGCTGCTCGGCGTGCGCACCCTGGCCGCGGTGACGATCGCCAATGCGATCCATCTGGCTTCGGCCCAGGACCTGTTCGCCGCGGCCCGGGAGGTACTGCGGCCAGGCGGCGGGATCGCCGTTATCGCCAACGGCACCCCGCTCTGGCAGCAGCCGGTCCCGTGGTCGCGGGCTGTCCGCCACGGCCTGGAACAGTGGCTGGGCACCCGGCTGGAATCCTGCTGCGGCACCGATGCTCAGTCCAGGCAGCGCTATGAGTCCGAGCTGCTGGCTGCGGGTTTCAACGGCGTGCACGAGCAATCCCTCGACTACACCGGCCACCTGAGCTTCGATGAGCTGATCGGCGGGCTGTACTCCGCGATGCCCAGCCACCTGCTGCCCCCGCCCAGCGCACATTGACCAGCGACCGGCGACCCGATCGCGGCTACCGGATATATGGGTGCCCGGAACCGGAGGGCTGGGTGGGTCGGCCACCGAGGGCGCTGGGCTTAGGGATGCATCGGCGGGGGCCCGGGCGCTGTTGCGGCTAGCTCCTCGGCGAGTTGCTCTGCGATGGCCGTCCAGCCATGCTCATGCTGATCGACGAGGTCGGGTGGCAGGAGTGAGTGCTCGATCGTCATGAGTGTCTGCTCGTTTTCGCGCGGTTCCAGGAGCACGTTCACCACGCTCCTGGTGCTGGGGTCGGGCCAGGTGGTGCAGCTCCAGCTGAAGCTCAGCTGCCTGGGCCGGTCGAGCACCAGGTACTGTCCGCTGACGCTGAACTCCACGCCCTCATCCTCGATATCGATCTGCAGCCGCCCGCCGACGCGGGGGTCCGATTCGATGTTCCGGCACCGCGCTGGCCGGGGGCACATCCAGTCCGAGAGGGCGCCGGGGTCGAGCCATTCGTCGTACACGACGTCTGGACGCGCCGGCAGCAGGCGCCGTACGACCGCGACCCGGGCTGGGATGTCAGTCACCGGCACTCTTCTTTCGCGCCAGCCTGCTGGCCAGGGCATCCGCCCGGCGTGACCAGAACGCTGTCTGCTCGTTGATCCAGCCTTCGGCGGCGGAGAGCCCTTCGGGGCGGATCGACAGCCAGTGCTCGCGGCCGCGGACCGCTCGCTGGACCAGCCCCGCCGACTCGAGCACGCCGATGTGGCGGGAGACGCCGGCGAACGTCATCGGCAGCGGTGCCGCGAGGTCAGTGATCCGGGCATCTCCGGTGCGCAGCGCGACGAGCACGGCCCGGCGGGTGGGGTCGGCGAGCGCCGCGTAAGTTCGGTCCAGGACCTCATCTTCAACCATCTTGTTGAGCTTACCGTGCCGTCATCACTGGCCACATCGCTGGCACTGACGCCGCTGACCGGCCGGAGACAGATGAGCGATGAGTTTTCCGCCTGGCGGCCGTCAAAGTGTCAGAGTGTTGTGAGTCACTGGTCAGTGGGCAGCGGCGAAGGCAAGGTTGCGAGCATGATCGTCGCGAGGCGGTCTGGGTGGCCGTCGCGTCCCGGCGAGCTGGAAGGGAGTGCGGATGAGCGGGGTACGGGTCCTGGTTGGTACGCGCAAGGGCGCGTTCGTCCTGAGTTCGGATGGCCAGCGCGAACGGTGGGACATCAGCGGCCCCCACTTCGGGGGCTGGGAGATCTACCACGTCAAGGGGTCGCCCGTCGACCCCGGCCGGCTGTACGCGTCGCAGTCCAACGGCTGGTTCGGCCAGCTGATCCAGCGCTCCGATGACGGCGGCACGACCTGGGAGCCGGTGGGCAAGCAGTTCGACTATGACGGCGTCCCCGGTACGCACCAGTGGTACGACGGCACGCCGCACCCGTGGGAGTTCGCGCGGGTCTGGCATCTCGAGCCCTCGCTGGACGACCCGGATACGGTCTACGCCGGGGTGGAAGATGCAGGCTTGTTCCGGTCGACCGACGGCGGGCAGCAGTGGCAGGAACTGCCCGGATTGCGCGGCCACCGGTCAGGGCCGTCCTGGCAGCCGGGTGCCGGGGGAATGTGCCTGCATACGATCATCCTGGACCCGGCCAAGCCCCGGCGGATGTTCGCCGCCATCTCGGCTGCGGGCGCGTTCCGGTCCGACGACGCGGGCGAGACATGGCAGCCGGTGAACCGCGGCCTGCGCTCGGAAGGCATCCCCGATCCCGATGCCGAGGTCGGCCACTGCGTGCACCGGCTGGCGATGCACCCCTCGCGGCCGGAAGTGCTGTACATGCAGAAGCACTGGGACGTCATGCGCAGCGATGACTCCGGTGAGTCGTGGCACGAGGTCAGTGGCAACCTGCCCTCCGACTTCGGCTTCCCGATCGACGTTCACGCGCACGAACCGGACACCGTCTACGTGGTGCCGATCACGAGCGACTCGCAGCACTTCCCGCCCGAGGGCAAGCTGCGCGTCTACCGCAGCAAGACCGGCGGAGACGACTGGGAGCCGCTCACCAACGGCCTGCCGCAGAGCAACTGCTACGTCAACGTGCTGCGTGATGCGATGGCCGTCGACTCTCTCGACTCATGCGGTGTCTACTTCGGGACGACCGGCGGGCAGGTGTACGCATCGGCCGACGCGGGGGACAACTGGGCACCGATCGTCCGGGACCTGCCAGCTGTGCTGTCCGTCGAGGTCCAGACGCTGCCATGATCCGGGTCACGCTTCCCGCGCATCTGAAGGCGCTCGCGCGCATCGACGGCGAGGTGGAACTCCCGGTCAAGGGCCCGGTCACCCAGCGCTCCATCCTCGACGCGCTCGAAGCCAGCTATCCGGTGCTGCGCGGGACAATCCGCGACCGCAGCAACGGACGCCGCCGGCCATTCGTGCGGTTCTTCGCCTGCGAGGAGGACCTGTCCCACGAACAGCCCGACACCCCACTACCCGAGGCCGTCGCCACCGGCGCGGAGCCCTTCCTGATCGTCGGGGCCATGGCCGGCGGCTAGTCGTGCTCGCGAGTCCAGCGCGGGCGGCGGAATAGGCGGCCCAGGGTATCGTGCAGGCTTTGCCCCGAGTCCGCCAGCGCATCGACCCGGTACACCGGCGGCCCACCAGGCGGCGGCAACTGGCTGACCTGCGCGTCGTCGAGGCTGCACTGGATGTGGCTCCGCGTGATCTGCTGCACGTAATCGGCATCGATGAAACGGAGGCCGGCTTTGGTGGCGACCACGATCCCGTCGAAGACATCGACTTCAGGTACTTTCAGCACGTGCTCAAGGGTGCCGATCTCCGCGCCAGTGCTGCTTAGGACCGGCGTCCCACGAGTCGCCGCCTCGTACGAAATAACCGTATCGTCAGTCATGCTGGCACCCTGTCACGCCACGAGGCCGACAGCATGTCAGGTGATGATTGGCCCACCACTTTTTTACTGTCCGGCCGCGCATGATCGTCTGGTCAAGGGCGTCGGGGGCACTCAGTTCGGGGTAAAAATGCCCTCTACCCCAACGATCATGGCGATGATGCCGAAAATGGCCAGCAGCAGCGGCAGGCCGGTCACGTCACCGCGCTCGCCCACCCTGGGTGCCGCCCGTCCCGTGATGCGGTCCCAGAGCAGCACGACGCCAACGGCGATGCCCACTACTTCGAAGTGGAAGACGTGCGGCCCTGAGGTCAGATGGACGATGAGGAAGTACCCGCCCGCCACGAGAGCGACGATCCCGACCACCCAGCCGAACGGGGCGATCGCCGCTGCGACCCGGGCCAGGCCGGATCCGATCCGGGGCAGGCTGCGCAGCAGCGCCGCGGCCAGCAGGAAACCACCAACAATGTTGGCCAGGTCGAGCAGCAGGTCCATCATCGCTGTACCTCCTCCGTCCCGCCCCTCGGGCCCGGCGCGAGATTGCGGCACGGGTGTCAGCCGATCCCGATCGTAGCGACGGCGCGGCGCCTCCCGAGCCGGGTCCGAGGACTGCGTGTCAGTCGCGGCCCGGCGAAGTCAGCTGGCGGCGTGATCCTTCTCCCGGGCGGGCGGGGTTCCGTTGAGGAAACGTTCTATGGGGAGTGTGGCGGCGCCGAGCCCGACAGCATCTGGGCCCAGGTGGCCAAGTTCGATCGAAGTCCCGGCGAAGGGATGGCTCAGCGAATGCTCGCGGGCGGCCTCACGGATGGCGGGGAGCATCCGCTCCCCGAGCAGCAGCCCGGCCCATCCGCCGAGGATGATCCGCCCTGGATTGATCAGGTTGATCAGATCGGCGATGCCGACGCCGAGGTACAGCGCGGTCTCATCCAGCACCTGTTTGGCCGCCGCCGACCCGGCGGCCACTTCGATGAGAGCGGCGAGCTTCGACTCCTCATCGTCACCCGGCAGTGAGCGGCCGTACCGATCCAGGATCGCCTCGGCGCCGACATAAGCCTCGAGACATCCACGCGATCCGCACCGGCAGGCGCGCCCGCCCACCACGACGGTGGTGTGGCCCCATTCGGCGGCGCTTGAGGTGGCCCCCCGGTGGGTGTTCCCGTTGGTGATGATGCTGGCCCCCACACCGGAGCCGATCAGGCATACCGCCGCGTGCTGGGCTCCCCGCCCGGCGCCGAACCAGAGTTCCGCCTGGCCCATCGTCTTGGCCCCGTTGTCGATGTGCAGCGGCAGGCAGGTGCCGGACCGGAGCAGCCGTTCCAGCGGGACCGACTCCCAGCCGAAGGTCTGCCCGTGCACGAGTACCTCGGGCCCATTCTCGACGATGCCGGAGACCCCGACACCGACCCCGAGGACCGCCGAGGACTGGACGCCCGCGTTGGCCATGACCGCGTCCAGCCCGGACAAGATGGCCTCGACGATCACGTCGGGGCCATGTTCCCTGGGATCGAGCGGGTAGTCAGCTTTGGCGCGCTCGGTCATCATCAGATCGAACAGCTCGACCTGGACCCGGGTCTCGCCGACGTCCACCCCGATGACATACCCGTAGTCGGCGTTGATCTCGAGCAGCACGCGCGGGCGCCCGCCGTCGGAGTCCACCGAACCCGCCTCGGCCACGATCCCCTCGTCGATCAGCTCGCGAACGACGTTGCTGACTGACGCCGGGCTGAGCCCGGTGGCCTCACTCAGGTCATGGCGGCTGCGCGGCTGATCGAAGTACAGCGATGACAGCAGCACTGACCGGTTGTCCCGGCGCAGATCGCGGACGGTCGACCGCTTTCGCTCCAGCATGAGCCCCCCTGCAGTTCGGATCTTATAACAAGAATCTTACGAAGCGCTGGCCGCGCCTCCGCCAGCATTTCCCGCGCCATGGCGGGCGGTGCTGGCCGGGCGGTGCTGGCCGGGCGGTGCTGGCCGGGCCGGCGCCGGCGTTTCCCCGCGCCATGGCGGGTGGCCGCGGCACCGGTTGCGGTAGATGGTTGCGACCTATTGACGGCCAGTTTCCCCAGGGTTAAATTACGTTATGAAATAAGCCTTGTATCAAGTCTGGGCAGGCATTCGCGGAACGGCTTCTCACAGTAGAGGTGGCTAATGGGTTCAGATTTGATGCATGTGCGCCGGTCGTTTGTCGGCTGGCGGATCTTCATCGTCGGGGTAGTGGTGGCGCTGGCCGCCGCTCTGGCGCTGGCTGCGAGCCCGGCCAGCCGGGCGAGCGCGGCAACACTGCTCTCGCAGGGCAGGCCGGCGACCGCGTCGTCGACCGAGAACGCAGGCACCCCCGCCTCGGCGGCTGTGGACGGCAGCACGACCACCCGCTGGTCGAGCGCCTTCTCTGATCCGCAGTGGCTCCAGGTCGATCTCGGGGCCAGCGCCTCGATCACCCAGGTGGTCCTGCAGTGGGAGACCGCGTACGGGACGGCGTTCCAGATCCAGACCTCACCGGACGGCACGACCTGGACCTCGATCTATTCGACCACCACCGGCACCGGCGGCACCCAGACCCTCAACGTGACCGGCACCGGCCGCTACGTGCGCATGTACGGCACGGCGCGCGCCACGCAGTACGGCTACTCGCTGTATGAGTTCCAGGTCTACGGCACTGCGTCCAGCGGTGGTGGCGGCGCCTGCGGCACGACGAACGCCGCCCTGAACCAGCCGGCCACGGCGTCGTCGACCGAGAACGCGGGCACCCCCGCCTCGGCCGCGGTGGACGGCAACACCGGCACCCGCTGGTCCAGCGCGTTCGCCGACCCGCAATGGCTCCAGGTCGACCTCGGCTCCAGCCAGACCTTCTGCCAGGTCACGCTCGACTGGGAAACCGCGTACGCCACCGCGCTGGCGATCCAGACCTCACCCGACGGCACCAACTGGACCACCATCTACTCCACCACCACCGGCACCGGCGGCACCCAGACCCTCAACGTGACCGGCACCGGCCGCTACATCCGCATGTACGGCACGACGCGCGCCACCGCCTACGGCTACAGCCTCTGGGAATTCGGCGTCTACACCACGGGCGGCGCAACGCCCAGCCCGACACCCACGCCCACCTCGACCAGCCCTCCCGGAACGGGAGAGCCGCCCGCGTCGTTCTGGGGGAACACCAGCGCGATCCCGGCCGCCACCCATGTCCTCGAAGTCGCGATCGTGAATCAGACGAACGGCCAGTACCCGGACAGCCAGGTCTACTGGAGCTTCAACGGGCAGGAGGCGTCGATCGCGCAGCAACCGTACATCGACATGCCCGCGAACTCGGCCGGCCGGATGTACTTCTACCTCGGCTCGCCGAACAGCCAGTACTACGACTTCATCGAGTTCACGGTGGGCGCATCGTCGATCAACGTCGACACCACGCGGGTGGACCGGTTCGGCCTCAAGCTCGCCCTGCTGCTGCACGGCCACGACGGGTCCAACCAGGAGGTCGGCGAGAACTACGCCACCTTCACCGAAAGCCGCGCGGCGACATTCCAGCGGTTCATCAACGCGGTGCCGGCCCAGTTCAAGGAACTGGGCACCGACCAGGCCCCGTACGGCATCCCCTCGCCGGGCAACGATCCCGCGTTCCAGCCTGGCGGCGCGTACGCGAACTACTTCACCAGCTACGCGGCCTCGGAGGGTGACACCACCGATTCCACCGCCCAGATCTTCGGCTGCGGTGGCACGCTGTCCGCGAATCCTCCGCTGTGCGCCGGGCTCAACCGGCACGTCGCGCAGCTGCCGACAGCCCAGCAGTCGGATCCGGCCCAGTTCTACCAGGCCGCTCCGGCGAACTACTACGCCCAGTTCTGGCACGCCAGCGCCATCAACGCCAAGGCGTACGGTTTCCCCTACGATGACGACGCCGGGCAGTCCTCGGACATCTCGGTCAGCACCCCGCAGTACATGGTGGTCGCCGTCGGCTGGTAGCCGGTGATTCCCTCGTGACCGCGGCGGCGGCTAGCCGCCGCGGTCACATCATCCCGTTTTGCGGCAATACCTACCCTGCCGTTGCTACATTGGCGTCGCTTCCTGGTGCAGGAGGAGGACGCCTTGACGAGGGCACCGTGGCTTGGCGTGCTGGCCCAGCACCGGTGGTTCTGGGGGATCGGGACGGGCGCCGGCCTCGCCGCGGCCGCCGGCGTCGTACTGATCTTCCTGCCGCACCACGGCGGCCACCGCCCGCGCGCGGTCGCGGTCAATTGCGGGATCGTGACCTGCACGGCCATCCTTCCTGTGAGCCCGTCACCCAGGCCGTCCGTGAGCCCGTCACCCAGGCCGTCCGCGACTCCCCCGAGCCCGTCCCCCCGGATGTCCGCGACGGCGATCATGGCACGGTCCCCGACGCCGGCGGCCCCGCGCCGGGCCCCGCCGGTCACCGTGGCCTACTCCGTAGTCCAGCGCTGGGATGGCGGCTTCCAAGGCCAGTTCACCATCGTCAATCACGCCAGCACGGCCTTGACCGGATGGCAGATCCGTGCCGCGTTCCCCGGCGACCTGGTGGACAGCGCCTGGGGTGCCGGATGGCAGACCAGCGGCGGCGACACCCTGGTCCTGGATGCCCCGTCCTATCAGCCGACCATCCCCCCTGGAGCCAGCCAGTCGGCGAACTTCACCGCCCAGGGGAACACCACGAGCCCGGTCAGCTGCAGCATCGACGGCCTGGCCTGCGGCGATGGGTAGCAAGGACCCGGTACCCGCCGGCCCTGCCCCCCTGGCGGGTAGGGTCATCCCATGACGGACCGGGCCACGCTCGAAGCACTCTCATCCCATGAATTGCATGATCGCGCCGTGCGCCGGGCGATGCATCATCTGGACGTCGGCTTCCTGTGGGAACTGCTCCGCGAAATCCCGGCGGGCGAGGCAGCATCCGGTCATGCTGACCACACCGCGGCGGATGTCACCCAGGTGTCAGCGATGATCTCTGATGCGCTCGGCTCCGGCGAAGGTGACGTGGCCGAGTCGCTGCGCCCGCTCTACCTCGACTACCTGGAGAAGCACGGCGACTGACGAGCCGGTTCGGTGCCAGGTGAGTCAGTTCCCGCCGGTCTGCGCCGTCGAACTGTCGGGCATCATGCATATCGTGTTGTGCCCGGTGCTCTTGGCCTCGGTCAGGGCGGCGTCCGCCGCGCCGATCAGGTCGGCCAGCGCCCACCTGAACTGAACCAGCGTGGCGATCCCGATCGATACGGTCATCCGGAACACGAAGCCGGTGTGGTTTCCGTCCTCGATGGCGATCGGCTGCCCGGCGATATGATCGCGCAGCCGTTCGGTAATCCGCCTGACCTCGGCCGCGCTGGTCCGCGGGAGAAGCACCGCGAACTCCTCGCCGCCGAACCGGCCGATCAGGGCGTAGCCGCGCATATTTTCGACCACGCTGCCGGCGATAGCGCGGATGACCTCATCAGCGGCAAGATGACCTGCCGTGTCGTACACGCTCTGGAAATGGTCGACGTGCACGATGACCAGCGCGAGCGGGTCGCTGCCGCGCAGCGCGCGGGCGAACTCGACATCCGCCTCGTGGCGCCAGGTCCCCGCGTTGAGCATTCCGGTCTTGGGGTCGATACGAGCCTGCGCCACCAGTTGCGCGCTCATCATGTAACGCCGGTAGAGCAGGACTGACGGCAGTGCGAGCGCCATCAGTACCGGGTTAATGGCCACCACCAGCGCGAGCGAGACGGCGAGGCTAAGTTCGATCAGGTCGGACGTGATCGCCTGCTGGTTACCGAACAGGTCACGCACACGCGTATCTGAATCGGCCAGCCTGATCGCCCCCAAGAGCAGACAATTGTTAATGACCCAGGCCAGCAGTCCGCAACCTGCGACGACAGCGATCCAGGTAAGCACGTGCGAGCCCGCGCCTGGCGCAGCCCCGGCAATCCGCGGAGGAACGGCATGGAAGGCAACCGACGCGGCGCCGTACGCCAACATAATCGTGGCGTTGCTGAACACCCGCCGGTACACGAACCCGCGACGCACCCGCCACAGCCGGTACGCGGCGAGCGGCAGTGGAGCCAGCAAGGCGCAGGCCGGAGGGAGCACGATCGCGATCGCCAGGTACCACACAGTCTGAAGGTCCCTGCTCACCGTGCCGTGCACTTCCTTGACACGCCGGGTGGACTCGACCGCCAGCAGCCCGCAGGCGAGCAGGCCCGCGAACACCGCTGCGTCAGATGGCCGCCATGAAGTTCGCAGCGCTGCGGGCACCGCGATCGCGGCGGCAAGCGTGGTGATGCCGATGAGGTAAGCGCGCAACGGCTTCCGCAGCGCCCACACCGGCCAGCCGCGGATGGTCGCCGCGATGCCACGCAGGCCAAAGGTCATCGCGCAGGGCAGACGGAGGGCGGCCATCAGACTCCCCGGAAGGCAGTGCAGAGGAGCAAACTGGGGTGCATAACGGGTCGTAGGGAATCAATGCCGCATCGTCACAGAGGTACGACTTTGATGTCAAGTCAGGCGAGGCACGGCGACAGCCCACCTGGTCCCCAATCCGCTGACGTAGCTGGACAGATTAGGAGGAGCCATGCGCAACGAATGGCAGTAACCACCACAGCCCACCACCACAGCGACGACCGAAGGAGCAGCCATGCGCAACGAATGGCAGTAACCACAGCCCGCCCGTCACCGATCATCAGCGGTCCGCAGCGTGCGGGCGGCTCCTCATCGCCAGAGCGGCGGCCACGGCAGCGCCGAGGCCGCCGCTGATGGCGATCACCACTGCGGGGGTCACGATTCCGGCCGCCGCCCCCGCAGCAACGAACCATAGGCCCTGGGATACCTGCATGCCTCCGTTGGCCAGGCCGAAGGCTTGGCCACGGCGCTCAGCCGGGACAGCGGCCACGAACGCCGCGTTGGCGGTGATCTGGTAAGCAGCGCACATGCCCGAGACGGCGAAGATCGTTAACGAGGCGATGAGGCCGGGCTGCACCACGCAGAGTACGAGCAGACCACAGGAGCTCACGGCCAATGGACCCATCCAGCGCTGCCGCCGGGCCGGAGCGACAACCCGGCTGAACACCAGCGCGCCGACAATACTGCCGAGCGGGACCGCGGCGAATATCAGCCCCGTAGCGACCGCAAGCGGAAGCCCATGAAAGCGCGCGGCGTACGGTGCGGCGAGGCCCATCGGCACGACATAGAACGCGACGAGCCAGCCGAGCAACATCAGCCTGCGCAGCCTCACGTCGCCGAACACCAGCCTCGCCCCGGTGAGCATTTCCGCGAACTGCGAGGGATGGCTCGCGCCGGCACCAGCGACGTCAATCGCGGCGGGCCGCCTGCGGACCCCAACTCCAACCAGCAGGGCGGAGACAGCGAAGGTGGCCGCGTCCGTGAGCAGCGCGGCCCGCACGCCCAGGCCGGCCACGACCAGTCCGCCGAGTGCGAACCCGGATACCATGCCGAGCTGGAACGTGATCTGGGTGACGGCGGTGGCGAGAACGTACTTCTCCCCGGCCAGGATGTCGGGGACCAGCGCTGACCTCGCCGACTTGAAGGGCGAGTCGAGCAGCGTGACCAGGAACAGGAGAGCCACCATGACCCAGAGCGCGGCGCTGGCCACCGCTACGGCGCTCACCAGGGCCATCAGTCCTACCAGCGCCATACGGGCCAGATCGCAGGTGATCATCACCTGACGCCGTGGTTTCCGGTCGGCGATCCCGGAGAGGCCCAGGCCACCGACAATCCACGGCAGGAAAGTCACGGCGAAAGTGAGCGCGCTCCACAACGGCGAGTGCGTCCGGTCATAGACCAGGACGGTCATGGCCACCCGGGCGAGCTGGTCACCGGCCACGGACAGCAGCTGCGCCAGCCACAGTGCCCTGAACTCACCGACCGCGAACACGTCGCGGAACGTCGCCCTGGCGGCCTCTCCGGGCCCTGTCATGCCCGTCCGCTAGGGCTCGGTCGGCGGCGGCAGCGGCGGTGCCGAGGGCCTGGTCCGTGGCCGCCTGGGCGGTGGCCCCGTGGTCTGCTGCACCGCAGTCCGCGGTCGAGACGACGCCCAGCCGGCCCGGGCCGGCCCCCGGCTGAGGATCTGGTCGATCGCCGCCCCGACCCCACCGTCCTCGTTGATCATCCGGCGCAGCACCAGGAAGAGCGCGGGAATCGCCCAGAAGTCACCGCAGACCCAGAGGATGGCGGCACCGATCTGCTGGTCGGCATAGGCCGGCAGGGTTACCCCGGGCACGTGGGAATACGCCGAGTACCACGACACCTGGGTGAAGATGCTCATCGACATGGCCAGCATCCACATGACCACATTCGTCGCGATCAGCGCGGCCGCCTGCGACAGCAGCGGCAGCCTGCGCCGGAAGGGAGGTGACGGGATGAACTGCAGCCAGAAAAGCACCCCGGCGATGAAGAAGGTGGCATGCGCCAGCCAGATGTGCACGGCCGGATTGCGCTCGGCCAGGTCGAAGGCCACCGGAATGTGCCAGAAGATCATTACGACGCTAAAGAACACGATGGCGACCCATGGGCGCAGCATGAAACCGGCGACAGCGCGCAGCGGGCGCGACCAGTTGTCGCGCAGGGTGGTCCGGGTGACGCTCCGGCCGAGCCTGCCCGGCAGGGCATCGAGCAGCGGCTGCCACGGCGCCCCCGCGACGACCAGCGTCGGCGCGGTGAACATCAGCAGCAGATGCTGGATCATGTGCACGAAAAAGTACTCATCCGACCAGTAGTCGATAGGCGACTGGACCGAGAGGAGCAGGACGGCGAGCCCGCCGTAGAACAGGAACGAGCGCCTGCGGCGCTGCTGCGTCCGCTCCGGCCGCGACCGCCGGGCGAGCCGGGCCAGGCCGATCTCGTGCCAGCCGACCACGACGACCGCCACGATCATGAACGGGTCGAAGGACCAGTGATCGACGAGGTAGCTCATGGCGCCCTCTCAGCCCGACGAGCCGTACGGGATAGCAACCTTGATGACCTGTACCTGCTCCCATCCGGTGCCGCCCGCGGTCTGCTGCCACACCGACAGCCGGCCACCGTGGGCGATCAGGGCCTCGAATCCGCTGCCCGGCCCTGCGGCCAGGGTAGCGGCCGCGGCGGGGACCCCCGCTGCCCCGGCGGGCAGCGGGGGAAGTGAGCGCCATGCCGCGCCGGGCCCGGTGACCGCCACGGCGCCAGCGCCGCCGGTCAGCGTCACACCGATGGCCCCGCCGGCGCCGAAGGCCGCGGACCGCACCGCCCGGCCGCGCAGCCCGAACGGGACGGAGGTCCGCCAGTGGCGGCCGCCGTCGGCCGACCACGCGGTGACCAGGCTCGCGGCCGCGCCCGAGCCAGCCTGCAGCAGGGCCGCGGTCGTCCCGCCCGTGCCCGCCCCGCCCGTGCTCGCCAGCCCGAGCACCTCGGTGTCACGCCGGGCGAGCGATGGCGGCAGGGCGGGCCCGGTGGCGCGCCAGGTCCCACCACCGGAGGCGAAAATACCCACCGTGCCGGCCTGCGTGCACTGCCCGGCGAGCAGCGGCACCCCGGTCGGGCTGAACGCGACCGCGGTGAGCCGGGCCAGCCCGCACGCCCGGCCGGCCGGGGACGCGGCCACCGAACGCTCGCTGGCCAGGCTCGTCCAGGTCGCCCCGGCGCGCGCGGCGACCTGGGCGTCGCCACGGCGGGTCAGCGCGAGCAGGCGGCCGCCGGGTGCCGCCGCGAATACGTCAGGGAAGCCGGCCAGGCTGGCGGAGAGCAGCCCGCCCTGTGACCAGTGCGCACCCTCGTCCCGGCTGGCGCTGAGCGGCGTGAAGGTGAGGTCCTGGCTGGGCCGTACCGCGGTGACAAGCGACCCTGGGCCCGCATCCGCTACCGCGAGGCCGCCGTTGTCGGCCACCCCCGGTGGGGTGGCGAGCGTCCATCGCGCGGCCTTCGCGGACCGCGTGAACAGCTGCCAGAAATTGTTGTGCGCGGCGCTCGACCCGCCCATGACGACTACCGCCCAGGTTTCCGTGGCGGACATCTCCGAGGTGGCGAGCGACGGCGTGGCGGACGACGGGAGGCGGGCAGCATGCGGTGCCGCAGCCACGGTGCCGCAGCCGGCCACGAGCGCGGAAGCGAGCAGCGTTCCCACCCGTTTCATGATCACTGCGATCCCAGGGCCTGCTGGGCGGCGGTGAACAACTCGCCCGCGAACGACGATTGGGAACTCGCGCTCCCCGGGCCGGGATCGAAATTCAGCTCCCTGCGGGTCCGGCCCGCCGCGTCGATGACGTACGCGACGTCGCTATGCCCGATCATCCCGCCCGCCGGGGTGATGTCAGCCGCGACCGAGTACCGCTGCCATACCTGTTTGAGCTGCGGGAGGGTCCCGGTCAGGTACCGCCAGTTCGGCAGGCTGGTCAGATTCTCCTGGCGGTCGAAGGCCTGCGTGAACGCCAGCTGGCGATAGATCGGGTTGGCCACGACCGCGATGAGTTCAACGTGCCGCGCGCTCGCGCCGAGCAGCTGGTCAGCCTGGCGGAACTCTTGCGCGATCAGCGGGCAGTCGCTCGTGCACACCGGATCGAGGAAGGTGAGCAGCACCACCTTGCCCCGCAGGCTGGCCAGCGAGACCTGCTGGCCATGCTGATCGGTCAGCTGGAACGCGGGAGCGCGGAAATCGAGCGGGGCGGTGGACCCGTCAAGCGCCTCGGCGATGATCGGATCAGCGCTCGTGCTGGCTGAGGCGGCCATCATCGGGAGGGCGCCGAGGATGGCGACACCGAGCGCGCCGACCGCGGCGATCGTCCGGAGGCTCGTGGTCCCGAGGGCGTGGCCGAGGCGGCCCGGACTGAGCCGCTCCCGCCATCCTCGCGCCCCGGCCTGCGGAGCGGGTTCAGCCACCGCGACGGCCGGACTGGTCTGGGCCAGGAAACCGGCCACAGCCACCAGCGCCATCGGAATCATGCTGTTGGGGTCCGTGCCAACACCGCCGAAGATGCCGAAGTCCTCGATCAGCACCCAGTCGGCCAGGCACGCCACCAGCAGGACCAGGAGCGCCGGGCGCAGCAGCCGCGGCTGCCCGCTGAGCAGGGCGATGCCGACCGCGGCCAGCACGATCACGGCGATCAGGTTGACCGCGAATCCGTGTCCGGCGGTGAACGAGCCAAACCCCGAGACCAGGGACGAGAGGAACTTTGGCTGGGATGTCTGTCCCATCTGCTGGACCATCGCGGCCAGGCCGGACACCTGCCGGCCACCCCCACCCTGGCCGGCCGTGCCCTGCCAGTAGCCACGCCCGGGCCACGCCTGCAGCACGGCCATCCCAGTGAGGAACAGCCCGAAAGCGGCGACGACCAGCCGTCCGAGCCGCTGCCCGGACCAGGCCCGCGGCGGCAACGCGACCAGCGCCCCGGCCACGCAGTAGAGCAGCGCCGCGCCCGGGGCACCGAACAACCAGGTCAGTCCGGGCGCGAAGATACCGCCGAAGGCTTCACCGAAGACCCAGATGATCAGGCCCCAGCCGACGCTGGCCAGCCCGCCCAGGCGGGACCAGCGGCCCCGGGCCGCGGTCAGCAGCCAGACGCCAATCCCGATCTGGATCCAGACGGCCGCCGCCGCGGCGTCGACCGGATGATAGGTCCATCCCCGTACGCCCCAGTTCACTATGTGCTGCACCCAGCCCGGCGAAGTCGCCGCGGCGGGCTGGATCACCTGCGACGGGAGGCCCAGCGGCATGGCCTGCTGGGCCTGCAGGATGCCGTCGAGGATCCACAGGATGCCGAAGCCGATGCGCAGCACGCGGCGCGCGGGCGGCTCGGCCACGGGGTCCGCCGCCGCGGCGGAGGCGCCCCCCGTGCGGGAAGAGGGAACCCATTCCCGGGCACTGACCCACACCAGGGCGAGCAGGAAGAAAATCAGCAGGGCAATGATCCCCTGATGGAGGAGTGCCGCGCGGAACGCGGCGACCACCGTCGGATTCGTGAGCTGGAGGACGGAACCCATCCCCGACATGACATTTACTCCTCTGGCTCACCCCTGCTGACCCTGTTCTGCCACGCCCGAGCCCAGGTGGGGTGACGCCGTCACCGCGGAGGGCAACGTGCTGCGTGAGATCTTACGCCCGCCCGTCGGCCGATCATCACGCAACGGCAGACCCGTAACCGGCGGCTTTATGGATCTTCTCGGCTCCCGCTATGGATCTCTTAAGGCTGGACGGTCACAATGGAAGAAAGCGCAGGTCAAGCCGGTGCAAACGGGCCACCCTCCAAGCAGGGGAAACGAATGCGGGAACACAGCAGGACGGGGCGCTGGGCTCCGGGCCTGCTGGGTAAGCCCGCCATCCTGGCCATGGCCACGCTGGTAGCCGTCATCGTGGGAGTGGCGCTGACGTCGCCCACGGCCCAGGGCGCGGCCAGGTTCGCGGTCCGGCTGGCCGCGGCGGCCAAGTCACTCCCCCGCCGGGCGCCGAGCGCACCGGCGGTACTGGTCAACGGGCGCATATTCAACGGGACCCCGGCGGTCGGCGCCCTGTTCACCGAGACCGCGGGTCATCTGAGCGGTCACTCATCATGTACCGCGAGCGTGGTGGACAGCCCGGCCGGGGATCTCGTGATCACCGCCGCGCACTGCGTGGGCGGTTCGACACGCTACGCCTTCGCGCCCGGCTATCACAACGGCTGGGCCCCCTACGGCATGTGGACCGTCAGCAGGGTGTTCGTCGACCGGGCCTGGGCGGTCTCCGCCGATCCCAACGACGACGTGGCCTTCCTGGTCGTCACGCAGGCCGGCCGCGGGCAGAGCATCCAGCAGGTTACCGGCGCGGATCGGCTGGGCACCGGATGGGGGCCCGTGCAGGCCGTTCAGGTCATTGGCTACCCGCAGGACTCGGACTCGCCGATAACCTGCCAGGCCACCACGCGCGCGTTCGGCGCTCAGCAGCTCGAGTTCACCTGCGCCGGGTACACGAACGGCACCAGCGGCGGGCCGTTCCTGGCCCAGGTGAACCCGGCCACCGGCCTGGGTACCGTGATCGGCGTGATCGGCGGGTACCAGCAGGGCGGGAATACCCCATCGGTGTCCTACTCGCCCAGGTTCGGCCGCGCGGTCGCGGCCCTGTACCGGCTGGCAGCGGCCCAGGGCTGACGCCGCTCAGCCCGCCCGGGCGGGCGGTAGCAACGTGTCGATCTCGGCCAGCTCCTCGGCTGAGGGTACCCACTCGGCCGCCATGACATTGGCCTTCACCTGCTCAGGTGAGGTCGCGCCCGCTATCACCGAGGCACATCCCGGCTGTGCGGCCAGGGCACCGATGGCCACGTCGAGCACGGTCAGCCCGTGATCAGCGGCCCATGAGTTCAGTGCCTCCACCCGGTCGAGCTTCTCGTCCGTGATGTAGCCCTCCCTGGTCGCCAGCCTGCTGTCCTTCGGGGGCGCCTGGCCACGCCGGACCTTACCGGTGAGCAGGCCATTCGCCAGCGGGAAGTAGGGCAGCACGCCCAGCCCGAAGTGCCGGGCGGCGGGCACGACCTCGGCTTCCACGCCACGCTCCAGCAGCGACCAGTGATTCTGCGCGGACACGAAGGGCTCGGTGGCCGCCTCGCGGGCCGCGTGCGCCGCGTCGGCGATCTGCCATCCCGTGAGGTTGGAGTGCCCGATGTAGCGCACCTTGCCCTCGGCCACCAGTTCGCCGAGCGCGCGCAGGGTCTCCCCGATGGGTGTGACCGGGTCCGGTGTGTGCAGCTGGTACAGGTCGATGTAATCGGTCCGCAGCCGCCGCAGCGACCGCTCGACAGCCAGCCGGATGTACGCCCGGCCGCCCTTGGACCCGGCCGCCGCGCCATACCCCATGTCGTACGCCTGGTGCCCGAACTTCGTGGCCAGCACCACCTGGTCCCGGCGCCCGGCGAGGACCTCGCCGAGGATCTCCTCCGATCCCCCGCCGCTGCCGTACATGTCGGCCGTGTCGAGCAGGGTGACCCCGGCGTCAAGGGCCGCGTCCACCACCGCACGGGTCCCGGCCACGTCCAGCCGCCGACCGAAATTATTGCCGCCGAGCCCGGCCACGGATACCAGCAGCCCTGAATTACCCAACGACCTGTAACGCATTGCCCTGCTTCCGCCGACGCCGAGCCCCGCACTAATTCTGCCTCTAGGGCGTGGCCCTAGCCCCAGGCACTGATGGTACCGGGCCCGGTGTCCGGGGCCTTCCGGCCGACCGCCGCATAGCCATGGGAACGGCCCGGATCGTCGGCCAGGCCGGTGCCCGGGTCTGGCCGCCACTCGGGCGCCCACACCAGGCCCGGCGGCACAGGCTCAAGGCCGGCCAGCAGGGCCCGCACCTGATCGCGGGTCCGCGGATGCGCGCTGAGTCCCGCCCGCTGGAGAATCTTGACGGCTGCCTGGGCGGATTCCGGGGTGCCGTCCAGCGTCACATGGGACATGACGAGGAAGCTCCCGGCCGGGAAGGGCGCCAGCAGCGCGTGGATCAGCGCGGCGGGGCCGTCCTCATCGGCGACGTTGGCCAGGACGTTAGCCAGGAGCACCGCCGTGGGCACGGCGACGTCGATCAGCCTGGTCAGCTCGGGGTCACCCAGGATCGCGGCCGGCTCGCGCAGGTCGTGCTCGACAATGGCGGTACCGGGGACGCCGCGCACCATGTTCCTCCCGTGCACGACGACCATCGGGTCGCTGTCCACGTACACAACCCGCGCGCCCGGCGCCGAGCGCTGCGCGAACTCGTGCACATTTTCCGCCGCGGGTAGCCCGGCGCCGATCTCGATGAACTGGCGGACACCGCCCTCCGTGACCAGAAAGTGAACGGCCCTGCGGAGGAAGGCCCGGTTCGCCACGGCCGCCTGCCGGATGTCGGGCGCGACGCTGAGTATCTCCTCGGCGGCCAGCCGGTCAACGGGGTAGTAGTCCTTACCGCCGATTAAGTAGTTGTAAATGCGTGCTGGACTAGCATCATCTGGGCGGAAGGCCTTAATACGATCTTCCTCGGCGGTCACCGCGACGCTCCTAAGGCCACAACAGCACTCCTAGGGCCGTAAACAGCGCGCAGCGGAGGGGTTACATGCAATCGCATATGGGATATCATGAACGGACGTGGCCGAAAGAGCAAACCCGCCGCGCCGTCGCCTGACCGGACGGTCACGCAGACGACACGGAGAGTAGCCATTTCGGCCCCGGGGGGGACCGGCCGACTGAACGTGCTGCCTATCGCCTTGGCCGCACGTGCCAGCGGCGCGCACTCCCGGCAGGAGGAAGTGGATCATGGCGGACACGGTGGGCGGGCCGACCATTCTGCGCCTGCTCCTCGGCGCACAGTTGCGACGGCTGCGTGAGGCGCGGGAAATAAGTGCCCAGGAAGCGGCGCGGGCCATCCGTGGATCGGAATCCAAGATCAGCCGTATCGAGCTGGGCCGGAACGCGGTCCGCGAGATTGACATAGCCGACCTGCTCACCCTGTACGGGATCACTGACCGCGCCGAGCGGGAACAGATGCTGTCCCTGGCCAGCCGGGCCAATCAGCCCGGCTGGTGGCAGCGGTACCAGGACGTCCTGCCGACGTGGTTCCAGTCCTACGTCGGGCTGGAAGAGTCGGCGGAGTCGATCCGCAGCTACGACCCGCAGTTCATCCCAGGGCTGCTCCAGACGGAGGACTACGCGGCCGCCGTGCTGGCCCTTGGCGACTTCTCGATGGATGAGGCAGAGCGCCTGGTCGCCATGCGCAAGGAGCGGCAGAGCCGGTTCGCCTCGGGCGCGATGCGCCTGTGGGCGGTCATCGACGAGGTGGCGCTGCGCCGCCCGGTCGGCGGCGTGCCCGTGCTGCGAGCGCAACTGGAGTCGCTGATCGAGGCCTGCCAGCAGCAGCGGCTGACCCTGCAGGTCACGCCGTTCACCGCGGTGGGTCACCCCGCGCCCGGGGCATTCAGCATGCTGCGATTCGCGGATCCGGCCATGCCCGACATCGCTTACGTCGAAAACCTGACCAGTGCCCTGTACATCGACAAGCCGGCGGAAGTGGGCCGGTACCTGCTGGCCATGGAAAGGCTGAGCATCATCAGCGCGCCACCCGGTGACTCGGCGGAGATCCTCCGCGCCATCGTGACGGACTTGGAGGGATCGTCATGAGTAACGTCCGCAACGGCATAGCCGCCTCGCACCTGCACGGCATCAGCTGGGTCAAGAGCAGGCGCAGCGGCCCCACCGGGGGCAACTGTGTGGAGGTGGCCTTCCTCCCCGGCGGGGAGGTGGCCATGCGCAACTCCCGGCACCCTGACGGACCCGCGCTGGTCTTCAGCGCTGCCGAGTGGGATGCCTTCCTGTGCGGCGCCGCCGACGGTGAGTTCATCCAGCCGACGCCCTGACCGGCAGCGGCGCCCGGCCCCAGCCGAAGGTCCGGACGCCGCCGCGGCCGCTGTCAGCTAGCCGGAAGGTCGAACTCCCCGTTCCTGACGCCCGTCAGGAACGCGTGCCATTCACGGCGGTTGAATACGTGCGGTGCCTTGCTGATGTCCTTGGAGTCCCGGACGCCCACAAGGCCGCCGGGGAGATGCGCAATCTCGACGCAGCCCGTGACGCTCGACGCGCTGCTCTTGAACCAGTGCGCTCCGGTGAATTCGGGTGTCATCCGTCGTTCCTTTCGCTGGTCATTAGGTTTCCTCCTTATGGGTGATCTCTTTGGCCATGCTGACGATCAATTCGGCTGAATCGGCGGGCGACAACGCTGCCGCCCGCAGCAGGTCAAAGCCCTCCGCACAGGCCCGCACGTCGGAATCTCGCTCCAGGTAGGCGTGCCCGGCAACGCCTTCCGTATACACCACGTCCGGGTCAGTGCGCTCCGGGAATTCAAGGATGCAGAACGGCCCGTTGAGGGCCGGGTGGGCGCCGCTGGACAGCGGCAGCACCTGCAACGTCACGCTGGGCCACTCGCTCGCCTCAAGCAGGTGCATCAGCTGGCCGTGCATGACCTCGGCACCGCCTACCGTCCGGCGGATCACCGCCTCGTTGAGGATCAGCCAGAGCTTGAGCGGATCCACCCGGGTGAGCGCCTCCTGGCGCTGAATCCGCAACTCTACGGCGCGGTCGATCTGACTGAGGGTCTGCCGCATGCGCACCGCTCTCATCACGATGCGCGCATAGTCCTTGGTCTGCAGCAGCCCGTGCACGACCTGATCCTCGAAGACCCGGAGCGCGGCCGCCTCGGCCTCGAGCCCGACGTAGACGTCGAATCCGGTGGGCAGCACGTCGTCGTACACCGCCCACCAGCCCTTGCGGTGGCCGTCGCGCGCCATGTCGGTCAGCGTCTGCCGGTGCTTGGGGTCGACGACGCCGTACATGTCGAGCATGGTCGTCAGATAGGCGGTCCGGGTGGGCGCCTTCCCGGTTTCGATGCGCGACAGTGTCGACGGGGCCAGCCCGAGGCGCTCAGCGGCGTCTTCCAGCTTGAAGGAGTGTGCCTCCCTCAGGCGTCTTAACTCGGAGCCAAGCCTGCGGCGACGGACCGTGGGACCTACCGACACGCCGCCCCCCCTCCTAGGCCAACTCCTGAACTCCAAGCTCACGATACACGAATTTGTGAAGGGTGTGAGATCGCAGATGAAATTTCGTTTGCAATATTTGTGCTACGCACTTGCGTGGCGTGCACACCCAGACCATCATTGTTCCTGACACGCTGTGCCTGTTCGGCTACAACTCCTATACGGCATAGCAGGCAGTGGGGGGGAGTTCCACTGCTTCGGCAGCCCAGGCGGAGAACCACCAGGGAAGGAACATTTCGGGTGATGGCAGCAATGACCGCGCGTCACGGAAGCGCCTTAAGGCCTCGCTCAGCAGGCCGGGAGGCGCCACCTACCCCGGCCGAGCCCGCGGTCCCGGCGGAGCCGCCTGGGCCGGACAGCCTCACCATCAAAGGCCTGCCCAAGAACGTGTCCCGGGCCAGGGCCTTCGTGGCCGAGGTTCTCGGGCCCGACCACCCGTGCGCGGACGTGGCCGTCTTACTCTGCTCCGAACTCGTCACGAACGCGGTACTGCACAGCGATTCGCGGCGGCCCGGGGGGACGGTCACGATAGCCGTGGCGGACCTGACGGACTCGGTGGAGGTCAAGGTCACCGACGAGGGCTCCGTTACCAGCATCCCCGTGGTGAAGGCCGACGCCTTTGCCGCCGACGGGCACGGGCTCTTCTTAGTCGAGAACCTCGCGGAGCAGTGGGGATACGAGAGTGACGACGCGGGCACCGCGGTCTGGTTCCTGCTGACTCCCTGAGAATCGCCCGGCCTCAGCCGGCTGCGGCCGCGCTGCGGACAGCCGCGCAGATCCGGCTCAGGTCGGCGTCGCCGGTCAGGTACGGCGGCATCGTGTAGACCAGGTCGCGGAATGGCCGCAGCCAGACCCCCTCAGCAACCGCCGCGCGGGTCGCGGCCACCAGGTCCGCCTCGTGGTCGAGTTGCACGATGCCGATTGCACCGAGCACACGGACGTCGGCCACGCCGGGCAGATCACGCGCGGCGGCCAGGCCCGCGGACAGTCCCGCCTCGATCCTGCTGACCGCGGCGCGCCAGCCCCCGGAATAGCCGGCCCGATCCTCGCTGAGCAGCAGGTCCACCGAGGCGCAGGCGATCGCGCAGGCGAGCGGGTTGGCCATGAAGGTCGGCCCGTGCGCCAGTACGGGCAGTTCCCCCCCGGATATCCCGGCCGTCACCTCCGGGGTGCACAGCGTCGCCGCCAGCGAGACATAGCCCCCGGTGAGCGCCTTGCCCAGGCACATCACGTCCGGGCTCACCCCGGCGTGATCGGCGGCGAACAAAGCGCCGGTCCGCCCGAAACCCGTGGCGATCTCGTCGAAGATCAGCAACACCTGATTCGTTGAGCAGGCGATGCGAAGAATGCGCAGGTACTCCGGATCATGAAAGCGCATGCCGCCTGCTCCCTGGACCACCGGCTCCACGATCACCGCGGCCAGGTCATCCGCGTGCTCCCCGATCAACTCCTCCAGGTGGGCGGCATAGTCCGGATCGGCCCCGGCGTGGAACCCGGGCGGCGGCGCGTCCGCGAAGACCTGCGGCGGCAGCACCCCGTCCCACATCCGGTGCATGCCGCCGTCCGGGTCGCACACCGACATCGCCATGAACGTGTCCCCGTGATACCCGCCGCGCCAGGTGAGCAGCCGGCGCTTGGCCGGCCGGCCTAGCGACCGCCAGTACTGCAGGCACATCTTGATCGCGACCTCTACCGAGACGGAACCGGAGTCGCAGAGGAACACGTGCTCGAGCCCGGGCGGCGTCAGGGTGGCCAGGCGGTCGCAGAGCCGGATCGCGGGCTCGTGGGTGAGCCCGCCGAACATGATGTGGCTCATCGCGCTGAGCTGAGTCCGCGCCGCCTCGTCGAGCACCGGATGGCGGTAACCATGAATCGCGGCCCACCAGGACGACATGCCGTCCACCAGTTCCAGGTGACCAGCCGCCGGCTCGGCGAGCCGCAGCCGCACGCCCGACGCAGATTCCACCAGCAGCGGCGGTGCCGTTCCGGGCATGGCTGCATACGGATGCCAGACGCGGGCCCGGTCCAGCTCAGCGAGGTCCACCGTCAGGCACGCCGCACCGGTGCCCCGCGCCGCGCCGCGCCGCTGGCCCCGCCACGGCGCTTCTCCCGCAGCCGCATCGAGACGTGCACCGGGCTCCCCTCGAAACCGAACTCCTCGCGGAGCCGTCGTTCGATGAACCGGCGGTACCCGGCCTCCAGGAAACCCGACGTAAACAGCACGAAATGCGGCGGGCGGATGCCGGCCTGCGTGGCGAAGAGGATCTTCGGCTGCCGGCCACCGCGGGCCGGGGGCGGGGTCGCTGCGAGCAGTTCGGTGAGCCAGGCGTTGAGCCTTCCGGTGGAAATCCGGGTCTCCCAGCCGGTCAGGGCGAGCTCGATCGCCGGCACGAGCCTGTCCACGTGGCGGCCGGTGGCAGCGGATATGTTCACCCTCGGCGCCCACCGGGCCGTGTGCAGCTGGCGGTCGATCTCCCTGTCCAGCTGCAGCCGCCGGTCCTCGTCGACCAGATCCCACTTGTTGTACGCGATGACCAGCGCCCGGCCCGCGTCGATCACCATGGACACGATCCGCAGGTCCTGCTCGGTGAGCGGCTCGCTGGCATCCACCAGGACGACCGCGACCTCGGCCCGCTGCAGCGCCCCGGCGGTGCGGAGTGCCGCGTAGAAGTCAGCGCCCTGGTTCTGCATGGCCCGGCGCCTGATCCCGGCGGTATCCACGAACCGCCAGGTGATGCCGCCCAGTTCGATGAGTTCGTCCACCGGGTCGCGAGTGGTGCCAGGTACGTCGTCCACCAGCACCCTCTCCTGCCCGGCCAGCTTGTTCAGCAGGCTGGACTTGCCCACGTTGGGCTTGCCGACGAGGGCGATCCGCCTGGGCCCCCCCTCGGCGCCGAACTGCTCCCGGGGGGTCTCGGGCAGGGCGCCCAGGATCACGTCCAGGAGGTCACCGCTGCCCCGCCCGTGCAGCGCACTGACCGGCTGCGGCTCGCCGAGCCCGAGGGACCACAGGGCCGTGGCGGCGGCCTCGCCCGGCGTGTCGTCCACCTTGTTCGCGGCGAGGACGACCGGCTTGCCCGAGCGGCGCAGCACCGCCGCGACGGCCTCGTCGGCGTCGGTCACGCCCACCACGGCGTCCACGACGAACAGCACCGCGTCGGCCGTGTCCACGGCCAGCCTGGCCTGGGCCGTCACCTGCTCGGCGAGGGCGCGGCTGGACTGGCCCTCCTCGGATCCCGGGGAAGGCTCCCAGCCACCGGTGTCCATCAGGGTGAACGCCCGGCCCCGCCACGTGGCGTCGTAAGCCACCCGGTCCCGCGTGACGCCCGGGACGTCTTCGACGACCGCCTGGCGGCTGCCGAGGATCCGGTTGACCAAAGTCGACTTTCCCACGTTGGGCCGGCCCACCACCGCGACGACCGGGACTCGAACGTCAGGTGTGGCCCCGTCGAGCCCGCCGGAGTCAAACCCCGTGGAATCGAATCCGAGTGCGTCGAACCCGTCTGCCTCACTCATGATCATCCCGTCCACGCCACGTCAGCCCGCTGCCGGGCCAGGTCGACGATGGTGCCGACGACCTCGTCAAGCCCGAGCGCGGTGGAGTCGATCTGCACCGCGTCCGCGGCGATCGCAGTCTGCGGGGCGTCGGTCCGGTCACGGCGCTGCTGCTCAGACTGGGTCACGTCGACCGTGGCGGCCGGGTCGGCGGCCAGGTCGGCGCTGCGGCGGCGGGCCCGGACCGCCTCACTGGCGGTCAGGAACACCTTGATCGCCGCGCCGGGGGCGACGACAGTGCCGATGTCCCTTCCCTCGGCGACAATGCCCTGGCCCGCCTCGCACGTCGCCGTGATGATCTCCTGCTGCATCGCGACCAGGTGCGCGCGGACCTCGGGGACCCGTGCGACCCCGCTGACCGCGTTCGACACCTCGCGGGTGCGGATCATGCGGGTCACGTCGGTGCCATCCACCGCGATCACCGGGGCCTTCGGGTCGGTGCCGACCTCGATGGCTGCGCCCCGGGCGTGCGCCGCCACTGCCGCCGGGCTGGCCACCTCCACGCCCTGGCGGATCATCCACCAGGTCAGTGCCCGATACATGGAGCCGGTATCCAGGTAACGCAGGCCAAGCGCCCGGGCGACGCCACGGGCGGCACTGGACTTGCCGGATCCGGCGGGGCCGTCCACGGCAATAACAAAACAGTCGGTCACGAGGTGATGCTACCGGCGCACTCGACCATCCCTATCCACGCATGGGCCATCCCTATCCACGCACGGGCCATCCATTGGCCGCGAGTGCCTCGGTCAGCGGCCCCACGGCCTCAGGCCGCACCGTCAATTCGGCCACTCCGACCGGCAATCCCGTGGAGTGCTCGATACCTATGTCCTCGATATTGACCCCAGCTTGGCCGGCCGCCTCGAACAGCCGGGCCAGTTCACCCGGCCGGTCAGGGATGACCACCTGGACCACCGCGTCCGTCCGGGCGGGCGTGCCGCGCTTGCCGGGAATCCGTGCCACCCCGGCGCAGCCCTGATCCAGCACGGCCGCCAGGATCTTCAGCGCAGTGCTCGGTTCGCCCTGCGATGCCGTCTCACCCAGTGCCTCGGCCGCGGCGGCCAGGTCGGCGGCGACGGCCGCGAGCACCTCCGCGACGGGAGCCGCGTTGGCGGCCAGGATCTGCGTCCACAGCGCCGAGTCTCCCGCCGCGATCCTGGTTACATCCCGCAGGCCCTGGCCGGCCAGGGCCAGCGCACCGTCGCTCGAGTCGGCCAGCCGCGCCGCCATCGCCGCGGAGACAACATGCGGCGCATGCGAGACCAGCGCGACCCACCGGTCGTGCTCGGCGGCACCGAGGAGGACCGGTTCGGCACCGCAGGCCTTCGCCAGGGCCACCACGGCGTCCACGGCGTCCACGGAGTTCTCCGCCGCCGGGCAGATCACCCACGGCCGGCCGAGGAAGAGGTCGGCACGGGCCGCGGCCGGGCCGGAACGCTCCCTCCCGGACAGCGGATGACCGGCCACGAAGGTGGCCAGATCACAGCCGAGGGCCCGGGCCTGCGACAGCGGGAAGCCCTTCACGCTCGCCACATCGGTGTACCACCGGGCCAGATCCCGTGCCTGCGCCTCGGCGAGGGTGCGGGCCACCGCCGCCGGCGGCACGGCGAGCAGGGCAAGATCGGCAGGGCCGGGGGCCGGCCCAGCGACTCCCCCCTCGGGCAGTAGAGCGCCTCCGGCGCCGGGCAGCAGGGCGCCTCCGGCCGCGGGCAGCAGCGTCCCCGCGCCGATATCGGCGGCCAGGCGCGCGGCGGCCGGGTCGCGGTCGGTCAGCCAGACATCCGCCCCCCGCTCGCGGAGGGCGAGAGCCACCGAGGTCCCGATCATCCCGGTGCCTATCACCACAACTCGGCGGAGGGCGGCCGGAAGCTCAGTCACTGGGCGATGTCCAGCCGCAGGGCTACCGCACCTCGCAGGTACACATGCTGCAGCGCAGCGCGCGACCCGGCGGTCTCCGCATGCATGAGCAGGCGGACAACCCGTGGCATCGCACCAGGTACGGCGATCTCGGCCGCGCACAGCAGCGGCACATCCTGGAAGCCGATCTTGCGGGCGGCCAGCGCGGGGAACTCCGCGGTGAGATCGGGGGTCGCGGTGAACAGGACGCTGATCACATCGTCGGGAACCAGGCCGTTGCGGGCCATGACCTCGGTGACGAGCTCGGTCGTGCCTTCCAGGATCGCCGCTCGCTCGTTCGCGTCCACCTGGACCGCGCCACGGATGGCCCTGACAGTCACCAGCCTGCTCCTAATGGGTATGCCGCCCTGTTGCCAGGCTCCAGGCTACAGACCGACCGCAGCGTACAGGTCGCCGATCTCCCTGGTGCTCAGCGCACGGGTGGTGCCCGGCCGTAGCGAGCCAAGCGCGACCGGCCCTACGTGCGTACGGACCAGCCGGCTGACCGGGTGGCCAGCCTCGGCGAGCATCCGCCGCACGATGTGCTTGCGCCCCTCATGCAAGGTGATCTCAACGAGCGCCCGCGACCCCGCACGCTCGATCACGCGAAACTTGTCCGCGGTGGCCACGCCGTCCGCCAGCTCGATCCCGGTGACCAGCCGCCGGCCCAGGTCCCGGGGGATCGATCCGGACACGTCGGCCAGGTATGTCTTCAGCACTCCATACCGCGGGTGGGCCAGGCGGTGCGCGAGTTCGCCGTCGTTCATCAGCAGCATGAGGCCTTCGGTGTCGTAGTCCAGCCTCCCCACGTGGTACAGCCGCTCATCGTGATCGCCGAGGTAGTCGGCGATCGTCGGCCTCCCCCGGTCGTCCGACATGGTGGTGAGCACCCCGGCGGGCTTGTTCAGCGCCAGGTAGACGAGGTCCTGCCGGGAGGGGATGCGCCTGCCGTCCACCCTGATGATCTGCTGCTGCGGATCAACCCGGGCCCCGAACCGGCGGACGGTCTCGCCGTCCACTTCAACCCGGCCCTCGCCGATCAGCTCCTCGCAGTGCCTCCGGCTGCCCACCCCGGCCGCGGCGAGAACTTTCTGCAGCCGGACACCACCCGGCACGTCGGTGAGGCTGTCCCGCTCGTCATCATCGTCATCGCCGCCCGGCCGGCTGCCCCGCGCGTCAGGGGCCCGCGGTGCGTCAGGAGCCCGTGCGCTCATCAGCGGCATCCTCATGATCTACCCGGTCTACGGGGTCTTCGGAATCCTCGATATCGTCGGGCAGGAACGGGGCGAGCTCAGGCAGTTCCTCCAGGCCAGCCAGGCCCAGCCGCTCCAGGAAGTACCCGGTGGTCCGGTAGAGAATAGCGCCCGTCTCGTGGTCGGTGCCCGATTCCTCGACCAGGCCACGCAGCCCCAGCGTGCGCATGACCCCGTCACAGTTGACGCCGCGCACGGCGGACACGCGCGCCCGGCTGACCGGCTGCCGGTAGGCGACCACGGCCAGCGTCTCGAGCGCGGCCTGGGTGAGCCGGACCTCCTGGCCATCCCGGATGAACCTTTCCACCACCGGAGCGCATTCTTCGCGGGTGTAGAACCTCCAGCCGCCGGCCACCTCACGCAGGTCAAACCCGCGCCCCTCCGCCTCGTACGAGGCCGCGAGCTCGCGGCAGGCGGCCGCGATCTCATCCCGCGGCCGCTCGAGCACCTGGGCGATCACGACCTCCGCCACCGGCTCGTCCACGACCAGCAAGATGGCCTCCAGGCAGGCGCGCAGGCCCGGCGTGGCCTGACCGTCGGCCCCCGCGGCCTCGTGCCCATTCTCGATGCTCACTCACTGCCCTCCTGTGCTTCCCGTGCTTCCTGCGCGTCGGGTGCCGGTACCCAGGTCACGTAGAGCTCGCCGAGCGGGGTGACCTGCTCGAACGAGACGCTACCTTCACGGTAGAGCTCCAGCAGCGCCAGGAAGCGCGCCACCACCTCGTACGTTCCCGCGCAGTCGGCCGTCAGCCGGCGGAAAGTCGCCCGGCCCAGCAGCCCCAGCCGCGTGGCCAGGAGCGCGGCCTGCTCGCGCACGGTGGTCTGGGGCGCGTGAATGTGCTCGGTGGATACCACCGGCACCGGGCGCGGGGCCAGCGTCCGGGCGGCGATGACGGCGAACTCCGCCGGGCCGAGGCCGAGCAGCACCTCGGGCAGCAACTGAGCGAACCTCGGCTCGACGGGCACGCGCCGCGCGAACCTGCGCGCCTGGACCGTCATCCGGCCCGCGAACACCGCCGCCACTTCCTTGTAGGCGCGGTACTGCAGGAGGCGGGCGAATAGCAGGTCCCTGGCCTCAAGCAGGGCCAGATCCTCCTCGTCCTCCACCTCCCCCGCGGGCAGCAGCCGGGCCGCCTTCAGGTCGAGCAGCGTCGCGGCCACGACCAGGAAATAGCTCGCCTGATCCAGGTCCCAGCCGTCGGCACTTACCCGGATGAAGGCGATGAACTCGTCGGTGACCTGGGAGAGTGCGACCTCGGTGATGTCCAGCTTGTGCTTGGAGATCAGGCCCAGCAGCAAGTCGAACGGGCCCTCGAACACGTCCAGGTGCACCTGGAACTCGGACGAGGCCCCGGGCTGGCCGTCGCCGTCCGGGCCGGACGGCTCGTCCAGGCCCAGGTCAGCCGTGATCTCAGCCGTGGTGGCCACCGCCACCCGAGAAGCCACCGCCGTGATGACCGCCCCCGTAGCTGCCGTGTCCGGAACCGCCGTGGTGGCCGTGGTGGCCGTGGTGGCCCGACACACCGCCACCGTCGTCGGCCGCGTCGCCGCCCTCGGGACGGTCCAGACCGGCCCGGCGCCGCTGGGCGCGGCTGAGCGCGACCATCCCGCCGAACACCACGACCAGGATCACCAACACGATGAGGGTCCCCACGTCTACATCCCTCCTGTCCGACCGCCGCGCACGTGCTCCCGTGAACTTAAGCTATCCGGTACGACCGGTGCGCCATCCTCGCCGGAATCCACCACTACGGCCGACCCGGGCTGACCGCCGACCTGGTCCGGCTGGGCGGCGATGCGGAGCGCCAGCACGCTGGTCTCGCCGCGCGCGTCCAAGTCGGCCAGCAGCACCGCGATGGCCTCACGGACCAGGCGGCCCCGGTCGGTGGTGATCCCGTACCGGCGCAGCGCCAGCCGGGCGTGCTCCAGCTCGAACAGTTCATCGGCGGACAGGTAGACGGTGATCTTGTGCGTGTGCTGTTCCCGGCCGCTGGCCGGACGGTGGGCCGCGATGTCCGGCCCGGGCGTCGCGGGGCGAAGCAGCTCCGCGATACCCG
>JAWWPY010000227.1:0-5312 GCA_033854735.1 Streptosporangiaceae bacterium | reverse complement strand
ACCCGATCCCGCTGCCGTCGGGTGATCATGTCGAAGACTGGTCTCCGCCGCTCGCGGATGCCCCGGAGGGGGCGTGCTTCCAGGTAGACCGCGTCAGCGACGAGGAAAGCACCGCTCTTCGGTATCTTGCCGGGCTGGGAATCGGGCCCGGGGTGAAGCTGCGGGTAGCGGAGCAGGAGCCATTCGGCGGCCCGCTGTGGGTCGAGATCGGCGGTCGGCGTCATGCGCTGGGAACTCAGCTGACCCATCTCGTGCATGGCGTTGTCCTGCCATGACCACCACCGCGGAAACCGGCGGCCGCGGGCGCACCACCTTGCAGGAGGTCAGAGCCCGGGGCCGGATCCGGGCCATGCTGAGCCTGCTGGGCCCGGCGTTCGTTGCCTCGGTTGCCTACGTCGACCCGGGTAACTTCGCGACGAACTTCGCCGCCGGCGCCCGGCACGGCTACGAGCTGGTATGGGTCATCGTGATGGCCAACCTCATGGCCATCCTGGTCCAGTACCTGACCTCCAAGGCCGGGCTCTCTACCGGCCGCAGCCTGCCCGAGCTGTGCCGGGAGAGATTCGGCCGACGCGCGAACATGATGCTGTGGCTGCAGGCCGAGGTCGTCGCGATGGCGACTGACCTCGCGGAGTTCGTGGGCGCCGCTGTCGGGCTGAACCTCATCTTCGGCATACCGCTGCTCCCGGCCGGGCTCATCACCGCGGTGGTCGCCTTCCTGATCCTGGCTCTCGAGCAACGCGGCTACCGCCGTTTCGAGCTGGCGGTCATCGCGCTCCTGGCCCTGGTCGGAATGGGATTCCTCTACGTGTTCTTCGCCGCCGGCGGTCAGGACTACGGGCAGATCGCTGGCGGCTTCGTGCCGCGCCTGAGCGGCTCAGACACGCTGGGCCTGACCGTCGGGATCATCGGCGCGACCGTCATGCCGCACGTGGTCTACCTGCACTCTGCGCTGCAGAAGAACCGGATCCAGGCCGCCGGCCACCAGGAACGCAAGACACTCCTGAGGTACAACAAGTGGGACTGCATCATCGGCCTCGGCGCAGCCGGTGTGGTCAACCTCTCCATGCTCTGCATCGCCGCGGCGCTTTTTCACCGGGCGGGGATGACCGGCATCACCGACCTCGGTCCCATCCATGCCCACCTCGGCGAGCTGGTCGGCGGCGGCGCCGCGCTGGCCTTCGGAGTGGCCCTGATGGCCTCGGGCCTGTCGTCGTCCAGCGTCGGTACCTACGCCGGCCAGGTCGTCATGGCCGGCTTCATGAACTGGCGCATCCCGCTGCTGGCCCGGCGCGCCCTGACGATGCTCCCCTCGCTGATCGTCCTCGCGCTCGCCGTCAACACCGGCCAGGCCCTGGTCTTCTCCCAGATCGTCCTGTCCTTCGGCATCCCGTTCGCGCTCATCCCGCTGCTGCTCATCACCCGGGACCGCGACACGATGGCGGACATGGCCAACCGCCGGCTGACCAGCGCCCTGATGCTCCTGACCACGGCCATCATCACCGGCCTCAACCTCTACCTGCTCTCCGGCGCGATCACCGGGATGTTCTGACGACCGCCGCGCCGCACGCCCCCGCGTCCTTGGCCATCGCGGGCCCGGGGCCTGATGCCCATGATCATCAGACGTCTGGCACTCCGGCACGCCGGGCCGGGCTTCCTAGCAGCAGTCGGCACCCCGCCACGACTGGCTGCCCGCCCAGATTGACCACGCCGCGATGCCGAGGGCGACGACAGGATCAGCCGGCCAGGCATCTGCCCAGACGGTGACGATGACCAGCCCGGCCAGGACGGCAGCCCCCTGCGCGGCGCACAGGAGGTTCTGGGTCCCCTCACCGGCGGTGGCGCCGGAATCCAGGCGCTGGCCAAGGCGGCGCTTGGCCACCCCCAGCACTGGCATGATGACCACGCTGGACGCAGCGAGGGTGATCCCGAGCGCCGATGCCATGGCCGGACGGTGCCCGGCCAGGTCACGCACGGCCTCAATGACAATGTAGGGAGCCAGCAGCCAGAAGCTGACCGCGACAGCCTTCTGCGCCCGCCGTTCCGCGTTCTCCGACAAGGTCCGGGACCCGGTGAACCGCCAGATGACGATCACGCTGGCCAACGCCTCGATGGCGCTGCCCAGCGCCCAGCCCACCAGGGCAATAGAACCAGCGGCGAAGCCAGCGAGCAGGCCGGCAACGCCCTCGGCAGTCATCCACACCAGGGACGCCCAGGCCAGCCACCGCGCATAGCGGGCCGCCCGCAGCCACCGTTCACCATGGCTTGCTGGCGGCGCAACCGCGCAGCCATCGCAGCAAGTTGGCGCCGCCGTGCCGTGCACCTCAGGTAGTGCTGTCTCCAGGGACATCAGATGACCGCTTCCGCCATCCCGGCACTGGACTGGCCTGTCTATCGAGGCCCCGTCCTCACAGGCCGATGGTAACTGGCCTCCCAGAGCAGACGCCAGGGGCTGGCGGTGCCCGCCGGCCGCGGATACTCCCCCCGGACCGCCGGCCGCCCCGCTACGTGTCACCTGCGCGCCGCCGACCTGGCCAGAAGGTGGCGACCCGGCCTGACACAGAATACGGACACCGCCTGCTTCCCCTGCGGACACTGCGCCCCTGCCGCCCAGGCGCCCGTCCCTGTCCGTTAGCACACCCCACCCGCATGCAGCCTGGATGCAGACCGTGTGTACCAGATGTGAAGGAGGCCACATCGCACGTGACGCAAGGCCTGCCACGCCCCGGCCGGCTGCCCTGGCTCCCGGACGCAGCGGAGATAGAGCCCCGGTGGAGCCGGGGGTCATGCCGGTCGTTTCTGCCCAGTGACCGCGCCCTGAACGCGATGGGTCGAAGACCCATGTGCAGTCCGGATGCAGAGGGTGTGTAGGGGGTGTAGAGCATGCGACCGGTCCCGGGTTCCGGTCCCCGCACCACCCTCGCAGGGCCGTGCTGCGGCGCAGGATGGTGGTGACGGTGCGGCCAGGGAACGCCTGGCCGGCCGTTAGGGGGAGTTCATGCGCTCACGAGTTATCGCCGCGATCGCGGTGTGCGCGGGCCTGGTATGTGGCGGCTGCGCTGGTGACGGAGGCTCGCCACCGGGTCGCAGCGCGCCAGCGCCCGGCGGTGCGGTAAAACCCATCGCGCACATCGGCGAGCCGGCCGTGCTGGCGCGGAATCTGGCGGTGCCGTGGGGGATCGCCTTCCTGCCGGGCGGCGACGCGCTGGTAACCGAACGCGACAGCGCCCGGCTGCTCCGGGTGACCCCGCATGGCCGGGTAGCCGCCATCGGTACCGTCCCGGGAGTCGTGCCGTACGGCGAGGGCGGGCTGCTCGGCATCGCGGTGTCCCCGTCGTTCGGCCGGGACCGGCTGATCTACCTGTATCTCAGCACCCGCGCAGATAACCGGATCGTGCGGTTCCGGTACTCCGGCGGCCAGATCGGGCCGCTGGATGCCGTGGTCACCGGCATCCCGCGAGCCGCCATCCACAATGGGGGACGCCTGGCGTTCGGCCCGGACGGCATGCTGTGGGCGGCAACCGGAGAGCACGCCGTGCCCGGCCTGGCCCAGGACACGGACTCACTTGGCGGCAAGATTCTGCGGATGACCCCCAATGGCAGGCCCGCGCCGGGCAACCCCTCCGGCACGCTCGTCTGGACGTACGGGCACCGCAACATCGAGGGCATGGCGTGGGATAGCGCCGGACGGATGTATGCCACCGAGCTCGGCCAGGACCGCTTCGACGAGGTCAACCGGATCGAGAAGGGGCACAACTACGCCTGGCCGGTCATCGAGGGAGCTGGCGGCAGTGGCCGGTACACCGATCCCGTGCTCACCTGGCCGCCGGACCAGGCATCGCCATCGGGAGCCGCGATCGCCGCCGGCAGCCTCTGGGTCGCCGCGCTGCGCGGGGAGCGGCTGTGGCAGGTCCCGCTCGGCCCCGCGGGCCAGGTGGGCGTCCCGGTAGCGCATTTCGCGGGTGAGTACGGCCGGCTGCGGGAGGTGGTCCGCGCGCCTGACGGCTCCCTGTGGTGCACGACCAGCAACCGGGACGGCCGCGGAAACCCCAGGCCAGACGACGACAAGATCCTCGTCTTCCCGCTCCGCTGAGCGGTTCCGCCGGGCGGCGGTTCCGCAGCCGGATTGTCGCAGGCATCGGTCTGCTCTGCAGACCGGGGGAGAGGGAGGCTGATCATTATGTCTCGTGTCCGGAGGGTCCGCGGGAGCGGGCCAGCACCGCAGCGGTCAGTGACCGGCGGGCATGGTGGTGCACTACTTGCCCGGTCGAGCCCGGGCTTGCCGCGCACGGACTTCGCTGACCGCTTCCATGAGGCCGCCCCGGCCGGCGATGCCGGGCAGGGAGGTGTTGTCCGGGCGGGCCCGCATCCCGTCCAGCAGTAGCCGCAGGTACCGGCGCCACAGATCGGGCTGCCCGGTATGGTCGGTAATCGCCGCTACCATCAGCTGGATCATGGGCAGGTCCATGCCGGCGACGTCGGAGCGCAGCATCCCCTGCTCCTTCGCCCGGGCCACCAGGAGGTCCACCGCGGGCGCGACCCGCTCCCGGACCTGGGCCTGCCGCTGCGGCCCCCGCCCGGTGCCCAGCATCACCTCGCGCAGCCCCCGGTCGAAGGCCTGCACCTCGCACACCTTCTCCAGGCTCTCCGTCAGCCCGCGCCACGCGTCCGGGTCCGCAAGGGCCTGCTGCGCCAGGGAGGCGACGGTGTCGATCATGTCGTCGAACAGTGCGTCAACCAGTTCCTCCTTGTTGGCGAAGCGCCGGTACACCGTCCCCACGCCCACGCCTGCGTGCGCGGCGACGTCATTGAGGGTCGCCGCCAGCCCCCGTTCCCGGAACACCTCGTGCGCGGCGGCGATGACACGGCGGCGGTTGAGCTCAGCATCACGCCGCAGGGCGGGCTGGCCGGCTCCAGGGCGGGACGCCATTGCAATCACCGTGATCCATAAACGGATAAGTTCTATCCGCTTAATTCTATCGGAGATGTCCCTGCGCCCTGGCAGTCCCGGCTGACGAACCATCAGCAGCGAACGACGCGAACGGCACCCGGGACGCTCAGCGGGCGCGGGTCGTCTAGCCGGGCCTGCCAGCTGTTCTGGCTGCCGCTGCCGGGGCTGGCGAGCGGTAGCTGTCTGCGGTGATACCCGCGAACGAGCGGACCAGCGGGTTGGCGTCGGCCTGCCGCCAGGCCATTCGGCCGGGCTCTTACGGCAGATGGCTTGGCGTGGGGGGAAGACGCCAGTAGTCCGCAGGGAGGAACGGAAGGTTGGCGGCGATGGCCTGGTCGCGCAGCACCGTGACCACTGGCCA
>JAWWPY010000226.1:0-4367 GCA_033854735.1 Streptosporangiaceae bacterium | reverse complement strand
AGGTGGTCGGCGGCCAGGAAGACATGATCATCGACGTGGCCCTGGAACTGGCCGCGCGGTCCGGCCAGGAGGTCTCGCCGTGACCGGTACGGATGCCGCGGCCAGTGTCCGCGAGCTGGCCGCCCGTCTGGTGGACGCGGAAACCAAGCGGACGCCGATCGCGGCGCTGACCACCACGTGCGGCCCGTTCGGCGTCGGCACCGCTTACGAGGTGCAGGATGCCGTGGTGGCCGCGCGGGTGCAGGACGGCGCCGTGGTGGCCGGGGCAAAACTCGGCCTCACCAGCGCGGCCAAGCAGCGGCAGATGCACGTCGACCAGCCGCTGTATGGCTGGCTGACCGACCACATGGCGCTGGATGTCGGCCAGCCCCTGGACTGCGGACGGCTCATCCAGCCGCGCTGCGAGCCGGAAATCGCCTTCCTGATGTCCAGGGACCTGGCGGGCCCGCAGGTCACCGCGGCGCACGTGCTGGCGGCCACGGCCGCGCTGTACCCCGCGATCGATGTGCTGGATTCCCGGTTCGCCGGCTACTCCTTCACCCTGCCGGACGTCGTGGCGGACAACGCCTCGGCCGCCGGGTTCCTGCTCGGCGGCCAGGCCACCGAGCCGGGCGGCGTGGACCTGCGGCTGACCGGGCTGGTACTGGAGAAGAACGGCGAGCTCGTCGGCACCGCGGCCGGGGCCGCGGTGCTCGGCCACCCGGCGGCGGCAGTCGCGTGGCTGGTCCGCGCCCTGGCCGGCCGGGGCCGCGGGCTGGCCGCCGGCCAGGTTGTCATCGCCGGCGCGCTGACCGAGGCGGTGCCCGTCGCACCCGGGGATACGATCGTCGCCCATTTCGACCGGCTCGGCACCGTCGAGCTGGCCTGCCGGGATTAGTGAAGGAGTTCCGCTGATGCCGTTCGTCCAGGTCACGATGGTGTCCGGCCGGACCGCCGCACAGAAGCACGCGCTGATCGCCCAGGTGTCCGCGGCGGTCGCGAGCGCGCTGGACACCCCGCTGGAACGGGTCCGGGTGGCTATCTACGAGGTCAGCACGGACGAATGGGGGATCGGCGGCGTGCCCTACGCCACGGCCCGCGGCCCGAACGCAGCGCCGGCCGAGCCGTCACCGCCACCGTCGCCATCAGGTGAGCCGCCCGCCGGGGAGGCCACACTATGATCACTGTCCGGCACTTCATCGGCGGCGAGTGGGCCGGCAGCACCGACGGCGCCACGTTCGAGTCGGTGTCTCCGATCGACAACACCGTCATCGCGCAGGTGGCGCGGGGCGGCGTCACCGACGCCGACCGCGCGGTGGACGCGGCCCGCAGCGCCTTCGACCACGGCCCGTGGCCGGCAATGAATCCGGCCGCACGCAAGAGGATCCTGCACACCGCCGCGGCGCTGATCGAGGAGCGGCTGGAGGAGTTCGCCGCCGCCGAGACCCGCGACATGGGCAAGCCGATCCGCGAGTCCCGCACCAAGGACATTCCCCGCGCGGTGTACAACCTGCGGTTCTTTGCCGACTTCGCCGAGCACACGCACACCGAGACCTACGACAAGCCGTGGGACAACGTGATGACGTACACGCTGCGCGAGCCCGCAGGCGTGTCCGCATGCATCTCGCCGTGGAACTTCCCGCTGATGCTGGAAACCTGGAAGATCGCGCCGGCCCTGGCCTTCGGGAACACCGTGATCCTCAAGCCCGCCGAGCAGAGCCCGCTGACCGCGAGCCTGCTGGCGCAGGCGTTCGCCGACGCGGGAATGCCGCCCGGCGTCTTCAACGTCGTGCAGGGCTTCGGCCCCGGCGAGGCAGGCGAGCGGCTCACCGGGCACCCCGGCGTGGACCTGGTCACCTTCACCGGCGAGAGCGCCACCGGCAGGCTGATCATGGCCAAGGCCGCGGGGACGCTCAAACGCTGCTCTTTCGAGCTGGGCGGCAAGAGCGCGGCGATCGTGATGGCCGACGCCGATCTCGACCGCGCCGTGCCCGGCACCATCGATGGCCTCTTCCGCAATCAGGGCGAGGTCTGCCTGGCCGGCTCCCGGCTGTTCGTGCAGCGCCCCATCTACGACGAGTTCTGCGCCCGGTACGTGGCGGCCGCCCGGGACCTGGTCGTCGGCGACCCGCGCGAGCCAGCGACCCAGGTCGGCCCGCTGGTATCCCGCGAGCACCTGGACAAGGTGCTGTCCTACATCCAGCTCGGTGAACAGGAAGGCGCGAAGCTGCTGACCGGCGGCCACCGGCTCACCCACGGCCCGCTGGCGGACGGCAACTACGTGGAGCCGACGGTGTTCGCCGACGTGGAGAACAGCTGGCGGATCTCCCAGGAGGAGATCTTCGGCCCCGTGCAGGTGATCGCGCCGTTCGACGACGTCGGCGAGGCGATCGCGCTGGCCAACGACAGCCGCTACGGCCTGGCCGGCATGATCTGGACGACCAGCCTGGACACCGCCCACAAGGTAGCCCGCCAGGTCCGGACCGGCACGATGTGGGTGAACTGCTTCTTCATCCGGGATCTCCGCGCGCCGTTCGGCGGCATGAAAGACTCCGGCATCGGGCGCGAAGGCGGCCTGTACTCGGAGGAGTTCTTCACCGAGGCCAAGGCCGTCGTCCTGCAATTCCCGTCCTAGGCAGGTAGCCGTGCCGTCCTGGGAACGGATCATCCGCCTGGCTGACCTGTCGGACCGCAGGGCAGTCCGGGTCGCATGCAAAGGTCACGCGTTGTGCCTGTCGCTTGCCGGCGGATCACCCGTCGCCGTGGCGGACGAATGCGCCCACCGGAACACTGCGCTGTCCGGCGGCTTGGTCCGCGACGGCATACTGACCTGCCCGGGCCACTTCTGGCGGTACGACCTGCGCACGGGGCAGTGCATCAACCGCCCCGACCGGGTCGCAAGCCACCAGTGCCGTGTGGTCGACGGCTGGGTCCACGTCCTCGTGCCCGATCCTGCACCCGTGGTTGGGCTGCGGGCCATGCTGCTCGCCGTGGCCGGGCGCGCCCGGGACACCGGAGCAGCCACGACCGGTCCCGGGCACCCGCCGCGGCCGTGATGACCGGGTCCGCAGCGCCGGGTTAGGGTGTGGCGCCATGCGCATCGGAATCTCACCGTACGGCTCGGATCGCGCCGCCACCCTGGAACTGACCCAGGCGGCTGTCGCGGGCGGAATCGACAGCTTCTGGCTGGGTGACGGGTTGTTCCGGCGCCCGGACTTCGCCGGCTGGCGCGGCGGCATGGAATCGCTTACCGAGCTGGCCTGGCTTTCCGGCCGCCATCCCGGCGTCCGGATCGGCATGACCGCGGCGGTGCTGCCCGTGCGCGACATTGACTGGCTGGTCCGCGAGGCGGCGACACTCGATCAGGTCACCGAAGGCAACTTCGTGCTCGCCGTGACCGCCGGGTTCTGGGCCGATGAGCTGGCGTACCGGGGCATCGAACCGGGTGCGCGGGGCCAGGAGTTCCGGCGCCGCCTGACCGCGCTCCGGACCGGGCTCGCCGGTAACCAGCTGTCGCCAGAGCCATACACACCCTCCGGACCGCCCGTCTGGCTGGCGGGCGAACGGGTCACGATGCGCCTGGCGGCACGGCTGGGACTGCCCTTTCAGGCGTCGCGGGCAACCCCTGGCGAGCTCGAGCCGGTCGCCCGCGACTGGGCCGGGCTCGGCGGCGGCCTGCTCGGCCATCGGATCTACCTCGAGGCTGGCCCGGCCGCTCCCGACGGGGAGCAGGTCGCGCGGCAGCCGCGCACGGCGTCGGGCAGGCCCGGCTCGCTCACCGACGCGAGCCGCTCCAGCCAGCCCGCATCGCATGGGCCAGCGTCGGATCGAGTACCCCGCGCGCGTCCCCTGGCGCGGTGTCGCAGCAGCGGGCCTGCATGCCCTCGTGGGGGATGTTCCGGGGCCACGTTTGCTCATCCGTCCCGGCCTGGTCGCGCGGGCGCGCCAGCCCGCTCGGAGCTGGCCGGCTCAGACGCCTGCCTGCTGAGCTGCCTGCCGTCTCAGATGATCATGCCCATCGGGTCCTGGATCCGGGCCGTGAAGGCCGCGAGCCAGCGGGCCGCGAGGGCCCCGTCGATAGCGCGATGATCGACCGAGAGCGTGCAGCGCATGACGGTCGCCACGGTCACGGCGCCGTCCACGACGACCGCCTGGGGCTTGGCCGCGCCCACGGCGAGGATGCCCGACTGCGGCGGGTTGATGATCGCGGAGAACTCCAGCGTCCCGTACATGCCCAGGTTCGAGACCGAGAAGGCGCCGCCTTCCAGCTCGTGCTGGAGCAGCCGCCGGTCGCGGGCGCGCTGCGCCAGGGACCGCGCCTCCGCGGCGATCACCGAGAGACGCTTGGCCTGCACGCCGCGCAGCACGGGCGTGACCAGGCCACCGTC
>JAWWPY010000225.1:0-19245 GCA_033854735.1 Streptosporangiaceae bacterium | reverse complement strand
GGCGCGCCTGCCCTGAGCTGGCGCCGCGATCGGGGGTGCTGGCTCATCGGCTCTACTGAGTGCGTTCGGTGAGACGGCGGGCCTTGGCATGCGCGCCGCAGCCGTCCATCGTGCACCAGCGGCGTGAGCCGTTGCGGCTGGTGTCGATGTACACCCAGCCGCAGCCGCCCAGGTAACTGACAGGTACTCAAGATCCGGCAAGAGGCCATCCGGTCCTGGCCCATCGCTGACTGGACCTGGTGCGGGCATTCGCGCCTCCGGCCGGGCGCCTCGTGCGCCACCATGACTGGGCAGGCTGAGGAGTGCCGACAGCACCGCCGACAGCGCCTCACGGGTCTGCCGGACCGCGGTCAGCGCCCGGTCGGCGGCTGCGGGCGACGCAGCCCAGGCCACAGCCACCGCGCGTCCCTCTGCGGGGTCCACCAGGTGCGTGCGCAGAGCCCAGGTGAGGGCATCGTGCGGGGCGGCGAGATGCTCGTGGCGGCCTGCGACTGGCAGGCGCGGTCCACGCCCAGGCCCTGCTGGCCGGCAGTCCCAGGGGCATCCACGACGTTGCGTTTCGAGGATGATCGCCGACGGCTGACAAGCTAGAGCCCTGTCCCGTACGCCTCAGCGCTGCTCGAGACTGCGCAGGTAGGTCAGGACAGCCAGGACACGCACGTTCACGTCCGCCCTCTCATCGCCGGCTGGGGACAGGCCGAGCTTCTGGGAAATCGAGGTCACTCGCTTTTCGACGGTCTTAACGCTGTAGCTGAGCTTCTTCCCGATTGCCGCGTTCGAATAGCCCTCAGCCATGAGCGTGAGGACTTGCTTCTCCGCAGATGTGAGACTGGCCAGCGGATCGACCCGCCGTGGCCGCAAGAGCAGTCTCTGCACGACTTCCGGGTCGATAACGACCTCGCCGGAGGCTACCCGATACGCGGTCTCGACGAGACGTTCCGCATCCTGCACCCGGTCCTTGACTAGGTAGCCCACGGCGTGGCTTGAGGTCTCGAGCAGGCGGACCGCATAGGAGGTCTCGGCGTAGTGAGACAGGATCAGCAGCCCGACTGCCGGGTAGCGGGCTCGCAGAGTCTCCGCCGCCTGCAATCCCTCGTCGCGATAGGTCGGTGGCAAGCGAATGTCGAGGACGACGATGTCCGGGGGGTCCGAATCGACCAGGCGAAGCAGTTCCGGCAGCGTTTGGGCCAGCCCGATGACATGGACCCCCCTGGCGGTGAACATCTCGGCCAGCATCTGCCGCAACAGCCCAGAGTCCTCGGCAATCATCACGCGCATGGGAATTCCGCAATCACTCGAGTGCCATGCCCGGGCCGGCTCTCCACCAGTAGCACGCCGTCCAGTGCGGCAACGCGGTCCTGCAAGCCGCGAAGACCGGTGCCTGACGTGGGGTCCGCACCGCCCAGACCGTCGTCGCCGACCTCTAGGACAAGCTGCCGTGGATCGTCGCCCACGCGGATCCAGGCTCGGCTGGCGCTGGCATGCTTGTATATGTTGCCCAGCGCCTCAGTGATGACGAAGTACGCGGCCCGCTCAAGATGCTCGGGCCAGCGCCTGCCTGAAACGCTAGCCCGGATTGGGAGCGGAGCTCGCTCGGCAAGTACCTCCACGGCCGCCGCGAGGCCATGCTCGGCCAGTGCCGGCGGATGGATCCCCTCGGTCAGAACGCGCAGGTCGTGGATCGTCTCGCGCAACAGCCGGGCGGCCGTGGCGAGCCCGTTGACAGGCCCCCGGCCAACGCCGGATCGGACGAGGTCAGCCGGTCCGTGCCCAGTCAGGTCGAGACGGGCCCGGTCCATGAGCATCGAAATCACGAGCAGCTTGTGCTGGACCCCGTCATGGAGATCTCGCTGGACACGGCGGCGTTCTGTGTCCGCAGCGAGGATGATCCGCGCGCGGGACGCCCGTAGCTCGTCCAGCTGGGCCCGTTGCGCGGCCAGGAGACGGGCGTTGTCGAGGGCGAGCCGGGCAGTGGCCAGGACTGCCTCGACCAGCGGCCGCTGCTGCTCCAGCGCGCGATCGTAGACCAGGACGGCGAGAATCTTACCGCGCCGGGCTACCGGGGTGACGGTCCGATCAGCCGGCCGGGGCAATTCCACTCGCGCGCCGTCCGACCGTACATAGCCCCGATGGTCGGACAACGGGAAGCACACTTCCAGCGCCGGGTCCCCCAGGGCATGCGCGATTGCCCGCTGTACGTGTTCGGGCTCCGCGCTTCGTTCTAAGTGGACAATAAGGTCCGCCACCCGAACCCGCGCCATGCGGACCCTCAGTAACCCGGCACCGAGAGTGATCGGCGTCAGGACGAGCCCGAGCGAATAGCCCAGCTGCATGAGGCGCTGAACGGTGAGCGGTGCATCCAGTAGCGCACCGACCGTGTTGGCAATGATCACGAAGGCCATTGCCGTAACCGTCATCCACACCAGCGCGTACTCGCGCCGTACCGGGGCCCCCGCCATCGACCAATGACGAATGACGAGCGAAACGTTGAAGAGCGTCAACACCATCATCGTCAGGCTGCCCACCGCGGCCCACGGGGAGTACACGGCGTGCGGATCGCCCCATGCCTGTGGCTGAGGCGGGTACTCGACCACGTACCGCACAGTCTGAGTGATCAGTGCCGTCACATACTGCGTTGCGATAACCCGTCGCTCAAACCGCCCCTTCAGCCTGCCGGTTGGCAGAGCCAGCACCAGATGGCCCATCACTGCGTTGGTCAGGTAGTAGAGGCAAAAACCGACCGCAAACAGCGCGGCCACCGGGCTCAGCTGCAGGTCCCCGATATACCAGGTGAGCCCCACCAGCGCCATGAGCCGACCCGTGCCATTAGCAGGCCGGCGCAGCCACAAGACGACACCCGAGAGCGTGAAGGAGAACCCGGCCAGCTGCATTGGCAGCCACAGCCACCGCGGGAACGGAGCGACGTCCAGCGTGGTGATGATCGCTACCAGCGCCAAAATCCCACCCGTCACACCCACGACCAGCGGTATCCGGCGCGACGCCTCTGGATGCCTTAATGACCAACGACGGACGTGCATCGGCGCGGCACCTGCCGCTGACATGCCCGCATTCTCACACAACGGCTCATCCACGCACAGATGGCGGGCAAACCCGCCTGGTGTGGTCGGGAAACCCGCAGGCAGAGGAGGGCAAGCCCCATTCTGCCTCCGTTCGCCCACTGCCAGCCTCAAGCCATGCTCTTGCTCAGCAAGGAGCAGGAGCCGCATCTCACAGGAGGTTCGCCATGGCAGCCGCGATAGTCGACAAATACCTGACAGTGCTAGAGACCAACGAAGACGACACCGACGCTGGCATTGAGATTCAGGACCGGGACTACATCGACGTCAGCGCCACCGGGACCATCTGGTCCGGCGTCTGGTTCACTGGACGCAACGGACCAGAGGGCTGGACGACCTGGAACGCCAGCAACGACGCGCTGGCACCGGGCCAGCCGCCGTTCTCCCTGCTCTGGCACACCGCCGAGGACGGCTACATCTCCATAGGTACCGGCCTGCGCCGCACATACCAGAACGCCACCCTCGGACCGGGCCGGACACGACTGGCCTTCAATATCAATCGTGATCCCAGGGACCGGAGAGGCGACGGAAGCTTCCAGATCCACCTCGTCGTCTGGCGCTAGGGCGCCGGCTTTCTGCCCGCGCCGAGTATCTGTTCGGGCGCGCGGCCCGCTGCGATGGGTCTGTGGATGGTCGTGGGCTCAGAACGCGGGCCGCTGCGCGTCCGCGGTGTTCAGCCACTGGGTGAAGGTTGGGCCAGTGATCCGCGCGTCCTTCGATGGCAGCAAGGCGCCGGAGCGCATCGCTCTGGCCGCGGCTCCGGGCAGTGCGAGCGGCACGACGAGTGCATGACGCCGGCGCTGGTGCAGGACGCGCCGGGCCAGGGCGACCAGGCCGGCTGGCTCCGGCCCGGCGATCTCGAAGACCTTGGCTGATGGTGGCGCTACTGCCGTGTCCAGGAGGACCTGGCCGACGGCTCGTGCAGCGATCGTCTGGACCTGCATGACAGGCATCATGGCCAGTGGCCCGAGCCGGCTCCTGCTCAGCACCTGGGCCGGAAACTCATGGAACTGCGTCGCCCGGACAGCAGTGGCCGGCAGCGGACCGGCGAACGCGGCTTCCTCCTGCGCCAGTTTCGCCTCGTAGTAGCCGTAGCCGGGGATGCGGTCGATTCCGACGATCGAGAGTGTGACCAGCCGCGCGACTCCCACGGCAGCACCGGCCGCCTGGAGCCGGCGGGTCACATCGGTGAAGAAGGCCGTCGCCTTGGCGCCGTTGATGGTGCCCGAGTTCGTGGTGTCGATGATCACCTCGACTCCGTCCAGCGCGGCGGCCAGTCCCACATCGCTGCGCAGATCGACGCCCGATGACCGGCTGAGGATGACCGGTTCGTGACCGGCGGCCCCTGCTGCTTCTACGACGTACCGCCCGACCATGCCACTCCCGCCAGCTACGGCGATCCGCATAGCGACCTCCTCTAAACTCGGATATCAACGAACACCGCCGGGGGACGGCGCTAGGACAGCGCTAGGGCCGCAGCAGTTCCGTGCGATATTGCGGGGCAAGTGCCTCGGACTTCGCGATGAACGCCGCTTGGGCGGCCTCGTCAAGCTCGGGGGGCGGCTCGGTCCGGGTGGCGACGGGTTCGCCGACAGCGAGGAAGAAGTCCTCCTGCCCGGGCGGTGAGCAGATGCACAGCAGCCGCGCTGGCCGGCCGGAGGCGTTCGTGAACGCATGCGGGGCGTTGGCCGGCACGTTGACGGTCTCGCCGGCCCGGGCGACGGAGTGTTCCCCACGGAAGGTGAGCTCCACCTCCCCCTCCAGCACCGTGAACATTTCCTCGAAGTCGTGGCGGTGCGGAGGGGGACCGCCGCCGGGAGGGACGTGCATGTCGATGAGGGTGTACCGGCCGGCGGTGTCATCACCGGTCAGCAGGATCGTGTACGTGTCACCGACCACTCCCAGGTGCCGGAGCGCCTGGTCCTCGTCCGGCCGCGCGACGGCGAGATGCCGCTGCGGGTCGTCCGGCGGGACCGGCGGGTGCTGTGCCGTATCCGGGCTGTTGTTCATTGCGCTGCTCCTTCGCGGGTCACGTGGCGGGCCTTATGGGCGCCTCACGTGACGAGGCGGATGTTGAAGCCCGGCCCACGGAGCGATTGCATGAGGGCCACGAACATGAGGAAGTAGTGCTCGGGCCCCCGGGCGGACCCGATCCCGCCGAGATCGACGATGGACCCATCCGGCCACCCGAAGTCCCTGAGCAGAGAAGTGACCGTCGCCTTGGCGCCGGCGTCGTCGCCGGAGACGAATACGCTGCTCGGCGGGAGAGTGGCAGGTTCGGTCATGACCGACATCGCGGCGGTGTTCATTGTCTTCACGACCTTCGCCGCCGGGAGCGCCGCCTGGAGCTTCTCCGCGAGGCTGGAATTCGGGTAGACCAGCTCGAAGGAGGGCGTACTCGCGTTGGCCACGTCGACCAGCACCTTGCCCGCGAACGCGGCCGCCCCGATCCCCGCGACGAGATCGAGGGACGCCGACCCGGGCGTGGCGTTCACGACGACGTCATTGTCGGCGACGGCGGCCGCCAGCGACCTGACCGGGGCGTCCAGCGCAGTTGTGGACGCCGGGTCCCTTGACCCGAATGTGATCTTATGGCCGGCCGCCGACCAGCGCCGCGCGAGCGTCTGCGCCACGTTCCCCGTACCCAGAATGCCGAGCTGCATGATCGTCTCCGATATCATCTGTGAAACGGACGAATTCGTCCGTTTTCAATAACCATAGCCTAGGCCCCTGCCGTCCGGGATCCGTCCGGGATCCGTCCGGGGTAGAGTTAAACGGAATTTTTCGTCCGGTATAGGAGGGTACATGACCGGCCGCCGACCTGCCGATCCGGGCCAGGCCCCGGAGCCGTGGGACGCGGGCCCAGCGTCAGATGCGGACTCCAGTGCCACCGGCCCGCGCAACTCCGGCCCGCGCAACTCCGGCGGATCACCACGTGCGGAAGGGCCGTCCGCTGCCGCGGGCCGCGCGCGCCGGCGTCCCCGCCGCGACGCCGCGCTGAACCGGGAGCGCGTCCTGGCCGCAGCCGTCTCCGCGATGCTGCGCGAAGGCCGCAACGTCCCGCTCGCGACTATCGCGACCGAGGCCAGGGTCGGTGTCGGGACGCTGTACCGCAGCTACGCCGATCGTGAAGCCCTTCTCCGCGCTCTCGAGCACCGCGCCTACGGCCTGCTCAACCAGATCCTCGACGAGGTCGACCACCAGGACCTCCCCGGACTCGAAGCCGTCAGGGAGTTCCTACTGCGCTCTCTCGCGATCGGCGACCAGCTGATCCTGCCGCTGCACGGCGCTCCCCCGCTCATCAGCGCCCAGGCCGTGGCCGCGCGCCAGGAGATCAACCGCCGTCTCGATCGCTTCATCGAACGCGGCCACGCCGACGGCAGCATCCGCGCGGCGGTCAACGCGACCGACGTCATCGTGTTCAGCGCGATCACCACCCAGCCCCTGCCACACGGCCCCGACTGGCCCCTGATCGCCGGGCGCCAACTCGCGATCTTCGTGAACGGGCTCGCCGTGAGCGGCCCGACCGATATCCCGGGCCCCGCGGTGACACGTCAGGACATCGAGACAACCTTCACGCTCGGAGCCCCGCCCGCCCACTAGGCACTGGCTGGCGGAACGGTCGAGATTGGTCACCACGGCCGCCTGGCACGGGTCCGCGAAAGTTCTTACCGGCTGATTACCTACATGCCGACAGGGTGAACCGCCTGGCCCTGCAGATCAGTGTGATAGTGCGTGACCCCGATTACGCGAACGCAGAGGAGAGTGAGTATGCGTAACCGATGGTTGGCGGCTGGCGGGCTCACTGCTGTCGCATTCGCGGCAGCAGCCTGTGGAACTAGCCCCTACGGCTCGTCCGGGGCCAGTTCGGCCTCCTCCGGGTCCTCGCCGAGCCAGGCCGCGGTGCCCTCATCCAGCGCCGCGGTGACGCTGAAGATCGAGAAAACCACCGGCGGCACGATCCTGACCAGCGCCGGAGGATACGTCCTGTACTACTTCACCGAGGACAAGCCGGGCAGCGGCACTTCGACGTGCACCGGCAGTTGCGCGTCGACGTGGCCGCCGCTGACCGGGACAGTGCAGCCACCGCCCGGCGCGACGATGCCCGGCCCGCTCGGGATGATCACTCGGGCTGATGGGACAAAGCAGGTCACCATCAACGGGTACCCGATCTACCTCTACTCGGGCGATCAGACTCCCGGTCAGGCCAATGGCAACGGCGCGGGAGGCAAATGGCACGTCGTGCCAGTCACCGGCTCGGCGTCAGCCTCAACTAGCCCGACGTCAGCTTCAACTGGGTCCTCGTCCGGCTCTGGTGGGGGAGGCTACGGGGGCGGCGGGTACTGAGCCGCTGCGGCCGTAGCAAGCCCAGCCCTTCCCGGAGTCCCGGGTGCCTGTTTCCCCGGCGCATATTCCGGGGAGGGCTGGGCGGTAGCCCAGCCGCCAGGCTTAATGCTGGGCGGATGTACCGGCCGTCATACCCCCGCCAGTCTTCGCGGCCGTCGGGCCATCGGATCAGCACCGCCCACCCGTTGCGGTGCATCGCCCACGCCAGCACGGAGACCCGCCGCCAGGACATGTCGGAGTGGATCACCTCCGCGTTCCTCAGCTTCGGCTCGTGCCGGGCGCTGTCGATCAGTTCGCCTGCGGGCACCCGGCCTAGCATCGGCACCGTCCCGACCGGCGGAGGGTATCCGCCGAACACTCCCTGCCCGTCCGCCATACGGAGGACGATAACATGTTCGAATCGAAGACTAGAACAGGGACAATAATAAAAATATAGCAACGAAACAGCCGACTACGACGTCATGAAGGCTTCGAGGTAGTCGAGCAGAGACGCCGCGCTCGCCCTGGCCCCATCTCACTCAGACAGGGACCCCGCCCAGGGTACGGCGCCACTTGGCCTCGAAGAATGACAGGATCCCGAAAGCGATCAGGCCGAGTGCAACGAGAACGAGCAGCCACGGGCCGAAGGGGGTCTGGGCAAACGAGCGGAGCACTCCGTCGATGCCCTCAGCTCTGGCCGCGTCGTAGGTGACAGCCGCGTCGAAGGCGGCGACCCCGATACCGACGAGGACCACGCCGCGTGCGACGTAACCAGCCTGGCCGAGCCTGATCACCGTGTCCTGGGTGGAGCCGCTCATCCATCCCATGCGCAGATGCCGGGTGAACTCGGCGCCGAAGCCCCGGACCGCCATGACGATGCCGAGTACGACCAGCACGATCCCCGCGAAGGCGAGGATGACCTGGCCACCGTCGAGAGACAGTACCTGGGCGGTGTAGTCGCGGGCGGCGGCGTCACTTCCGGTCGGCGTCCGGCCGTGCACGACGAACATCAGAGTGCTGACGAACAGGATTGCGTACCCGACGCCGTAGATGAACGCCCTGACCCTGTGTCCCTCGGTCAGGTTAAGTCGCACCACGGCGGCTTGGACGAACCTCCACACGGCCAGCGCCAGGAACCCGACGACGAGGATCCACAGGAGCAGGTATCCGAAGGGCTTGGTCGCAATCGCCTCGATCGCTCCAGCGCGGTCCGGCGAATGCTGCGCGATGCCGAGGGCGACCATAATCGCGATTACCCCGATGACGATGTAGGCAATGCCGCGAGCGACGAAACCCAGGCGGGCGAAGGCGTTGATGGCGCCGGATCCCCCTGTGCTCCTGGCGCCGTAGCCATTCCCGTTCCGCCGGCGCGAATAAGACCGGGTGTAGCGGGGCCAGCGGCGGTTTCCCTCCCGGTTCCCCCTGTATCCCTCGCGGTTCCGGGCATATCCGCGCCTACGTCTTCGCAAGCCAAGTCCAGCCGACATCGGTCCACCTCCGCGTTCGGGTACCCTCCCCGCACGAAGCGCACGGGTTACTGCCACCCGATCGCACCCACTGCCCCCGGCCGAAACAGCCAAACGCCGAAGAGGTCATTACCGAGATCGGTCAGGAGGCTCTGCGCCGTGCGGTAAGGAGGAGCCGCGCGCGCCAGACGGTGCCGTTCCCGGGATGAAGAAGCCAGCCGGGCCGACTGGGCGGGACTGCTTGAGGCCCGGCAGGTAGTGGTCGCGGAGGATGACCGCCATCACCTCACGGCGGCTGCGGACACCGGTCTTGTCGAACACGGACTTGAGATGGTCCTGGACGGTATTCGCGGAAATCCACAGTTCGGCCGCGATCTGGGCGGTGGAGCGGCCCTGGCACACCAGGCCGGTGACGGCTCGCTCCCGCTCGGTCAGGCCGTACGCCTGCATGATCACGGCGGCCACCTCGGCCGGCGCCGCGGCCTCGATGATGACCGCGATCCGCGCGGGCTCGCCCTGGGCGAGGTGCAGCCACGACGCATGCAGGACGACCCAGCGGCCCGCCCGGGTGCGGACCCGCAGTCTCGGCACCGTCAGCTTCGGCGCCATCGGGTCAGCCGCGCTGGCGCGGCGCAGCTGCGCGGCCGCCGTGCTGACTTCGGCCGGCGCCGGCGATCCGTCCTGTGCGTCCTGGCCCAGTTCGGCGAACCAGGCGTGCGCAGCCGCCGTGGCCGTCACCATCTCGCCGGATTGATCGAGCACGACCAGCCCGGGCGCATCCGCGACCGAGCTCGTGGCGGCGCTCGGCATCAGCAGGCCGGCGCGCAGGCCCTCGGCCAGATGCGGTGCGAGCCGCCTGACCAGCTGCAGGTCGTCGTTGGAGAAAATCCGGCCGGTCTCACGGTGCAGGCACATCAGACCCCAGCATGCGTTGCCGGTACGCAGCACCACACGCAGTTCGTCGCCGAGGCCGAGCGGCTGGAACAGGTCACGAAAGCGGGCGCTGGTCTCAAGGTCGCCGCCGGTCGCACTGGTGAGAGTGCGTATCCCGGCGGGATCCTGGGCCAGATCGGTCCACTGGTTGACGTCGTGGCCCAGGAACTCGTTCTCCACGAAATACGGGATCATCCGGTCCGGGATGCCCTCACGGAACGCCTGGGTGAACAGCAGCGTCGCCGGGTCGCTCGTAGCCCACCACAGCGCGTCAACGGGCAGTACCCGCCGCAGCCGCGTCAGCACCTCAGCCTTGAGCCGCTCCGGCGGATGACCCTGGTGGCACACGGCGACGATAGACGCCGTGACGCCCCGCACCGTATCCGGGCTGGCCATGGGCCACCTCTCTGTCAGCCCATACTAGAACCTCGTCACAATCTCGTACCGGCCTCGTTCCACCAGCTCAACACCGGTCGCGGCGATCGTGGCGGCCCGGCTGGCGTCGGCGTGCTGATCGCTCACCAGCGCCGCCTCCTGGCTGTCCCACAGGGTCAGCGTCATCGCCGCCCCGTCGGCACGGTCGAGGAGAAACACCGCCCCGGCGATACCGGGAAGACCGCGAACCATCGGCGCGACCTGGCTGGTGACGTGGTCGGCCCACTTCTGCAGCGCCTCGGGCGAACCAGTCCATGTAGACGTCCTGGCAAACATGGTGACCTCCGTGTGGTGGATATCGGATGCCCCCAGCCTGATGCGCCGGGCATGGCCAGCCCATCCCATGTATCTGGGATTCACGCCGGGACGGTGGCGCCAGATGCCGACGGGTTCAGGGTTTTACCACCATCCACGACAAGACAGAGGTCGACTGCAGGTAGACGAGCAGGCACATAAGGGCCACAAACGCGACGCTCCACAGGATCACGCGCCGGAAGATATCGCCCTCGCGCCCCTGCAGCCCGACGGCACCGGCCGCGATGGCGAGGTTCTGGGGCGAGATCATCTTCCCGAGCACGCCGCCCGAGGAGTTCGCCGCGGCGAGCAGCGTCGGCGACAGGTGCGCTTGCGCCGCGGCAGTGATCTGCAGGCCCCCGAACAGCGTGTTCGACGAGGTGTCCGAGCCGGTGACCGCGACGCCGAGCCAGCCCAGGATCGGGGACAGCAGCGCGAACAGGCCTCCCGCCCCGGCCATCCACAACCCCAGTGTCTGGGTCTCCCCGGACTCGTTCATAACGAAGCCGAGGGCCAGCACGGTCATCACGGTGAGGATCGCGACTTTCAGCTGGGCGAGCGTGCGTCCGTAGGCGCGCACCGCCCGGCCGGCCCCTACTTTCAGCGCGATCATCGTGAGCAGGCCGGAGATCAGCAGCAGGGTGCCCGCCGCTGACAGGATGTTCAGCTTGAACGTGGTGGCCACGGCTTTCCCTGCGCCGCTGACGATGTGCAGGCCCGGCCAGTCGTAGATGCGGGTCACCGACTCCAGGCCGGTTCCACCAGCGCCCGGCTTCTTGGGAGCGACGCCGGTGATGGCGGGTATCCGGGTGGCGACCACGAAAACCACGATGATGATCAGGTACGGCGCGTAAGCCTTCAAGATATCGCCGGGCGTGTCACGGACAGCGCTACCGGTGCCCGAGGGGGCCGGGGCGGCCTCGACGGGCCGGGCCTCTCCGGTGTCAGCGGAGACGCGCGCCTCCTGGGGCGCGGAGCCCGTCCGCGCGGGCTCCTCATCGCCGGCCGCCTCGACGTAGCCCTCCTTCGCGTGCCAGACGCGGGTGAGGGCCAGCACGGCCAGCGCCGAGGCGAGCGACGCGACTATGTCGGTGAGCGGGACGGACCAGAAGTTGGACGCGAGGTACTGGAAGATGGCGAAGGTCACTCCGCACAGCAGCGCCGGTGGCCATACCTGGCGCAAAGCACGCCGGCCGTCGACGATGAACACCAGGGCAAGCGGGACAAATACGGCCAGGACTGGTGTCTGGCGGCCGACCATGGCACCCAGGTCGCCGACCGGCAGCTTGGTGACCGTCGCGAGCGTGGTAATCGGCACTGCGAGCGCCCCGAAAGCGACCGGCGCGGTGTTCGCGACCAGCGCGACCGTAGCTGCCTTGAGCGGGCGGAAGCCGAGTGCGATGAGCATGACGGCACTGATGGCCACCGGCGTGCCGAACCCGGCGAGGGCCTCCATCAGGGCCCCGAAGCAGAAAGCGATGATGATCGCCTGGATCCGCTGGTCGTCGCTGATTGACGCGAAAGACCGGCGGAGCACGTCGAAATGGCCGGTCTCGACGGTCAGGTTGTAGATCCAGATGGCGTTGATGACGATCCACATAATGGGGAAGAACCCGAAGGCGGCACCGAGCAGCCCACTGTTCACGGCGGTGCCGAGGGGCATCGAGTAGGCGGCCACCGCGACTATTAGGGCGACCACCAGTCCAATGATCGACGCAAGCCAGGCGCGCATGCGCAATATTCCGAGCAGCACGAATAGCACGACGAGTGGCAGCGCGGCCACGATCGAGGACAGCCCGAGTGAGTTGCCGAGCGGGTCGTAGACCTGCCGGTAGACAGCGAGCATGAACGTGCTCCTTTCCTGTCGACGGGGCTAACGGGTCGAATGAGCCAGCACCTGGTCAAGTGGCCGGGGGACTCGGGCTAGATCGAGCGCGTCCACGAGCAGGCGCGCGTATTGGCTCTTCCGGCCCGCCCGGGTTCCCATGAAGCGGTGAAGCTGCCTTTCGGGACTCCGTCCTCGCTGTGCGGGCTGCTTCTGGAGGACCCGGAAGGACCGGATCTCACCGTGAGCCTGGATGATGTGCTCGACCGAGGCGACGCCGAGCGCACGGATCAACTCGTCCTCCAGGTCGGGGGTGCACACGTAGAAACCGAGTGCTTCCATACCGGCGCGGGACAGGCCGGAGCCGACGCCGGCCCGCTCGAGGGCACTCCGGAAGTAGCCTTCTTCGGCGGCGTCACACAGCCCAGCCAGCCTGACGCCGAGCCCGCGAGGGCCGAACAGGCGCAGGAAGCGGCCGATATTGGTCGCGCCTCCCATTTGCACAATGGTGATGCCGTGGGTATCGAGAGCCCGGCCGCGCCGCTCAGCCAGCGCTTCGAGCGCGGCCTGGTCGCTTGTCCCTTCGACAAGTATGACCGTCCGCGACTCGGCGACACTGGCGAGATCGAAGTTCATGATCCATGCATTCCATCGGCTTCAGACCGCTGGGCACCACATTGGCATCCGGAACTTATCATGCTTCGGCGGGATCTACGATGCTCGCCACCATACTGGCCGAACCCAGTGATAAGTATCCAATTGCCGCCGGCCCTATGACCGCGCGCCCGCGGCCGGCGGCGAGGGCTGGCCGGTGGCCTCCCGCGAATCGCCCGGCTCGGTCCGTTGACTCCGTACCGGGGTACGGCCGCTACCTTGTGGAACATGGCTGGACTGAGGATGCCGTGAAGTTCGGAATTAGCTACAACACGGGTTATTACGGTGTTGACCCCGACCAGATAGCCGCGTTCGCCAGGCACGCCGAGGACTGCGGCTTCGAGTCCTTCTATGTGCCTGAGCACATCGTGCTGTATCCCGGTGCGATGCTGGGTCCCATCGAGATCCCGCCGTCGCTGCCGATCGCGGACCCGCTCGAGTGCCTGAGTTTCGTGGCGGCTGCGACCAGGCGGATCCTTCTCGGGACGGGGATCCTGCTGCTGCCTTATCACCACCCGGTCGTGCTGGCCAAGCGGCTGGCCACGATCGACGTGCTCTCGAAGGGACGGATGCGCCTGCTGACCGTTGGGCTTGGCACTCTGCCGGGCGAGGCGGAAGCGGTCGGCGTCGACTTCGCGGCGCGCGGTCGCCGGGCTGACGAGGCAATCGACGTGTTGCGCCTGTTGTGGGCGGGCGGCGAGAGCGGCGTCAGTTTCAACGGCGAGTTCTTCTCGTTCACCAGGCTGTGCAGCTTCCCGAAGCCGCACAACGCGGGAACGCTACCGGTCCACGTCGGCGGATCGAGCCGGGCCGCCGCACGGCGCGCCGGTCTACGGGGAGACGGCTACTTCCCAGGGGGCGCCGTCGGCGGCCAGGAACGGGCCGCCCAGATAGAAATCATGCGCCAGACGGCGCTTGACGGCGGCCGGGATGCCGATGCCCTTGAGTACACACGCTGGGGGGCGATCGGCATGTCCAGCGCGGACGCCGAGACCTTTGCCGCCAAGGGAGTGACCCGGCTGGTGGTTAGCACCGCGGCGACCGATCCGCGAGAACAGCGGGACGAGATCTCGGCGTTCGCGGAGCGGCTCAAGCTCAGCTGACCTCTCCGGCCGGCGGAAGGAGGACACCTGGCGATGAGTCCGGCATGGCAGATCGGTCTGTAGTTTGCCGGGAAGGGCCGGTGCACGGATTGACTGCGAAGGGACCAGAGTGATGCGCACCCGAGGCTTGCCGGAGGCCGGCTTGAGGCAGCTCCATGACGCGATGACTGGCCACGTCAGCGCGGGCAGCGTGCCGGGCATGGTCCTGGCCATCAGCCGGGGAGATGACGTCCATGTGGAAGCCATCGGCACCGCCGCGGCCGACGGCAGCGAGCCGATTCGGCCGGACGCTATCTTCCGCATCACGTCGATGACCAGGCCGATCACAGCGGTAGCAACGCTCCAGCTAGTCGGCCAGGGGCAGCTCATGCTCGACGAGCCGGTCGGCCGGCTGCTGCCGGAGCTGGCCGGCCGGGGGGTGCTGCGCCACCTTAACGGGCCGGTCGACGACACTGTGGCCGCTGACCGGCCGATCACCGTCCGGGACCTGCTCACCTTCCGGGCTGGCTTCGGAATGATCCTGGCCCCGCCGAGCGAGTACCCGATCCTGGAGGCCGAGCAGGCCCTGGAGCTGAGGTCGGTCGGACCGCCCACGCCGGTCACTCCGCACGGCCCCGACGAATGGCTGCGCCGGATGGGCACCCTGCCGCTCATGGACCAGCCTGGCCAGCAGTGGCGATACAACACCAGCTCGCAGATCCTGGGCGTGCTCATCGCCCGGGCCGCCCGCCAGCCAGTGGAGTCGTTCTTCCGGGAGCACATCTTCGATCCCCTGGGCATGAACGACACCGGCTTCCGGGTTCCGGGTTCCGAACTCCACCGGCTCGCGCCGTGCTACCAGGAGGCCGGCGGGGCGCTTGAGCCCTTCGACGACGACGACCAGTGGTCGCGCCCGCGGGTGTTCGCCGACTGTGGGGCCGGCCTGGTCTCCACTGTCGGCGACTACCTGGCCTTCGGCCGGATGCTGCTGGCTGGCGGCACGCACCGCGGCCAGACCATCGTGGCGCCAGAGCTGGTGGCGGCCATGACAACCGATCAGCTGACCCCGGAGCAGCGCGACACAGCAGGCCCCATCCTGGATGGCCGCGGATGGGGCTTCGGCCTTTCCATCATCGTCCCGCCCGAAACCGCAGGCCGAGGCCCGAAGGGATACGGCTGGAGGGGTGGCTTCGGCACAGTGTGGGCCAACGACCCCGAAGAGGACCTCGTCGCCATCCTCTGCACCCAGGTGCTCTCCTCCACCGGAAGCCCGGCGGTCGAGCCCGCCTTCTGGGCCGCGACCTACCAAACGCTCGGCCACTGAAGGCCAGGCGCATAGCGTCGCGACGATCGCCGCGGAGGCAGCTGATCAGTGCGGAGTCATCGGCAGGTTTCGCCAAAGAGTTGCCGGGACACTGTCGATTCGGGGAGCCTTCGTTCGACTACAGATGATGCGGGCGATCGTCGCGCGCGTGGCGGGAGGTAACGGGATGAAGTTCATGTGCCTTCTCTATGGGGAGCCGACAGCCGGCCCGGTGCCGGGAAGCCCGGAGTTCGGGCGGATGCTGGCCGATTACGGCGCGGCGACTGAGGCCATGGCCAAGGCTGGTGTCCTGCTGGATAGCGCGCCTCTTCAGCCGGTCACCTCAGCTACCACGATCCGGGTGCGTGACGGTGAGACACTGCTGACCGACGGGCCGTTCGCGGAGATCAAGGAACAGCTCGGCGGCTACTACCTGCTCGAGTGCGAGGATCTGGACTCGGCGCTGAAGTGGGCCGCGACCATCCCCGCGGCGAGCTTCGGGTCCGTGGAGGTCCGCCCGCTGATGAGCATGGATATGCCACAGTGAGTGAGGGCGTTGACGCGGCCATTGCGTCCCAGATCCGCAACATCGAATCCGCCTACGGCCAGCCGCTTGCGCACTGGTTCGCGGTCATCGACCAGAGCGGCCTGAGCAAGCACAACGAGGTCGTGTCGATGCTCAAGACGCAGCATGGCATGGCCCACGGCGCCGCCCACCGGGTTTCACTGCTCGCCCGCGCCCGCGCGGAGCAGGGCACCGAGGGTGGCAGCGTCAGCGACGCGGTGAGCACCATGTACTCGGGCCCGAAGGCAGCCTTGCGGCCATTGCACGACGGACTGATGAACGCGGTCCTCGCCCTCGGCGAAGTCGAGATCGCCCCGAAGAAGGGCTACCTGAGTCTCCGCAGGCGCAAGCAGTTCGCCATGCTCCAGCCCGCCGCGGCTGGCCGCATCGACCTCGGCCTCATCATGCCGCCCGGAACCAGCACGACCGGCCGGCTGGAGTCTGCGGCGAAGTTCAACGCGCTGTTCACCCACCGGGTCCGCATCACCAGCGCCGGCGACATCGATGCACAGCTTCTCGAGTGGCTCCAAGCCGCGCACGAGGCCGCCATGTGATGCTCCGCAGCGCGCTGGGGTCTCACCTCCCCTACACGAACGGGCCTGGACCGGATCGACACGTAACCGGCCGTGTCTTCTCCGATAATGGGAGGGTGGACGAGGCAGTGCAGGGTTACATCGACGCCATCACCCCTGAGCACCGTCCCCTGTTCGACCGGATCCACCGGCTGATCCTCGCCGCGTATCCCGACGCGGCCGTGGTCCTGTCGTACCGGATTCCCACCTATAAAGTGGGCTCCCGCCGCCTCTATGTCGGCGCGTGGAAGCATGGCGTGTCACTCTACGGCTGGCCACAGGAGCGCGGCGCCGTCTTCAGCTCCCGGCACCCCGCGCTCAAGACGAGCAAGGGAACCATCCAGCTCCGGCCCGAGGACGCGGCCGGCATCCCGGATGACGAGCTGCGCGACCTGGTCCGCGCCGCCCTGGAGGCCTGACCAGAACCGGACCGCCGCCGGCGAAACTGAAGTGGCACCTGACACCATTGGTGCGCAAATAGGAGCCAATCATAAGAGGCCTTCCTGCGCCGCTACCGGGCGGTCCCAGGAGGTCTTGACTCGCTCCACCGTGACGATTACGTTTCGCACAACTCCGCACGACACCAATGCCACACCGCTGCCGCCAGGACGACACCAACGCCCACACCGCTGCCGTTGGCTAGGTGAGGGGAAGTTGCGGAGCGGGTTTGAATCCTTCGAGCCAGAGAGCCTGTGATCACATGAAACGTTTCACGCTTGGGCGGTCGGGCGCGTTTCTCAGTGGCCTGTCTCTCAGTGGCCTGTCTCTCAGTGGCCTGACGATCGCGGCGATGATCACTGGCGTCCTGGCCCCGCAAGCCGCGCAGGCCGCTGCCCCGAACATCACTTTCCAATCGACCACGCATCTCACGGCGCACGGCGATACGGCGCTCACCTACACCGGATACATGAACGGCGAGTCGTTCCAGCAGGACGGCCTGACCAGTTACAACGGCTGGGAGTACACGGCGTACTGGGACTCCTCAGGGCATGTCAACGTCTCGCGCCGGCCGTTGCCCTCGGGCTCATGGCAGAACGTCGTGCTGACCGATTACACGACGACCTCAACCGACTCCCATAACGTGATCTGCATCGGTATTGCCCACAGCGACGGGACCATTCACCTCGCCTTCGACATGCACGACGCCGCGCTGCGCTACCGCAAGTCCATCACCGGGCTGGCCACCGCCCCCAGCAGCCACGCGTGGACGGCGTCGGACTTCGGCGCCACCCAAAGTCAGCTGACCGGCACCACGCTGACCCAGGTCACCTACCCGGCCTTCATCAACGCCCCGGGTAACCGGCTGCAGCTGGCTCTCCGCGTGGGCGCCAGCGGTTCGGGTAACGAGGTCCTCTACGAGTACAACAGCCCGTCCTGGACCTACGTCGGGGAGTTCATCGACGGCGTCACCAGGAGCCAGAACGCATACCTGTTCGGCATCGAATACGACCGCAGCGGGCGCCTCGACGTGACCTGGTGCTGGCGCGAAACGCCGGACGCCAGCACCAACCACGACCTCATGTACGCCTACAGCGACGACCGCGGGCGCACCTGGCACAACAACGCTGGAACCCAGATCGGCACGTCGGGAAGCACCTTTATCACCTCGGCCTCGCCCGGTGTCACGGTGTGGGCCATCGGCCAGGACCGCGGGCTGATCAACCAGGAATCCCAGGTCGTCGACAGCAACGGCGTCGTCCACGTCCTGGCGTCACAGCTACCGGCCAGCGCGGCGAGCCAAAGCAACTTCACCACGGCCCGCAATACCGCCGTGCTCGTGCATTACTACCGCGACACCTCCGGAGTCTGGCACCAGATCTATTCGCCCTTCCTCGAGCGGTCAGCGCGCAGCGACATCGGAGTCGACTCCAGCAACAACATCTACACCGTCGGCGGAGACAGCACGACGCACAAACTGCACATCGCCACGGCCTCCGCGGCATCGGGCTGGACCGACTGGGCCCTGAAATCCACGTCCTCGGCGATCTACTTCTCCGACGCGCTGATCGACCATCCGCAGCTGTCCGCGGGCAACCGGCTGACGATCTTCATGCCGGAATACGGCGGCGCCACGATCGACATCCAGGACTGGGCCGTGAGCTGAGCGGCACCCAGCCACCCCGGCCGGGCAACACGCCGCGGCAGCCGTCCGGTCACGGCCGGCCCGGGGACAAGCCCCGGAAACCCGGCACCATATGTGACCGTAACGGCTGCCGCAGGGTGATGCGCTAGACGAACTGGATCAGTTGTGGATGGTGAGGTTAGCGGTGAGCGCGGCGGGCGTGCCGATCTGCACCTGGTAGGCGCCGAGTTCCACCGCAGGCGGGCTGGTGGCCTCGATGTCACCGGGCGTCACGGCCAGCACGGAGACGGGGAAGGACACCTGGACCGTCTTGGACTGCCCCGGATCCAGCGTCACGCGGGTGAAGCCCGCGAGCCGCTGATCCGGGACGAGCACCACGCTGACTGGCTGGTGGACGTACACCGGCACGATGTCGGTGCCCGCCCGGGTGCCAGTGTTCTTCACGGTGAAGCTGGCGGTCACCGTGCCGTTGCGGGACACGCTGCTGGTCGCCGACAGCCCGCTGACCGCGAACGTGGTGTAGGACAGCCCGAACGCGAACGGGTAGAGCGGATTATATCCGCTGCCCGGGCCCGAGCCGGTGTAGGGGAGCTGGTCGAACGTCTTCGGCTGGTCGCCCAGCGGTGACGG
>JAWWPY010000224.1:0-4275 GCA_033854735.1 Streptosporangiaceae bacterium | reverse complement strand
CCAGGGCAAGACGCCATGCCGCCAGACGTTGAAATCTGTTGGGTGCTCCCGGCGGATGTAGGCCGTCAGGGCCAGGTTCGCCATCACGTAGAGGATGATCACGGCGAGCGTCGCGATGGTGCCCAGGAACCCGAAGATGTCCGCGGGGGCCAGCAGCAGGCCGACCAGCAGGATGGCCACGATCCCGGTCATCTGCTGGAAGGCGATCGCGAACGTCGGGGTGTGGTGCACCGGGTGGATCCGGCCGAACCGCGCGGGCAGCGTGCCGGCCTGCCCCATCGTGTACATGACCCGGGATGCGGCGTTGGTGCAGGCCAGCCCGACGCCGATAGCGCTATTGACGATGGCGATGACCACGAACCACCAGCCGGCGCCCCACAGGGTGTGGCCGAGCGCGTAGAAGGGGTTCGCACTGGACGCGAAGGCGGCCATGTTGCCGGTGCCCCAGCCGATGGCGCTGGCGTAGGACGTGAGGATGTAGAAGCCGCCGATCAGGAACAGCGAGAGCATGACAGCCCGGCCGATGAACCTACCCGGCCTGCGCGTCTCCTGGGCGAGCGGCGCGGGCGCCTCGAACCCGCTGAGCGCGAGGACCGAGAAGACCATCCCGGCCAGGACGCCGCCGAACGCGTGCGGTGCGTGGCTGGGCTGCAGCGGCGCCACGTATGACGTGCCGTGGCCGGGGGAGACCAGGAAGGTGATCGCCAGCGCCAGCATGATCAGCAGCTCGAACGCGCCGAACAGGGCCGTGGTCCGCATCGACAGATTGATCCCGAAATGGGTCAGCGCCCACACGACCGCGAACGTCGCGACGGCGAAGATCCACCACGGGATGTCGACGCCGGAGGCGGACTGGATGGTGTTGGAGATCAGGTAGCCGAGGAACCCGATGGCGCCGGCCGGGCCGATGATGTCGTAGATCAGGTAGCTCCATGTCGTCATGAAGCCGCTGCGGGCGCCGAGCCCCCGGGTGGCGAAGGAGTAGTAGCCCCCGCTGGACGGCATGTACTTCGAGAACTGCGACACCGTGTTCCCGATGAAGAAGCAGACGATCGTGGTCAGCAGGAACGAGATCGGCATGTCCGGGCCGGCCTTGAGGGCGATGATCGGGAATGTGAAGACGATGTTGATCGACGGCGCTATGTGCGTGATGCCCTGGAACACCACCTGCGGGAGGCCAAGGGCGTTGCGCCGCAGCTGCGGCGTGGTGGCAGTGCTGGCTGTCTCGGCGGCCACGGGGACCTCCTTCCGCGGCCGGGCTGGCCGGTCGCGATCGTTGCGGCCCGGTGAGCCGGGCGGAACGTCATCGAGCAGAAGAGTCATGGCCGCGGATTGACGCAGCCGGGAGCGACAGGACAGCTCGCCAGCGTCGGAGAGCCCGAGTGTGAGATAAGTTACGCAATCGGTTTCGCAAGTATTACTATCCCGCCGGAGGCACGTCAATAGGTGAGGACCGCCTGTTACCCATCACACGTTGGACTAGGGCGGCACAGACCAGGCCGACGCTGGTAAAGCGATCCGGCTGACAGGGTAGGCTCGCGCTATGGCGCTGCGGTCTGAACTACGCAACCGATCGTCTAAATGGCGTCGCATCCCGGTGTTGCGGAGCTGGGTGTTGGGGAGCTAGGTGGCGACGATCCAGGACGTGGCGAGGGCAGCCGGGGTGTCGGCCTCGACGGTCTCCCGGTATCTCAACGGCCAGTTGCGCGTCTCGTCCGCCACCGAGGCGCGGATGCTTGACGCGGTCCGTGACCTCGGTTACGTGCCGAACGTGCAGGCGCGCAATCTCGTCAAGCAGAGTTCGGGCGTCGTCGGCTTCGTGGTGCCGGAGATCAGCAACCCGTACTTCGGCGCGGTCACCGACTACGTGGTCGAGGCGGTCGAGCGGCGCGGCCTGCTGGTGTTGCTGTGCTCGACCAGGAGCCAGGCGGCCAAGGAGGCCAGCTACATCGACCTGCTTGCCTCCGGCGCCATCGACGGGATGCTCTACCTTGGCTCGTTCCGGTCGAACGAGCGGCTGGCCGCCGCCATCCGCGGCGGCTTGCCGGTCGTGGTGGTGGACGAGCCGATCGCCGGCCTGCCCGACGTGCACACCGTCGTGATGGATGACTACGCGGGTGGCTACCAGGCCGCGAGCTACCTGGTGGCGCTGGGCCACCGGCGGATCGCCTTCATCTCGGGCCCCGCCGAGCTCGGCTCCCAGCAGGAGCGCCGTCGCGGGTACGAGGACGCGTTGCGCAAGGGCGGCATCGACCCGTCCCAGCAGCTGAGCCTGGCCGGGCAGTTCACCGAGCAGTTCGGGATGAGCGCGTTGCCCCGGCTGCTGGCCGCCGGGCAGCCGCCGACCGCGGCGTTCGTGGCCAGCGACTACATCGCGCTCGGGATGTTGTCGGCGGCCGAGACCCACGGCGTCAGGGTGCCCGGGGACCTGTCGGTGGTGGGCTTTGACGACATGAGGTTCAGCCAGTACGTGCAGCCGCGGCTGACCACGATCAGGTCACCGGTAGAGCGCCTGGCCCAGGTCGGCGTCGAGTTGCTGTTCGAGCGGCTCGCGGGCTCGGCCGCCCCGGCCCGCACCGAGGTGCTCCCGGTCGAGCTCATCGTCCGGGAGTCGGCGGCCCCACCGGGCTGAACCCGCAGTGCGCTGGATGGAATCAGTTGCGCGGGGTTCGTTGGTGAAATTCGTTGGGTTGAGCGAAAGGCGAGGTCGGTGTCATGCGCGTGCTGCTTTGCGGCGAGAGCTGGGTTACCCACAGTCTGCACATCAAGGGCGTGGACTCGTTCACGACGAGCTCCTACGTCGAGGGGGCCGACTACCTGCGCGAGGTGCTGGCGCAGCAGGGCATCGAGGTCGACTACCTGCCCGGCCATCTCGTGCCTGCCCAGTTCCCCGGGTCAGCGGACGAGCTAGCCGCCTATGACGCGGTGATCCTCAGCGACATCGGCGCCAACAGCATCCTGCTGGCCCCGCAGACCTTCGAGCGATCGCAGCCCGCCCCGGACCGGCTGGCCGCCGTCGAGCAGTACGCCCGGGGCGGCGGCGGGCTGCTGATGATCGGCGGTTATCTGTCGTTTGCCGGTATCGAAGCCAAGGCGAGGTATCACGGCACGCCGGTCGAGGACGCTTTGCCCGTGCTGATCAGCGCCGTGGACGACCGGGCCGAGCAGCCCCAGGGCGCGGTGCCGATGCCGGAGGCGCCCGGCCACCCGGTGCTGCGCGACGTCCCCGCCCCGTGGCCGGCCTTGCTCGGCTACAACCGGGTCACCCCGCGGCCCGAGGCGGAGGTGCTGGTGCGCTGCGGCGGCGATCCGTTGGTGGCTTGCTGGGAGTATCACGCCGGGCGGAGCGCGGTCTTTACCTCCGACTGCGCCCCGCACTGGGCCCCGCCAGAGTTCCTCGCCTGGCCCGGGTACCGGACGCTGTGGTCGAACCTGCTCCGCTGGCTAGGCCGGGCGCCAGAGAGCGGGCCGCCCGCGGGAGGATGAGCCTCCGGCTGAATCCGCAGCCCTGAGTGGGACTGGTTCATGACGGCAGGGCACGGGTGAAGCTGGCGGGCACCCCGCCCTCATCAACAGGGACACTGGTCATGGCGCCCGCGTAGACGCTCATCAGCCGGTCGACGGTGCGGGACCAGCCGAACCGGGAGGCGTGCGCCACGCCGCCGCGCGAGAGCTGCTCCCGCCGGGCGGGCGAGGTGATGAGCTCGCGGAGCGCCCGCGCGTAGCTGGCCGGATCATGGTCGTTGACCAGGAGGCCTGACTCGCCGTGCTTGACCGCGGTGCGCAGGCCGCCCACTGCGGCCGCGATCACCGGGGTGCCGCACGCCTGGGCTTCCACGGCGACCAGGCCGAACGACTCCGAGTACGAGGGGACCATGACCACAGTCGCGGCCCGGTACCAGTCGGCCAGCTCCCGCTGGGGGCACGGTGGCTCCAGCCGGACCAGGCCGGCGATCCCCAGGTGGTGCGCCAGCTCGATGAGCCCGTCCGGGTCAGCCCGCCCCGTCCCGCTGGGGCCGCCGATGAACGCGAGGGTCAGGGTGCGGGCCAGCGCCGGGTCATCCCGGACCAGCTGCGCGGCGGCGCGCAGCACCAGGTCGGGTGCCTTCAGCGGCTGCACCCGGCCCGCGAAGACCACCACGGTCCCGTCCGCGGGCAGGCCGAGCCGCGCCCGGGCCTCGGCCGCCGGGCCGGGCCGGAACACCGCGAGGACCACTCCCGGGTTCACGGTCCAGACCTTGGCCGGGTCTGCCCCGTACAGCCTGACCAGCTGGA
>JAWWPY010000223.1:0-4344 GCA_033854735.1 Streptosporangiaceae bacterium | reverse complement strand
AGCTCACCTGGTGCGGGGAGAGCTACCTGACGATCCGCCTGTTCGAGCAGGTGGACATCTGGTCAGTCGCCGGAGTGCTGCGGCTGGAACAGCAGTTGGCTGAATCAGGCATCGCGGGCAGCATCATCGCGATGGTGCCCGGCTGGACCACCCTGCTGCTGTGGCTTGATGCAAGCGTCGCGGAACCTGCCGCCATCGAGGAGGCCATTGCTGAGGCTGCTTCGGCTCTGGCCGCGCGTGAGATCGAGTTCGAGTCCAGGGTGCTGACGCTGCCAACCGTCTATGGGGGTGACAGCGGGCCGGATCTGGCCTTCGTAGCCGACGTCAATGGCCTGTCCATGGCCGATACCGTGGACCGGCTGCAGGCCATGCAGTTCGCCGGCATGGTGAGTTTCTCCCCCGGGATGGCGAACTGCATGTGGGTGGACGGCTCCCGTGCGCTCACCGCTCCCAAATACGCGAGTCCACGGACTACCACGCCACCGGGCACCGTCGGACTTGGCGGGTCGAGCATCAGCCTGTACTCGGTCGCGTCACCTGGGGGGTTCCAGATGGTGGGTCGGCTTGCGGTTCCGATCTACCAGCCGCAGGCGACCCTGCCGGCGTTCAGGGACAGCCCGACACTGCTGCAGCCGGGCGACCGGATCGTACTCGAGGCCATCGCGCCGGACGCCGCCGCCGCGATCGCCGAGGAGGTCGCCAATGGCAGCTACACCTACGCCATCGAGCCCGGCTCCTGCCGTGTCGCGGATGGAGAACTGACGTGGACGTGATGCTGGTCCTGGCTCCGGGACTCAGCCCGACGCTGCAGGACCACGGCAGGCGCGCGGGACTTGCCTCGGGGATTCCGCCGGGCGGCGCGGCCGACGACTTGGCCTACAGTCTCAGCTGCCTGGTTCTGGGAAACCCGCCCGGGGCGGCCGCGATCGAGCAGGTCCTTAAGGGCGGGCGGTATCAGATCATTGCGCCGGTAACGGTCGCGCTGACCGGCGCTGACATGGCCGCGACGGTGAACGGCACGGGCGTGCCCCTGGCCACGCCCCTCCAACTGAAGCGGGGCGACGTCCTGCAGACAGGCGTCGCCCGGCATGGCTGCTTCGGGTACCTGGGAATCGCCGGGGGAGGCATCGCGGGCGATCGCATCTTCGGCAGCGCGTCGACGTACCTCGATGGCCAGCTTGGCGGGCATCAGGGCCGCCGGCTCAGGGCCGGGGACGTATTGAGCCTGGACGCTGACCGGGCAGCGCGCGCCCCTATGGTGGCGGCGGTCGAGGAACACGCTTTCCTGTGCAGCCCGCCCAGCCAACTTCGATTCACCCGCGGGCCACAGCGGGAGTACTTCCACGACTCCGCCTTCGCGGCGTTCACCACTGAGAGCTACCGGGTTTCGCCACGCAGCAACAGAGTGGGCTATCGCATCGACGGGACGAGCCCCGCGGTTCTGCCGGTCCCCCGGACACCGGACACCGGCTCCGGCCCGACCGACATCGTCGAGGAGGGGAACCCGGTCGGTGGGATACAGGTCGCTGGCGGGAAGGAGATCATCTGCCTGGGCCGAGACTGCGGCACCAGCGGGGCGTACGCCAAGATCGGCTGCCTGATCGGTGCCGATGTCTCACGCATGGCGCAACTCGGACCAGGCAGCAAATTCCGCTTCACCGAAGTCAGCGTCGGCCAGGCACGTTCTATCCGAGCTGAATGGATCGCCATCCTCCACGCGGTCGCGCAACGGCGGGAGGGCAGCCTTCCGCTGGCATGAGGATTTCCGTCAGTCCGGCGCGAGCCTCAGCCCATCCATCGAGATGACGTACCCAGGAAAGGAAGACCAGCAAGTGCCTTTCATCGAAGTAAAGCTGTTCGACTACCGCCTCACTGACGGCGTTGCCGACAAGATCATCGCGGCTGTGACCGACGGGCTCTGCGCTGCCTGCGGGGAGGAAGTGCGGGACCGGACCGAGGTTGTCGTTCAGGGGATCCCACCGCAGCTATGGGGATTCGGTGGCAGGACGATCACCCGAGACGGAGCCGCATCATGAGCCGCCGCCCGCTCCTGCTTTTCAGTGACTTCAACATCGGCCGTTCCGCTGACGTATCCATCGTCGGCGGCGAAGGTGTCCACTTCGTGCTCCAGGACGGTCGTCGCGTCATCGACGGATCCGACACAGGAGCCGCTCTCGGCCACGCCCACCCTGACATCGTCGCGGCCATCCATGCGACTGCGGACGCCCCCATCGTCAACGACGGCTGGTACTACCGGGAGCGTGAGGAAGCTATCAGCGAGCTTGCCTCAGTGGCCTTCCCGGAGGATCCCGACCTGATCGGAGCCGTACGGTTCTGCATGAGCGGGAGCGAAGCCAACGACCTGGCGATGTCGCTTTGCCAGGCGCTCACCGGCCGCAAGGTCCTGGTCACCCGCGAGCGCGCCTATCACGGGGGGTCAGGGCTTGCTCGCGAAGTCACCGTGCAGCCCCAGTGGCACGGCGGGCTCTCCGCCGCGCAAGGAGGCAGCCGGCCTGTTCCGCGCGGTACTGCTGTCCGGCAGCTCCCCAAGCCCAATGGCGCGCGCATCGTCGGCGGTGAGCCGGACGTGCCGCCCGCCCAGCTGACCGCCGTTGCTGTTGACATGTTGCAGGAAGCGGCGTGCGTCATCCTCGACTACAGCCAGGGCGGCGTCTACCACTCCGCGGACTACCAGGATGCGGTCGCGGCCGCCGCCGCCCGCACCGGCGCACTATGGATTGCCGACGAAGTCGTGACCGGGTTCGGCCGCACCGGCTCGTGGTTCGCATTCCAGCAGGGCGCCTCCCGGCCGGACATCGTCACCCTGGGCAAGCCACTCGCGGGAGGTGCATGCCCCGCCGGCGCGGTAATCCTCTCGCAGCGGATCGCCGAGCAGCTGGAGGGCCAGCGCTGGCAGACCTTCAGCACATTCCGTGGACACCCGATAATGATCGCCGGCCTGCGTGCTCACCTCAGGGTTCAGCAACGTGACGGCCTCGCCCAGCATGCGCAAGAACTCGACAGCGTCTTCCTCAAGGGGCTGACCGAGATCGCCGCCAGCCATCCAGCCGTGTCCCGGGTTGACGGGCGGGGGACGCACTGGACGATCGAGCTACACGGCCCGGATTGGCGCGACTGGTATGCCGATGTCGCTGATGCGCCGCTGGCAGCGCGCGTCGCGGCTGCTGCGCTCGACGCTGGAGCCCTGATAGGCACGAGCGGCGAGCAGACCTCGCTTTTTCTCGCCCCCCCGCTGATCATCGGCGAAGACGACGCATTGCGGCTGCTAGAAGCGCTGGACGCGGGCCTGGCTGTCGCTGATGCTGAACTGAAATCCCGGCAGCCCTAGAGTGCGGGCAGGTCGAGCGCGCCCTCGTGGAAGCCGATCGGCGCTGGATCGCCGAGTATGCGAGCCTTGCCGTTGAGCGATTCCAGAACCGGCAGTGTCACCATGAGGCGTGACAGGCTCAAGGTGTTCTTGATCCAGCCCAGGCGTACCTTGTCTGACGGCGGAGAGCCCAGTGTCTTGACCGCGACGGCCAAGGCTTCCTCGTCATCGACCGCGACCAAGGGAAGCCTGGCCCCCTGCGGAGTGTTCGAGGTGACCTCATTCGTGTAGGTCTGATGCCAGTCCACCTTGCCGGCCAGGCGGCTGGTCACTATATCTGCCATGCCGACACCAGTGGCGTTGCCGCCGGTCTCCGCAGTGAGATCCAGAACGGCCAGGCGCTGCACGCTCGGGCCGCTGGTGAAGACCGGGTCGTAGAAGCGGCCAGTGATATTCGGGTCCATGCCGTCACCCGAGATGTTCTTGCCCATTTCCTGGACAACCAGTACATCCAGGTCCGGCACTGGCAGATAGGGCATCCACTCACGGGCAAGCAATAGCAACTCAGGTTCCCGCGCTGCAAGCGCTTCAGACGGGACGACCTCGACGACAGCTGCGGACTCGTGCGCATCCTCGACGATCGCTACGCAGAACGGGACCTTGAGCCCGCGGATGACGACCTGACCGGCTTCGGCGATCGTCTCAGACAGTCTCGCGAGGCCAACGGAGTGAATTGCCTCAGCGCCATTCCGATTCCCCAGGCCGATGACGAGCATCTTGGTAGGCCCGCTCTCGATGGTGCCGCGGAAGTCGGTATGCGGCTTGACGCGCGCAACCGGGATTACCAGATCGGCAGCGAATGCATGGCGGTCGGCGAAGACCGGTACCCCGTTAGGAGTCGTGCCTACCTGAACGGTCTCCATCCCCGACACGATTGGTGCGCCGACGGTTGACTCGCAGATACCGAGTGCCTCAAGAACCTCGACCTGGCCCTCTGCTGAACCGCCGCCGTGGCT
>JAWWPY010000222.1:0-18766 GCA_033854735.1 Streptosporangiaceae bacterium | reverse complement strand
CACTGGTGCTCGTCGTGGAGGACGAGCCCGAGATCGCCGCGCTGATGCGGGACTTCCTGGAGGCGGACGGCTTCCGCGTCCTGCTCGCTGTCGATGCCGGGGAAGCGGCCGGGGCGCTGCGGACAGCGCCGGACTGCGTGCTGCTGGACGTGATGCTCCCGGGGGCGTCGGGCTTCGACCTCTGCCGGGACATCCGCTCCGCCTCCGACGTCCCGGTCCTGTTCCTGAGCGCCCGCGGCGGCGACGCCGACAAGCTGCGCGGCCTCGGGCTCGGTGCCGACGACTACATCGTCAAGTCAGTGACCCCATCGGAGGTCGTCGCACGCGTCAAGGCGGTCTTGCGCCGCTCGGGCGCGGGCCGCGGCCTGGGGCGGCGGCTTCGGTTCGGCAGCCTCGAGGTTGATCTCGCCGCGCACGAGGTGCACGTCGCTGGCAGGCTGGTGCGGATGACCGCCCGCGAGTTCGAATTGCTTCGGGTGTTCGTCCAGCATCCGCGGCAGGTGTTCAGCCGCGAGCATCTGTTCGAGCTCCTATGGGGAAGTTACGGCGACCGCAGCGCCGTCTCGGTCTACGTCAGCCGGGTGCGCGAGAAGATCGGGGACGACCCGGCCGATCCCCGCTACATCGTCACCGTCTGGGGTGCCGGCTACCGGTTCGACGGCGGTCTCACGAACAATATCGTCGGATGAGACATCTCCGCGGCTCGCTTCGCGTCGCTCTCGCCGTCTCCATGCTCGCGCTGGTCCTGCTCACCGCCGGGGCGACGGCCGTTGGTTACCTCGTCGAAGCCCGCAACCAGCGCAGCGACCGGGCTCAGCTACTCGCCGCCGCGGCGGCCTATGTCAGCCACCACGCGACACAGGCCGAGACGACGCGGTGGCAACAGGCCGTGGGCCGAAAGCTCACCACGCTCGGGCTGCGCGCACAGCTCACGATGGTGTGGCTGGGGGGCAAGCGCGTCGTCTACGTGAGCAGCGGCCTCGTCGCCGCGACGGCGCCGTCTCCGCGTCGACCGGCCCCCGCCGCCACGACCCCATCGAGCCCGAGCGCCGCCCAGCCGACCGCGACCTACTTGTTCCCGCTCGCCCGAGGGTCGGGAAAAACCCTCACGCTCGATCTTTACGCTCCCTCGCTCGATCGCACGCGCCCGGTGCTCGTCGCGCTCACGTCAGGGCTTGCCTCCCTGCTCGCCGGTGCGATGCTGCTGATCTGGGCGGCCAGCCGCTGGCTCGTCGCCCCGCTTCGCCGCCTGAACACCCAGGTCGACGCGATCGCGGGCGGCGACCCGTTCGAGACCCGCGCCACCTCACCGATCCGGGAAGTCGAGAACGTCGCCACAGCCGTCACAGGCATGGCCGCCCGGCTCGCGCAGACAGCCGAGTACGACGCGCGACTCGAGGCCGAGCGACGCCTGCTCGTCAGCGCCATTGCCCACGACCTCCGCACCCCGCTCTTCGCGCTGCGCGGCTACCTCGACGCAATCGCCACTGGCATCGGCAATCCACATGAGCGGCTCGACCGAGCACGAGCGAAGGCCCAGCAGATCGATCGGCTCGTTACCGGCCTGTTCGACTACGCGCGGGCGGACATCGACGAGCGACCCCGGCTGCAAACCACAGACCTCGCCGAGGCGGTCACCGACGCGACCGCCGCGTTCGAGCTCGCAGCCGGCGAGCGTGGAGTCAAGCTCCAAGTGACGGCTCACACTCACCCCTCGGTGCCGATCGACCGCGACGGGTTCGAACGCGCACTCGCCAACATCCTCGACAACGCGTTGCGTCACACGCCGCGAGGAGGCACAGTTGACGTCGCCTGCGGCGAAGATGCCGATCATGCCTTCGTCCGCGTCATCGACGACGGTCCCGGCATCGCGTCCGACCTCCTTCCTCACCTGTTCGAGCTGACGGCCCGCACCCCCAGCAGCAGCCGTATCGGAGCAGGCCTCGGACTCACCATCGCAGCCCGCCTGCTCCGAAACCAGGGCAGCACGATCGGCGCGGCAAACGCACCCCCACGCGGCGCGATCCTCACGCTCCGGCTTCCGCTGAAGATCGCATAGCCCCTCGTCCCGGCCAGGCGCCGTAGCAGCTGAGCCAGGCACCTGGGCTGTGAGCAGCGGGGACCCGGCTGCAGGTAATCCGGCCGCCAGAACCGGCCGCCAGAACCGGCGGTCAGGTAGTCCGGCGGTCAGGTAATCCAGTACACGTTGTAATACTGGTGCTGCATGCGCGCGATCGGCAGGAGCGTTACCGGCTCGTGCACGGTGGTGGTCCCGCCGCCCGTGGTCCTGCCGCGTGTGGTCTTGCGGCGTGTGGTGGTCGCGCTGCTTGTGGTCGCGCCGAACGTCAGCGGGTCCCGGGAGGTCAGCGCGAGCGACTCGGTGTCAAGCCGGGGCATCGCCGTGGCCGCGCGATCCCCGTACGCGCCGCTCAGCACGACCGGGCCGTACGTCACGGCCTGCACCGCAGGGTTGTCCGGGGTGGGATTCAGGCGCAGTCGCATGGGCAGGCTGACCTCCAGGCTGTCGCCCGCCTGCCAGTCCCGCTCGATAACCAGCCAGCTTCCTGGGGCGCCGGGCTTTTCCAGCCGGGCGCCGTTCAGCCAGGCCTGCGCCGGGCCTGCCACCCAGGACGGGATGCGGACCCGAAGCGCCACCGTAGCCTGCCCGGCCGCGACCGTGATCCGGGTGCGGGGCTCATCGGGGAAACGGGTGGTCTGCCGGATCGTCATGGCGCCGTCCCCCCAGCTCACCACGGACGGGATGAACAGGTTGACGAAAATCCCGTTCGCGTCACGTGAATAGATGGTGTCGGCGAATTTCGCCTGGGTCTCCATCCCGGTGGCGTGGTCGCAGGAGAAGTTGGAGTAGTCCGTGGAGTACACGTTGGGATTCGTGCCCATGAATGAGGGCTGCTGCTTGAACGCCCCCGGTGACAAGCCTGTGTAATAGATATTGAATCCATGCCGGGATTCCGGATCCTGCTCGCCGAGCATCTGGTTGAACAGCGCACGTTCGTAGTGATCGAGCAGGTCTATTCGTTGCGGCTGATGGAAGTGGAGCATCCTGGTCAGCTTGAGCATGTTATAAGTGCAGCAGTTCTCGCAGGTGCGGTTGCTGAGCTGGCCGGCCACCACGTCGGGCGCCTGCCAGTGCTCGTAGTTGCTCGTGCCGCCGATGACATAGGAATGGTGATCGGTGACGATGCGCCAGAAATTCGTGGCGATGTCGTAGTAGCGCTGGTCCCCGGTCTCCTCCCAGACCCGGAGGCAGGAGATCATCTTCGGGATGTTGGTGTTGGCGTGCAGGCCGTCCAGCCGATCCTGGTTCAGCGCGAGCGGATCGAAGACGAGGGCGTGGTAGAAGCGCTCCGCGGTGGCCAGGTAGCTCGCGTTCCCGGTGAGCCGGAACAGGTTGGCCAGCGACTCAGCGATGCCGCCGTGCTCCTCCTGCAGGATCACCTGCATGTGCCCGTAGGGCAGCCGGGATGTGCGCCAGCCCACCCAGTCGCCCAGCCGGGCCGCGACCTCCAGGGCTTGCCGGTTGCCGACGAGTTCGTGCTGGTCGATCAGGCCCGCCATGATCTTGTGGATCATGTAGTACGGCGCCCAGACGGACTGGCCGGCCTCGAGCCGGTCGAAGAAGCTCTCCGGGAAGGCCGACAGGTAGCCCGGGTGGAAGCCCGCCGACCCGGCCCGTGCCTGAAACCGCGCGAGCTGGCTGACGATGTAGCGGCCCTTGTCCGCCGGGGCCGGGTCGCCGGTGCTGGCGTAGGTGAGGGCGAGCCCGGACATCAGGTGCCCGGTGGTGTGACCGCGCACCAAGGAGTCGGGTGCTTCCCAGCCGCCGCACGGCTTGGCCGAGGACGGCAGGCCGACGTTGAGCCGGAACGTGTGCAGCAGCCGGTCCGGATCCACGAACAGCAGGTAGTCCGTGTTGCGTGACTGGTTCGCGTGGAACCGGCTGGCCAGGAGGTCCACCGAGGCCAGCGGGAACGCCGCTTTGAGCCCGGCGGTGCCATCCGGGATGTAGCCGCTCGTCGGCGCGCTGACCGGCACCACGGCTGGAACGTGCCCGTTCGGCCACGGGCTGGCGGCCGCGGCGCGGCGGCGGTCGACCACGGTGCCGGTGACCAGCGCGGCAGCAGCCGTGCCGCCGAGGGCACCGATGAACGTCCTCCTGCTGACCGAGCGGGAGGTCATGGGCACCATCCTCGGCGGTCGGCACTCGCGGTTGTGTTCGTGCGACCCATTACGATCACAACTTACGCAAATGCCCGCGTCAATACCTGCTCACTGGTGAACCGTGGTACGCAGCCATACCAGCCGTTACATTCCCAGCGGCTCGCCGCCGTCCTGGCCGAACGCGTAGGCACGCACGAAGCTCAGCAGCCGGGCGTGCCGTTCCAGCAGGCTGACCGAGAGCTCGGGTTCCATCTCGCCGAGCTCACGCAGATCCGTGCGCAGGTCGGCCAGCACGTCGGCCATCCCGGACATCACGGCCTGGGCATCGGGGGCGCCCTCCAGGTCGCGGTCGGCACGGTCGACGATCTCGGCTCTGACCAGCATGTCAGCCACGTCCTGCGAGCACCCGAGGCCGATCTCGATCAGGTCGCTCCAGCGGCGGCACATTTTCCGCAGGCCCGCGGCGCCCCGGTAACCAGCAAAGATCGACTCCCACTGGCGGGCCATGAATTCGTCCCAGCCGAGGACGTCCACGTCCTCGGGTTCATGGTCATACACGGACCCAGGGTACGGCGCGGCCTCAGGGCCAGCTCGTCACGGGCCGACATGCACGTACGGTGCCCAGACCGCGGGGGCGTCCGGCCAGTCCCGCCGGAGGGCCCGGACCGCGTCGTGTACCGCCAGCGCGGTATCCGCCGGGCCGTTCTCGCGGATGCCCGCGTAGACCCGTCGCGCCATCTCCGGCGCGACGCCGTCGGCGACCGGCCACTGGGCGCCGATCACGTGCCGGTACCCAGCCAGCTGGACCGCCGCGGGCAGGGTGATGGCCTCGTCGGGCAGGTCCGTGCCACCGCCGAAGGTCTCGCAGGCCGAGAGATAGGCGAGTTCGGCCTGATCCGCACGGCCCGCCGCGATCTCCTGGATAGCCAGCGGCCCGTCATGCAGGAGCAGCCGCCCACGGGCGGGCTGGGCGCGGTCCTGCACTCCGTGGCAGGCGAAATGAACCCAGGTCACCTGCGGGATGGCGGACAGCACCGCGCCGCGCGTCGCCTCCGGTCCGGTCAGCACCTGGCCGTCGGGATTCCCGGAGATCAGGTAGTTGGCCTCGCGCTGGCTGTCGGGCAGGTCGGTGGCGCCCGGCGTGGCCGGCATGGCCACGACCAAGGGAGCTTCCAGGGCGCGGCCGCTCGCCTGGTCACCCGCGGAACTGCGCAGCGCGCGCAGCAGGGCCCGGACGGTAGGTGTGTAGGACGAGACGACACGATCGAGGACTGTGGTGGGCACAGGCGCGTCGCGCGTGTCGTGGTGCCCGGCCGCGTGCAGCGGCAGGAACGACAGCAAGCCGGTCGGGCACCACCAGATCCGCGGCCATGGTCCGCCTCGCTCCGGGCGGGCAGTAATGCCGAGGCCGTCGAGCACCGGTCCGGTGATGACATCCCAGGACCAGCGGAGCGTGTCGGCGACGACGTGGCGGGCGGCCAGCACGCCAGCGCTGTCCGTGCCCTCGCCCATCAGGATCTGGAGTACATCAAGGGCGCCCAGGAAGCCGGTCACCCGGTCATGGACATCGCCATGGCTCAGCTTGGGCAGCGGGATGAGCTGGATGCCGCCGCTGGACAGGACGAGCGCGTCGCAGCGGAGCCGGCTGACGTTGATCGTCACGACCGGGCCGAGCCTGGCCGCGCCGAGCAGCCCGGCCGCCGACGGCGGCTTCAGGAAATCGGCGAAATCAGGCCGTGCGCGGATCTCGGCCAGCACCGCGATCCGCTCGCGGGTGGCCGTGTGCCGCCGGTCGCCGGCCCGCAGCGAATCCGGGGCGGGCACGGTCAGCGGGGCCAGGCTGCTGCGAAGTGGCTCATCAAGCGGGTCGGCCACGGCGGTCAGCCGGTCGGCCAGCTCGGGTGCCTGCCGCCGCAGGTCATCGTGCGGTGTCCGCGCGTCGATCGCCTGGGCGAGCAGCACGCCCCGGCCCTGTTCGAGCATCTCCACCGCGCGGCCGGGCTGGCCGGCCGCGATGGCCGTGGCCGCCGCGTCGCCGGCCACACCGGAGAACTGGGCCGCCATCCGCTCCTGATCCGCGCGCCGCAGGCCGCGCCAGGCCAGCAGGTCGAGCAGGCCGACCGCGGTCGCGTACCCCTCGGCCGCGTCGCCCACGTCGGAGGCAGCGGCCATGTTGCCCCATTCGCGGGCCGCCTGGATCCGGTCGGCGGTCGGCGCGGCCTCGGCCGTGGCGGCGGCCCGGAGCATGCTGATCGCCTCGGTCAGCGGTGCCTCGGTGCTCTGGCGGATGGCGTCCTCGCTGAGCGCGCGGGCCATGCTGAGCAGGTATCCGGCCTGCTGCCCGAGGGTGCCTTCGGCTGGCTGACTGCCCGCGGCCTGGCGCAGCACCGCGAGGGCATCGTCAAGATCACCAGGGTCGTGCCGGAGGCCGAACCGGTCGAGCAGGGCACTGCCGAGGTTGGCCAGGTAGATCGGGCGGTTCTGGTGACCCTCCGGGGTCGCGTTGACCGCCTGCCGCAACACCGCGGCCGCGTCGTCAAAGGCCAGCCCGGCGTCCGCGGCCCCGTCGCCGGTCTTCATGGCGTGGGCGGCGCGGGCCTGGGCGGCCCCGGCCGCTGCGGCATCGCGCCGGGCCCGGGCCGAGAGCAGCAGCACGCCGCCCAGGTTCCCGAGCATCGGCGGCCGGTCGGGGTGCCCGGCTGGAAGCTGGTCCGCCGCGGCCCGGAGGCAGGTCACGCTCTCGTCCAGGTCGGCCGCCTCGCCGGCCTGCTGGAACCGGATGACCAGCGCGTTGCCGAGGGTGACCAGGACGGTGGCCCGCTCCCGGGGGCTGGCCGGCGGGTCCGCCTGGGCCTGCCGGAGCGTGTCGATCGCCTCGTCCAGGCTCTCGGCGTCACCGAAATGCTCGAACCGGCGGGTCAGCGCGGCCGTCAGGTTGGTGAGGCCGAGGACCTGGTCGGTGCCGGCCGCCCGGGCCTCGGCCACCGCATCCCGTCCGGCCGCGATCGCCTCATCGAGATCGGCCTGCTCCCCGGTCCAGCCGAACATCTCGGCCAGCGCGCGGCACAGGTGGGCCAGGAAGTCAGGCCTCCTCCGGTCGTCCTGCCTGGTGGACCGGACGCTGTCGCGCAGCAGCCCGACCGCCTCGGCCAGCATGCGCGGATCCTGGCGCTGCCTGGATCCCTCCCACAGCGCCTCGGCGAGGTTCGACCAGGCCACCGGGCGGCGGCTGGGATCCGCCACCTCGGCCGCGCGCCGCAGCGTGGCGATCGCCTCGTCCAGAAGGACCTGCTCACCCGTGTGCCTGTGCTGCTCGGTCAGCGCGATGGCCAGCAGGGTCAGGTTGTCCTCGGTGGGCGCTCCGCCGCCGGGCGGCCGGTAGCTGGCCTGCCGCGCCGCCGTAATCACCTCGTCGAGCCCGGCCGGATCGCCGGTCCGGTCATAGCGGGTCCACAAGGCACTGCCGAGCGCGGCATGGATCTTCCTCAGCTCGACCGGATCAAGGGTGGCGGACGTGGCCTGCCGATAGCTGGCGGCGGCCGCGGTGAGGTCCGCGGGGTCGTCGGTCAGCTGGAAGCGGAGCGTCGCCACCCGGCCCTGCAATACCAGCACGCTGGCGCGGTCGGCAGCGTCCGGCGGCAGCAGCGTGAGCACCTCGCCGAGGATCTTCGCGGCCTGGCCGATGTGGCCGGCCTCCTGGCTGTCCTCGGCGCGCAGCACGGTCATCGCCATCGCGGCGCGCAGGTTCGCCAGACGGTCCGGGTCGGCCGCGGGCGCCGCGGCCGCGGCACGCTGGTAGGCATCGATCGCCTCGTCCCGCGCGGCCGGCTCCGACGTGCGCATGTAGCGCGTCCGCGCCACGTTCCCCAGGTTGCGCAGGTAACCGGACCAGCGCGGGTCATCCGGCGCCGCGGAGGCGACCGCCTCGCGCAGCAACGCCAGACCCTCGGCGAACATGGCGTCGCTGCCATTGAGCTCCGAGGCCTCGCACAATGCCGTTCCCGCGGTGGCGAGGTACATCGGCCGGTGCCGGGAGCTGGTCGGCACGGTCCGCGCAGCAGCCCGCAGATGGCTTACCGCCTCGTCCAGCGCCGCCCGGTCGGCGGCATGCTCGTGCTTGTCCGTCAGCACGTTGCCGAGGTTGAATTGGCGTAGCGGCCGCGCCGGGTCGCCGTCCCTGGTCGCGGTGAGCGCTTCCCGGTAGGCGGCGATCGCGTTGCTGAGCGTGGCCACATCGCGGTCGCGGTGGAAGAGGTCGCGGTAGACCCGGCCGAGATTCGAAAGGTACTCGGCCCGGGCCGGGTCACGGGGCGTGGCCAGGCTTACCGCCCGGGAGAGCAGTCGCTCGGCCTCGTCGGCCGGGGCGTAGCCGCCGGCATCTTCCGCTCGCCTCATGAGCGCGATGGCGCGGGCGTTGAGGGCGGCTGGATCGTCGCTGGGAGGCCGCCGAGGTCCGGGTCGGTCAGGCCGTCCAGTTCCGCGAGACCTCTCAGGTCCGTCAGGCCCCTCAAGCCTTCCGGGCCCTTCAAGTCTCCTAGGCCCGCCGGGTCCCTCAGGCCTGCCTGGCCCCTCAAGCATTCTGGGTCCTTCAGGCCTTCTGGGCCTGCGAGGTCCCTCAAGTCCTCTAGGTCCCTCGGGCCTTTCAGGCCCGCGAGGCCCCTCAAGCATTCTGGGCGCCTCGCGCCTTCTGGGTCCCTCAAGCCTTCTCGGTCCCTCTGGCCTTCTGGGTCGCTCAGGCCTTCCGGGGCCGCCAGCAGCACGGGGACGCTGGCGTTGGCCCTGGGCAATGAGATCGATCACCGGGGTCGGCACCGCGTCGGGATCGTACTCGTACACGGTGCTGTAGAAAAGGATGGCCTGCTTCCGGTCCAGCTGATCCCGGCCCGGAGGAAGCAACCGGCAGCGCGCCCAGTGGAAGGCACCGAGAACCCGCAGCCTGCGGAGCACGGACGGCCGGACCGGCGGGCGCAGGTCGGGCGGGCGCAGCGTGTCGAACACCTTCTTGGCCACGGCTACCGCGCGTGGGTCGAGGATGACTCGGGAATCGCCTGACGAACGGAAGGCGGCCATCAGCGCAGCCAGCGCCTCCGCCGGATCCTCGTCCTGCGCACCCTGTCCTGCCATCCTCAGCAGCCCTTCCGCAGCCGCTCGCTGAGCAGCTCACCGCTGGGCCGGGAGATGCCGCTGTCGCCGACGGCCGGGACCGGCCCGCTGCGCGCGGCGGCTTGGTCCCGGCGCTGCCGGTCGAGGCCTCGACCAGGTCGGCGAGCGCAGCGGCACTGGCCCGCCCGCGACGCCAGCCTAGGGCGGCGGTCAAGATGCCCGCGACGGCGGCGGCCCACAGGAGCCTGCCACCGCCGCACCGTCCTCATCTGCCCTACTATGCACGCCGATACCGGACCACGCACGGCGTGCTCCGGTAACCCGGGCGACGCGGGCGGGGCCGTCCCCAGCGGGCGGTATCAGGCTGGCCCGGCCGTGCAGTAGACGTCGAAATCGATCGACTCCCCGGCCGGGCTGCCAGCCGGCCAGTTGAAGAACCAATCCCACTGGTTATAGCCCGAATCCCAGCGAGGGGCGTCCCCGGCCAGCGCCGTGGGCGGGCCGCTGCGGAATTGGAATCCGCCGCTGCTGGCGATCAGTCCGCCGGGGCAGCTGTAGTGGAAGAACAGCGTGTTGGTTCCGGTCGGCACACGGTAGGCGGACAAGCCCTGCCAGCCAACCTGGCCGGCCGCTGCCGGGCGGGCGGGCGCGGCGCTTACCTGCCGGGGATGCGGAACGGGGGTCCGGGCACCGGCCGACGTCAGGGTGACCACGGCGGCCGCCGTGGCCGCAGCCGCGACGGTGACGGCGGCGCTGACGGTGGTGGTACGGCTGAGCTTCACGGCTACCTCCACAACCCGTTACGACTACCGGGAGTGATCAAAGCTAAGGGTAGCTATATGGCTACGCTCTGTGTCAAGATCCGGGAAGCCCGGCGGGGTGCGCAGTGCCCCGGCCGCCAACGGTCAGCTAGTGCCCGCAGCTGACAGTCAGCTAGCGTTCAGTGGCCGTACGTCAATGACGCAGATGGCTCCGGCCTGCGTACTTTGCTCCTAGTTTGCCAGCGTTTTGCCAGCGGATCGGGGTGAGAATAGCTAGCGTGACCGGGTGCGTGCCATAGGAAAGTCCAGGGAATCTAACCGCAGCCTCGCCCGGACCGGCGGTGATGACCCGCCCAGGCCGGATGACCCGCCCGCGCAGGATGACCCGCCCAGGCAGCAAGCCCGGCTGGCCTTCGCCAGTTTCCTGATGCTTTTCGTTGAGCTCGCGCTGATCCGGTGGACCGCCGCCAACAACGTGTACGTCACCAACGCGACCAACTTCGTGCTGCTGGCCAGCTTCCTCGGGATCGGCGTGGGCTTTCTGAACGCGCGCTCCACGCGGGACTACCTGCGCTGGACCCCGCTGACGCTGCTGGCCCTGGTGGCCTGGGAACTCGCCTTCCCCGTCATCCTGGCGACCCAGTCCGGCCCGCACCCCTACCAGGGACTGCGGGGGGCCGCGGCGCTGCCCAAGCCGCTGACCCTCGCTATCGTGTTCGTGCTCAGCGTGGCGGTGATGGCCGGGTTCGGGCAGGCGGTGGCCCGGATCTTCATCCAGTTCACGCCGCTGCGGGCCTACCGGCTCGACATCGCCGGCAGCATCGCCGGGATAGTCGTGTTCTCCGTCCTGTCCTTCCTCGACCTGCCGCCCCTGGCGTGGGCCGTGATAGCCGGCGGGGGCCTGGTGTACCTGCTGGCCTCCGGCCGGCGCTGGTGGCAGTGGGTGTTCGTCGGGGGATTCGTCGTGCTCCTCGGGATTGAGTCGTTCGCGCCGGGGGAGCAGTGGTCGCCCTATTACAAGCTGTCCGCCCAGGAACGCGGGGCCAGCGCGCCGGCCCTCTACGTGTCCGCGAACAACATTCCCTACCAGGCGGCACGGTCACTGGCCGTGCTGAAGAAGCAGAAGCCGTTCTACTTCTATCCCTACCGGCACGTGACGGCCTCGTCGCTGGCCAACGTCCTGATCATCGGGGCGGGGACGGGAAACGATGTCGCGGTCGCCCTGTCCGAGGGGGCCAGGCACGTCGACGCGGTCGAGATCGACCCGGTGCTGCTGAAGATCGGCCGTGCGCGTCACCCGAACCACCCTTACCAGGATCCGCGGGTCACCACTCATATCGCGGACGGCCGCGCCTACCTGCAGAACACGGCCACAAAATACAACCTGATCGAGTTCGCGCTGCCTGACTCGCTGACGGCGGTGTCCGGGCAGTCGAACCTCCGGCTGGAGAGCTACCTGCTCACGGCCCAGTCGATCAGAGCCGCCATGGCGCGCCTGGCCCCCGGCGGCACTTTCTCGATGTACAACTACTACGCGCCGTTCCTGTTCAGCCGGTACGCGACCACGCTGGAAGGCACATTCAAGCAGGCGCCCTGCGCGGAGGTGGGGCCGCCGCTCGGTGGCCGGCGGCTGTCGGTGCTCACGGTCAAGCCGGGCGGCTCGGTGCCGAACTGCGCCAGCACCTGGCAGGGGTCACGGGTGGCTCCGGCCACGGACGACCACCCGTTCCCGTACCTCCAGAACAACGCCATCCCGTCCGCGTATCTATGGATGCTCGGCCTGATCCTGCTGGCGTCGCTCCTGTTCATCCGGGTCGGCGGCGCTGCGTTCGGCAAGATGCGCGGCTACCTCGATCTCGCCTTCATGGGAGCAGCGTTTCTCCTGCTCGAGACCAAGAACGTGGTGCAGTTCGCGCTCCTGTTCGGCGCCACCTGGTTCGTCAACTCGCTCGTCTTCGCGGCGGTGCTGGTCGCGGTCTACCTCGCGGTCGAGACGGCGAACCGGGTGCGATTGCCGCGTCCCCTCATCCTGTATGGCCTCCTGATCGCCGCACTGGCCGTGGCCTGGCTGGTGCCGCAGGAGGCGGTGCTCGATCTCCCGCCGGTCACGCGGTTCCTGGCGGGCGGCGCACTCGCCTTCGCTCCCATCTACCTCGCGAACCTGGTCTTCGCCCAGCGGTTCTCCGGCGTGGAGACCTCGAGCACGGCCTTCGCGGCCAACCTGCTCGGTGCCATGGTCGGTGGAGCGCTCGAGTACATCGCCCTGGCCACGGGATACCGGTTCCTGCTGATACTCACCGGCGTCCTCTACGCGCTGGCCTTCGTGAGCCGGCGCGTCATCAGCCGGCCAGTTCGGATGTCCACATTACGATCCGGGTCCGGTCCCCCCGGAACAGGTCACGGGCGAATTCCACCGGCTGGCCCGTCCGGGCGTAGGCGGTGCGCTCGACCAGCATTAGCGGCGTCCCCTCGCTGACCTCCAGGGCCTCCGCATCGCGCACTCCGGCGGTGACGGGCTCGAGGCTCTCCCGGGCCCGGTGCGGCCGCTGCCCGTAGCGGACTTCGAGCAGTTCGTAGAGCGACCCGTCGAGCCGGCAGCCCAGCATCCCGGGAAAGGCCCCGGCCGGGAACAGCGAGTGCTCGAGCGCGACCGGGCTGCCGTCGGCCAGCCGGATCCGCCGGACCTCGTAAACCCGGTCGCGCTCGCCGAGCATGAGGGCCGCGGCGGCGGCCGGCCCCGCCGCGCGCTCGGTCGCGGAGAGGACCCGCGCGCCCGCTACCATCCCGCGGCGCCGCAACTGCTCGGAGAACCCGGCCAGCGTGGTGAGATCCTGCTCCAGCTTGGGCGCGGCCACGAAGGTGCCGCCATGCCGGCCGACCGCCCGGGTGACCAGCCCGCGCCGGGCCAGCTTGCCGAGCGCGTGCCGCAGCGTCATCCGGCTGACCCCGAACCAGGCCGCCAGGTCCTTCTCGGTCGGCATCCGGTCGCCCGGGGCGAGACGGCCGGCCGCGATCGCGTCCGCCAGCCAGTCCTCGATCTGGCCGTGCACGGTGGTTCCTGGCCCCCGGACAATCTCGGGTGGCTCGGGGGCCAGGGAAACCGGCAGGCTGCGCTCCGTCAATGTCCGGCAATCCGTCAATGCTCGGCTGGTCAGCCCTCTACCTGCGTGGCCGGCCCGGCCACCAGCGGCGGGTCGTCCCCGGCCGGTGCCGTCACCGGTGCGAAGGCTTTGGTCCGCCCGACGAGCAGGTAGTAGATCACGCCGATCACGGCGAGCACGACGAACACCGTCCACAGGATAGGGATGCCGTTCACGAACCCGATGTGGAAGTTGAGGGCCAGCGCGGTCTGCTTGGGCGTGGGGTTGCTGGCCGCCCGGGGCCAGGCGAAGTTGATCAGCATCGCGCCGCCGTACAGCAGGCCGAGGACATTGACCAGCAGGCCCCAGCGGCCGAGGCTGAACGGCGCCTTGGTCTTCGGCCAGCCCCGGAGCCTGGCCAGCAGGATCGCGGTGTTGCCGAGGAAGTAGGAGAAGTAGATCATCGCGGTCGCCGCGATGGCGATGATGCCCGCCCCCGTGTACTGGATGAACGGGATCGCGGCCAGCACGGCGATCGCTATGCAGGTCCAGACCGGCGTGTGCAGTTTCGGCGAGACCTTGGCCAGCGGCCGGGACAGCGGCAGCTGGTTGTCGCGCGACATGCCGAAGCAGAGCCGGATCGTCGCGGCCATGATGGACAGGCAGCAGACGAAGATCGCTGCGGATACCACGAGCAGGTAGAGGGTGGCGAAGCCCGACGAGAAGTTCGCCTCGATGATCTGGGCCGGCCCGAACCCGAGTCCGCCGTTCCCGGTGATCGCGGCGTGCATGTTCGGGATCGCCATCAGGGTGCCGAGCAGGAAAACGCCGCCGATGACGAACGCGCCCACGATCGAGAAGAGCACCGCCTTCGGCGCGGCCCGGCGCGGGTCACGGGTCTCCTCGGCCAGCGTGGACGCGGTGTCGAACCCGTAGATCACGAAGAGGCTCATGAACATGGCGACCAGGAATGTGTTCGGCCCGACGTGCAAGCCGCCGCTGTTGGTCACCACCTTGAAGCCCTGGTGGTTGTGGAAGGCCATCAGGATCAGCGCGAACACGAACATGCCGAGGATCTCGAAGAGCACTCCGGTGTTGTTGATGATCGCGACCAGGCGCACCCCGTAGATGTTCAGCACGGTGATGACGACCAGCGTGATCAGCGCGACGGTCCGCGCGGTGCCCACGGTGGAGCCCAGGCCGTGCCAGCCCAGGCCGTTCAGCGCCGGTATCAGCGCCAGCGGCAGGGTGGCCACCACGGCGGTCACGGTGAGGATGCCGGCGAACAGGTAGATCCACCCGGAGAACCAGGCATAAGGGCGGCGAGACAGGTATTTGGTCCACTGGAAGACCGAGCCGGCGATGGGGTAGTGGCTGGACACCTCGGCGAAGTTGAGGGCGATGATGAACTGGCCGAGGGCCACGACCGGCCAGGTCCAGATGAACACCCCGCCGATGGTGACCAGGCCCAGCGCGAACAGGGTGAAGATGCCGGTCGACGGCGAGATATAGCTGAACGCCACGGCGAACGAGCTGAAGGTCCCGAGGGAACGCTTGAGTTCTTGCTTGTAACCGAACTGGGCCAGGTCAGCACTATCGCGCTCGGGCCCGCTGGAAACCCCATCGGGAACTTCTGTGCTTGCGCTCATGGACGAGTCCTCCCAGTGCGACGCAGGCGTGGAATGACGCGTAGCGTAAGGTCGCGCGCGGTCAACTGTCTAGACCCTTTGAGTGTGCGTTGGCAGCGGCGGCAGGAAACCGTTGGAGCGCTGGAAGTTGAGGGAGTGCGCTCGCTTAGCGGGGCGAGAGGGGCATCAGCCACGGAAAGATTGTGGCTTTTTTGTCTAGACCTTTATTGCTCTGGACACTTACCCTGGGCCGGTGGTCGAGGGTCAGCACGACTCCCGCGGCGCTGCGGGCCATCTCGCGGACCCGGCGCCGGCGGATCTTGACGCCCTGTTCGGCCGGACGGTGAGCCTGGCCGCCGCGCCCCGCTCGGTCCGGGAACTGTCCGGCGGGCTGACCAACCGCAACTACAAGGTCACCACGCCAGACGGCACATTCGTCGCCCGGATCTGCTCAGACGCGGAGATGCTCGGCATCGACCGGGACAACGAGCACCACAACTCGGTCGCCGCCGCGGCGGCCGGGGTGGGCGCGCCGGTCGTCGAGTACCGGCCGGAGGACCGCCTGCTTGTCCTCGGCTACGTGGAGGGCCGGACGTTCACCAATGAGGACGTGGCCGCGCCGGCCAATATCCCGCGTATTGCCCGGGCCTGCCGGGTCCTGCACGGCGGGCCGCGGTTCGCGGGCGACTTCAACATGTTCGAGGTCCAGCGCCGGTACTACTCGGTGGTCCGCGCCCGCGGCTTCCGGCTGCCGCCCGGTTACGACGACCTGCTGCCGCTGTTCGAGGCCGCGCGGCGGGCGCTGGCCGTCGCGGACGAGGGGACGGTGCCGTGCAACAACGACCTGCTGGCCGGTAACTTCATCGACGACGGCGCCAAACTCTGGCTCATCGACTACGAGTACTCGGGCAACAACGACCCCTGCTTTGAGCTTGGCAATATCGGCAGCGAGTGCGGCCTGTCCCCGGACGCCCTGGCCGCGCTGGTCACCGAGTATTACGGCCGTGAGCTGCGGAACAAGATCGCCCGCGCCCGGCTGCTCGGCCTGGTGGCCAAGTACGGGTGGACGCTGTGGGGGTCGATCCAGGACGCCACCAGCCTGCTCGGCTTCGACTTCTGGTCATGGGCGATGGAGCGATATGAGGGTGCCGCCGCCGGCCTGACCGCGGGCGAGTTCGGCCAGCTCCTCGACGACGTGCAGCGAGACGACTGACCCCGGGAAAGGAGCGCCATGCAGCCGGCACAGCGGGGGGATCCGGTCCATCGGGGTCCGGGGGTATCCCCCGGGGAGGCACCGTGTCCCTCCCGGCCGGCGCTGCCCAGCCGGGCGCGAGTCGTGATCATCGGCGGGGGCGTGATCGGCACCAGCGTCGCCTATCACCTGGCCGAGATGGGCTGCCGTGACGTGCTCCTGCTCGAGCAGGGCCAGCTGTCCTGCGGGACCACCTGGCATGCGGCGGGCCTGGTCGGGCAGCTGCGCGCGTCGGAGAGCGGCACCAGGCTGGTCCAGTACTCCACCGAGCTCTACGCACGGCTTGCGGATGAGGTGGGGCTGAGCAGCGGGTTCCGGCGGTGCGGCGGTGTCACCGTGGCGCGCACCGAGGACCGCATGATCCAGCTCCGGCGCACCGCCGCGGCGGCCGCGGCCTACCAGCTCGACTGCGAGATCATCAGCCCGGCCCGCGCCCGCGAGCTGTACCCCGTGATGGATGTCGCCGACCTGGCCGGGGCGATCTGGCTGCCCGATGACGGCCGGGCCAACCCGACCGACCTGACGTACGCATTGGCCGCGGGGGCCCGGCGGCGCGGCGCGGCGGTGCGCGAGCGGACCAGGGTGACCGGCATCCTGACGGCCGGCGGCGCGGTGACGGGAGTGGCCACCGGCGACGGTGACGTCGAGGCCGAGATCGTCGTCAACTGCGCGGGGCAGTGGGCCAAGCAGGTGGGCGCCTGGTGCGGGGTGACCGTGCCGCTGTACTCCTGTGAGCACTTCTACGTGGTGACCGAGCAGATCGACGGGATCCACCGCGACCTGCCGATCCTGCGCGACCCGGACGGATACACCTACTTCAAGGAGGAAGTGGGCGGCCTGGTCGTCGGCGGGTTCGAGCCGAACGCGAAGCCCTGGGTCGCCCCCGACGCGCTGCCATACCCCTTCGAGTTCCAGCTTCTCGAGGAGGACTGGGATCATTTCTCGATCCTCATGGAGAGCGCCCAACTCCGGATTCCAGCCCTCAGCGACGCTGGCATCAAGATGTTCTACAACGGCCCGGAGAGCTTCACCCCGGACAACCAGTTCCTGCTCGGGGAGGCACCGGAACTGCGCAACTTCTTCGTCGGCGCCGGCTTCAACTCGGTCGGCATCGCCTCGGCCGGCGGCGCGGGCCGGGCGCTGGCCGAATGGATCCTGGCCGGGGATCCGGGCACTGACCTGTCGGCGGTGGACATCCGGCGGTTCGCCCGTTTCAACGGCAACAACTGGTGGCTGCGCGACCGGGTCGGGGAGATCCTCGGCCTGCATTACGCGATCCCGTGGCCGAACCGCGAACTCGAAACCGCCCGCCCGTTCCGCCGCTCGCCCGCGCATCACCTGCTCGCGCAGGCCAACGCGTGCTTCGGCAGCAGGATGGGCTGGGAGCGGGCCAATTTCTTCGCCCCGCCGGGTGAGACCCCGGTGATCGAGTACTCGTGGGGCAAGCAGAACTGGCTGCCCTGGTCCGGCGCGGAACAGCGCGCCACCCGCCGGGAGGTCGCGCTCTTCGACCAGACGTCGTTCTCCAAGTACCTGCTCACCGGCCCGGACGCGCTGGCTGCGCTGCAGTGGCTGTGCACCGCGGACGTGGCCGTCGAGCCGGGCCGGACCGTGTACACCGGGATGCTCAACGAGCGGGGTACCTACGAGGCCGACGTCACCGTCACCCGGGTCTCAGCCGAGGAGTTCCTGCTGGTCAGCAGCGCAGCGACGACCGAGCGGGACAAGGATCACATCACCAGGCGGATCCCGGCGGGCTCGAGGGCCACGCTGCTCGACGTGACCTCTTCCTATGCCGTGTACGGGGTGATGGGCCCTCGGTCGCGGGACCTGCTGTCGTCGATGTCGGGCAGCGACTTCAGCGACGCCGCCTTCCCGTTCGGCACCAGCCGGGAGATCGGCCTTGGCTATTACACGGTCCGGGCGACCAGGATCACCTATGTCGGCGAACTGGGCTGGGAGCTGTATGTGCCGGCCGAGTTCGCGGTCGGCGTGTACGAGGATCTCTGTGCCGCGGGCGCCGGGTTCGGCCTGGTCAACGCCGGCTACTACGCCATCGAGTCGATGCGCCTGGAGAAGGGCTACCGGGCCTTCGGCCGTGAGCTGACCCCGGACTACAACCCGGCTGAGGCGGGGCTGCTGTTCGCGTGCAAGCTGAAGACCGACATCTCGTTCCTCGGCCGGGAAGCGGTCGAGAAGGCCAGGGCCGAAGGGCCGCGGCGCCGGCTCGTCTCGCTGGTTCTTGACGACCCCGGCCCGATGATGTGGGGCGGCGAGCTGATTCTCCGGGACGGGGTGGCGGTCGGCCAGGTGACCTCGGCGGCGTGGGGCGAGACGCTCGGCGCCTCGGTCGGCCTCGGCTACCTCCGGCACCCGGCCGGTGAAGCCGTCACGGCCGATTTTGTCCGCTCCGGCGGCTACCAGGTGAATGTCGGCGGCGCGGTCTGCCCCGCCACCGTGGGCCTGCGCCCGCCGTTCGATCCCGCCGGCGAGCGGGTCCGAGGGCGGGGAGAATCGCCGTGACGATCAGCGTTTCGACCTGTTCAGCATCGGAGTGGCTCCGATGACGATCAGCGCCTTGCTTTTACCCCGCAGGAACGACACCAGAGCCCGCACCGGTGTCGTTGGAAACGGTGGTCGCCGCAGGGACAATGGGCTCATGACGGAGACTGAGCCGCAGACGTCGAAGTGGTCCCTGTGGTCGGAGGGGTCGATCCTGTCGATCGGGTCCAAGGGATCGGTGCTGTCCATCGGGTCGGT
>JAWWPY010000221.1:0-27494 GCA_033854735.1 Streptosporangiaceae bacterium | reverse complement strand
GGCACCCGGATGCAGTGGAACTACACCGGCGACACCGCGGGCCTGACGGGCCGGGTGTCCGCGGCGTCGCCGCGCTGGCTGCGCCTGACCCGCGCCGGTGACGTCATCACCGGCTACGACTCCGCCGACGGCACGAGCTGGACCAAGATCGGCACCGTCACCCTGCCCGGGCTGGCGCCGAGGGTACAGGCCGGGCTGTTCGCCACCTCCCCGGGATACACCCAGCAGACCAGCCAGCAGATCACCAGCGCATCCGGGACCGCTGCTCCCACCGACGCCACCGCCACCTTCGGCCGCGTCGGCCGCCGTGGCGGCTGGCCCGGCAGTTCCTGGACCGGCACCTCCGTCAAGGGCGGCAGCAACTCCCCGTACGTAACCGGGCATGAAGCCGGATACCGCCAGGCCGGCAGCGCCTTCACCGTCACCGGCTCCGGGGACATAGCACCAGACGTCACCGACGGCGTACCCATCGATGTGCTGCTCGCGGGCCTGTTCATCGCGCTGATCGCGGTGCTGGTGGTCGGCGCGCAGTTCATGACGGCCGAGTACCGGCGGGGCCTGATCCGCGCCACGCTCGCCGCCAGCCCGCGGCGCGGCCGGGCCCTGGCCGCCAAGGCCATCGTCCTCGGCGCTGTCACCTTCGCCGCCGGGCTGGTCGGCGCGGCGGCCGCGGTCTTGATCGGGATCCCGCTGCTGCGCGCCAGCGGCAACCCCGTCTACCCGGCGACGGCGCTCACCGAGGTACGGGTCATCGCCGGCACCGCGGCGCTGGCCGCCGTCTTCGCCGTCCTCGCCCTCGCCGTGGGCGCCATCCTGCGGCACGGCGCCGGGGCGGTCACCGTCGTCATCACCGCGGTCATCCTGCCCTACCTGCTGACCGCCGCCATCCCGGTACTGCCCGCAGGCGCCGCGGACTGGGTGCTGCGGGTCACCCCGGCCGCCGGGTTCGCCATCAGGCAGGTCATCCCGGCCTACCCGCAGGTAGCCGCCAGCTACACGCCATCCAACGACTATTTCCCGCTCGCGCCGTGGGCCGGCTTCGCGGTGACCTGCGCATGGGCCGCACTCGCCCTGGCCCTGGCTGCCCACTTCCTGCGCAGGAGGGACGCGTGAAGCAATCTCTGCACGCGGAATGGACGAAACTGCGGACTCTCGCCAGCACCTTCTGGCTGCTGCTCGCCGCCGCCGCGCTGACCGTGACCGTCAGCGCCGCAGCGGCCGCAGCCGTCCGGTGCCCCTCCGGGGGGTGCACCGACGATCCGGCCAAGATCAGCCTGACCGGGATCTACCTCGGCCAGGCCGTCGTCGCGGTCCTGGCCGTGATGGCCGTCAGCGGCGAATACGGCACCGGCATGATCCGCCTCACCCTGGCGGCCACGCCCCGCAGGCTCACCGTTCTGGCCGCCAAGGCAGCCGTCCTCACCGGCATGATCCTGGCCACCGGGGCGATCGCCGTCCTCGCCTCGCTGCTGGCCGGGGGGCTCATCCTGCCCGGCCACGGCATCGGCCCGTCCCACGGCTACCCCGCCATCTCCGCCAGTGACGGGCCGGTGCTCCGCGCCGCGTTCGGGTCGGTGCTGTACCTGGCGCTGATCGCCCTGCTCAGCCTCGGCGCCGCCACCGCCCTACGGGAAGCCGCCGCCGCCATCGGAGCCGTCCTCGGGCTGCTCTACGTCCTCCCGATCATCGCCGTCTTCACGGGCAATGCGACCCTGTCGCGGCACCTCGAGCAGATCGCGCCGATGACAGCCGGGCTGGCCATCCAGGCCACCACCGGACTGAATACCCTGCCCATCAGCCCCTGGGCCGGCCTCGGCGTGCTCGCCGCCTGGGCCAGCGGCGCACTGGTCCTCGGCGGAATACTGCTCCGGAGCCGTGACGCATGAAGGCAACCCGCTGGGCTCGCATCCACGATCGTGGTGGTGACCTGCGTCATCACCGAGCGGCATGGGACCGTGCCGGGTTTACCCGGCTGCTGTGGGCCGAGTTCACCAAGTTCCGCACGGTCCGGGCCTGGGTGATCGCGCTCTGCGCGGCTGCGGTCGTGTTTGTGCTCCTGTCCTTCGTCAGCGCCTTCGCGAGCCGCGCCCCCGTCCGCGCCGTACCGACCGGCCCGGGCGGCGAAGCCGTCTCCGACACCTACATGTTCGTGCACGAGGCGCTCGCCGGCGACGGCACCATCACCGCCAGGGTCGCCTCCCTTTCGGGAGCGCGCACCCCGCTTTCGCCCACCGCGGGCGACGCGTTTGGGGAGTCATCGAAGGGTCAGCCGGGCGCGCAGCTGCAGCCTGGGCTGGCACCGTGGGCCAAAGCGGGAATCATCCTCGAACCGGACACGAACCAGGGAACCGCCTACGCGGCCGTGATGGTCACCGGCTCCCACGGTGTCCAGATGCAGTACGACTACACCCACGACAGCCCGGGGATCGCCGGCCCCGCCAGGCCGTCCTCCCCCCGGTGGCTGCGGCTCACCCGAGCCGGAGACGTCATCACCGGCTACGACTCCACCGACGGCGCCCGCTGGACCGAGATCGGCACCGCCCGCCTGGCCCGCCTTCCCCGCACGGTCCAGATCGGGCTGTTCGTCACCTCCCCGGTGTACTTCCCGGCCGGGGCCGGTGCCCCGACCTCCAGCGTCGCCACCGGCACCTTCGACCAGGTCTCCGCCCGGGGTGACCTTCCCCGCCGCTCCTGGACCGGCGACCCGATCGCCGGCTTCTACCCCTCCGTGCCGACAGCTTCCACCTGGCAACAGCGATCCGCCGGGACGTTCACGATCAGCGGGTCGGGGGACATCGCGCCGCTCGTGGGGGACATCATCTCCGCCCAGTGGGCAGGCGCAAGCATCGTCAACGGGACAATCGTCGCGCTCCTGTTCGTGATCGTGATCGCCACCTTGTTCGCCACCTCCGAGTACCGCCGCGGGCTCATCCGCACCACGTTCGCCGCCAGTCCGCGCCGCGGCCGTGTCCTGGCCGCCAAGGCTGCCGTCGCCGGATCGCTGGCGTCCGTCGCCGGAGCCGCCGCGACCGCGATCGCCGAAGTGGTCACCCGCTACGTCCTGGCCGCCAACGGGAGCTATCTCTTCCCGCAAAGCGGGCCTGCCCTGGCCCGGGTCATCATCGGCACCGGGCTCCTCCTGGGGCTCGCCGCGGCACTGGCCGTTGCGCTAGGCACGATGCTGCGGCGCAGCGCAGCGGCGGTCGCCGCAGGCATCGTCCTCCTCGTGCTGCCAGGCGTTCTAGGCTCTCAATCCGGGAACTGGCTGATGCGGTTCACCCCGACCGCGGCCTTCGCCATCCAGGCCGCCCTGCCCCGCTCCGACCTGGTAACCAGCGCCTACACACCACCCAACGGCTACTTCCCGATCAGCCCCTGGGCCGGCCTCGCCGTGCTCGCCGCCTACACCGCGGTAGCCCTGGGCGCAGCCACATGGCTCCTCCTCCGCCGAGACGCCTGAACGCCGCAGTGCCCTTCACCCGCGCGCTGGCGGTGAGAGCCTCGCTGGCGTAGCAGGACGTGCGACGGATTGCCGCTTCCGGTAAGGGTCCCGGCCCCGGCCGGAATGAGAGGCAGGCGTGCAATCCCCCAAGGGCTTTCTTCCCCCAAGGGTCTTCGCCAGTATCCATGCGCTGCGTTCGGGGATAGCGTCCGCATCAGATATCCGCTCCCTCAGCACCAATGATTTCCTCTCAGTCACCGGTCCGGTGATTAACACCTGCGGTAGCACTGTTTTCGCGGAGTCGGCCCTGCCCTACCATCCGCGGCAGCCTGCCGTGCAGCGAATCGGGCAGCAGGAAGGACGATGCAATGCGGGCCGCGCAGATGAACGCCGTAGAAGCAAATGGCCGACGGCGCCCGGAAGCCAAGGATGGCGCCATCTCCCGCAACCGGGCGCGGCCGGGCACCCGGCGCGCGCGGGCCGGGACCGGCTCTCACCCGGGTCCCCGGCTGCGGGGCCTTCGCTGGGTGCCAGTGCCCCTGGCGGCGCTGGCCGCAATGCTGGGCTTGCTGGTCGTTGGCTCCATGCAGGGCCAGGCCGCTGCCACACGCGCTCAGAACGGCTACCGGGCTGGCGGCCTCGCGCTCGCCGTGGACCAGATGTTGTGGATGAGCAATGACATGACCGGCCAGGGGCCGTTGAAGGTGCCCAAGGGCTTCCCGATGGACCCCAGCATGATGCCCGGCATGCAGTCGGCCAACGACAACCGGCTGCGTGTCGAGTTCATTGTCCGCAACGTCACCACTGACGTCGAGCGGTATGCGATGAGCGACTTCAGGGTGGTCGCTCCGGGTGGCAAGAGCTGGACGGTCAATGGCAACGGAATAAACGACTCGGCGACGTCGGGGTTCCTCGGGCCTCGGTTCGAGGTGAGCATCGACATGTATTTCGATATCCCCACCTCTGACACCAGGTATCTGACCGTTCAATGGTCGCGTGATGGCACCACGGTATCTATCCCGGTCAACACCGGCAACGCGGTACCGAACAAGATGTCCGGCATGTAGCAGGCGTCACCGCACTTCCGCCAGCCCCAATCGAGCACGTCCGCCAGCCCGATGGAGCGGTGCCTGAAAGGAATGTCCATGTCATTTTCGCCCAGCCGTGCCCGCCCGCGACCCCGGTGGCGCGGTGAGATGATCTTGCTGTCACTCGTGCTGAGCGTCGGCAGCGTCGGTTTCGAGTTCGTTGTCAACGCGATTTTCGCGCAGGCCGGCGGCGTAAAGCACGGAGCGCGCGACATCCTGGTCTCGGTGCCGGTGGCCGTGCTGGCGGCCTGGCTCGGCCTCCGGCTCGCGTCCCTGATGGGCCCAGGCCGGCCCGGGCGCGCCGCAGCGCTCAACAAGGCCGCGATCACCTCGCTCGTCTTCACGGTGCTGCTGATCCCCTGGGCGCTCGTCAACGGCGCCATCGACCGCTTCTTCGATGGCAGCGGCGCCGCCGCGGGCCGCGCCAGCCCCGGCGTGCTGCTGACAGGCCCCAGCCTGGCCAGCCAGATGGGGCACGGTCTCAGCGGCGCGCTGATCGGCCAGGCGGCCGGCCTGCCGTTACTCTTCCTGGGCCTGTTGCTGCTGGGGCGGCTGCGGGCCATGCGTCGTTCACGACTGTCTCAGTGGTCACTGGGCCCGGTGCGGCTGTCGCCGGTCATCTGCGTCGCCACGGCCCTGGCCTTCGCCGGCTACCTCGCTGGGCCGGGCAGTGGGATGGCGCTGGCCGGCACCAGCGCCCCGGTGCGGCTGGCACCGCCCGCCTCCGCCGCATCCGCCGGCACGGCCAATCCTTGCGCCACCGCGCCGCACGACACGTTCAGCATCTCGGCCATCAACGTCAAGATGATCCTGAACCGCTATGGGGTGAACGACCCGAACTCGTTCATGTACGTGCTCAACTCGAACATTCCCGCGGTACGGGCCGAGGAGCAATCCGGGCAGGTGTCGACCGGGCTGGGCAACGACCCGATCCAGCCGCTGGTGCTCCGCGCCCACGAGGGCGACTGCGTCACAGTCAACCTCACCAACCAGACCACGTTCGGGCTGGCGGCCATGGACCAGCCGCCAGTGCCCACGACCGACCCGGCGGATGCCTGCGCAACGCCGCCCGCCTGCGACGGGGCCCTGACGCACACCGCGCCGGAGAACATCGCCTGGAACGTGGACGGCCTGCCCGGCCTGACTGCGGCGGACGTGTCCAGCGCGGTCGGCAATAACGTGGACAGCACGGCGGCACCAGGCCAGACGCAGAGCTACACCGTCTACATGGACCCCGCGCTCGGCGAGGGAGCGCACCTGTTCCACTCGACCGGCGACACCCGGCAGACGCAGGGCCATGGCCTGTTCGGCGCGCTCGTGGAGGAGCCGCAGGGGTCGCAGTGGCTGGATCCGCAGACGATGAATCCGCTCGCCAGCGGGTGGGACGCGGTGATCCAGATGCCGTCCGGTCCCAGCTTCCGCGAGTTCACACTCCTGTTCCACGAGATCGGGGACGAGGGGTACCGGCAGATCATGGAGAAGGACGCCGCGACTTGCAGCACTGCTAATGGTGAAGTCCAGACTGCGTCCGGATGCGAGCTTCCCGTGGTGGATCCCTTCACCGGGGCCTACCGGCCGTGCAGCAAGGCCATCAACTACCGCAGCGAATGCTTCTACGAGCGGCTGCTCACCCTCAAAAGTCACGGCTTCCTCCCCGATGAGTCGCAGACGTACGGCTCGTACATGAACGGAGACATGGCCACCCCGATGCCACAGATGTACGTCGGCGATCCGTACAAGATTCGCCTGGTCAACGCCGGCTCGGAGATGGCTCACGTCTTCCACGAGCACGGCGGCGGCATCCGCTGGCTGCGCAACCCCGGTGCCGCCAACGCCGACATCGCGGGCGGGCTGGAGAAACACCCACCCGTTACGAAGGCGTCGATCAGGCTGGACTCACAGACCATCCAGCCGGGTGAGTCCTACGATCTCGAGACCGAGTGCGGTGGCGGGGGCTGCCAGCAGGCCGCCGGTGACTTCCTGTACCACTGCCACATCGCGGCCCACTACGTCGCCGGGATGGTGGGTTTCTTGCGCGTGTTCGACACCAAGCAGCCGAACCTGGCGACGGTGCCGGGCCGGACGGCCAAGCCGCAGGCGGTCAACTCGGCAGGCCTGATCGGCAAGGTCATCGAGGGCAAGACCGTCGTCCCACAGGCGCAGCTGACTGACCCGAGCACCCAGGTCTCGCTGGAGAGCCTGGTCGAGAACCAGCTCCCGCCCCAGGGCGTCCCAGCCAATTCTCAGGACGCGACGGTCTGGAACTACGTCAGGAGCGGCACGCCGACGGCACCGGTCTACCTCGGCGAGCCGGAGGACACCACCTCCTGGCCCGACTTCACCTCAGCCAACCCGGGGGTGAGACCGCAGATCATGTTCGACCCCAGCAACGGCAGATACGCCTGGCCGCTGCTGAGCCCCCACCTGGGCAAACGACCGCCGTTCTCACCCAACGGCCACAGCGGGGCACCCTGGCTCGGCCCGACGGGCAGCTCGACCCGCCCTGACGGCGTGTGCCCGGCCAACGCTCCCGTACGCAACTACAACATCACCGCGATCCAGACCACCATCAAGGAGACGAACGGCGGGCTTAGCCCGCCGCAGGTCGATAAGAACGGCGAGATCTTCGTCCTCAACGAGGACAAGGCGGCAGTGGAGAACGGCACCAAGCCGCCGGTCCCGCTGGTCGTCAGGTCCGACGTGGGCGACTGCGTCGCCGTGACCCTGACCAGCGAGCTGGCCGCGAACAATCCCGACACCGGCTTCCCCTCCAAGGTCAACATCCACACGCACTTCGTGCAGTTCGACCCGCAGGCCTCCGACGGTGTGATCACGGGCTTCTCGTACGAGCAGTCCGTGAAGCCCGACAACGGGGTGACCGCGGAAACGACGCTGACGGCGCCCGCGCCGGCCGGCGCGACCCAGATCTCCGTGGGGAGCACCGCAGGGCTGCGGCCAGGCATCGGCATCGAGGTCGGCCAGGGCAATCCCGATACCGAGGTCGTCGCCAAGATCACGGCGATCAACGGCGACACGCTGACGCTAAACCAGCCGCTGCAAAACGCGCACGCGGCAGGTGAGCGGACCGGAGTCGAGTTCGTGCAGTACCGCTGGTACAGCGACGTCGACGACGGGACCGTCTTCTTCCATGACCACGTGGACGGGCTGCACTCCTGGGGCCACGGCCTGTTCGCAGCCCACATCATCGAGCCCGCGGGCTCGACCTTCCACGACCCCACGACCGGGGCGCCGATCCGCAGCGGCCCGATCGCCGACATCTACACCAACGGCTCGGCGGGCTTCGGCGAGCAGGGCAGCTTCCGCGAGTTCGTCCTCTTCGAGCACACTGGCCTGACCGGCAGCGGCTCCCCGCAGGGCTGCGAGATGTCCAGCTTCAACCTCCGCTCGGCGCCGCTGATCGACCGAGATCCCAACGCATTGAACACTCCCATCCCGGCGGGCGAGAGTGTCAGCGTCCCGGACACGGTCGGAAACTACAGCATGGGGTTCCAGGCGAACGAAGAACCCGCCGGACCGGACCGGGTGGACTGTACGAACATCGGCACACCCAACGACCCGTACGTGTTCTCGTCGGTGGCCCACGGTGATCCACCGACTCCGCTGCTGCTCGCCTACGCGGGAGATCCGGTGGTGATAAGACAGGTGGGCCTGGACGAACGGGTCGGTGACCTGCGGATCACTGGCCACCGGTTCGCTGAGGAGCGCTTCAACCCTAACGGAACGCTGACCGACACGGGCACGGCCGGAATCTCCGAGAAGATGGACTACGTCATCGACGGAGGCGCCGGCGGGCCACGTCACCTGCCCGGCGACTACCTCTACTACAGCGGCCGCAGCCTCGAGCTGGAGAGTGGCGCCTGGGGCATCTTCCGGGTGATGAACACGCTCCACTCCGATCTGGAGCCGCTGCCCGGCCTCACGCCGCCGCCATCTGGGCCGGGGTTCCCCCAGCTCACGTTCACCGGTAAGGCGCCGCCGCCCGCACCCAACGGGCCCGGAAGCGCCGCCTGCCCCAACAACGCGCCCGTCCGCAGCTACGACGTGTCCATCTTCAACGGGATCACTTTCGACAAGGGAATGCCCGGAGAAAGCGACACGGCGGATGGCACCTCCTCCTGGGCCGTCATGTACGCGCTCACCCGGGATGAGGCGGCCATCAAGGCTGGGACCAAACCCGCCGTCCCGCTGGTCATCCGCGCCGACGCGGGCGAGTGCCTGCGGGTGACGCTGCACAACGACCTGCCCGCCGACAACTTCACCTGGACCTGGGGGTCGGGTGGCACCCGGGCCGGATTCAACATCGGCAACGTCATCTTCGATCCGCTGCAGTCCTACGGGGCCGCGATCGGATACGACCCTGACACGACGGTGGCTCAGGGCCAGTCCCGCATCTATTCCTACTACGTGGACAAGGAGCTGGGCGCCAACCTGATTCTCAACATGGGCAACGAGTCGTCATGGAGAGGAGGTGGCTACGGCGCCCTCATCGCCGAGCCCGCAGGCTCGACGTGGAGCGACCCGGCAACCGGAGACACCCTGGACGGCCAGTCGGGCCTCGCGGCCGATGTCCATCTGCCTAACGGGAGCGCGTTCCGGGAGTTCACCTCGATCTTCAGCGACCGGGAACCGCTGCTCGGCCACAGCATCATGAACTACTACCTCGACTCCGACCACTCCTACCTCGACTACAACGAGGAATCCCTCACCCAGCGGGAAGGGGACAACCTCGACGCGATCCCGCTCTGGCAGGCCAAGAGCAACAGCGTCGCGGGAGGAGCCGATCCGGCCACGCCGGTCTTCAGAGCCATCGCCGGCGATCCGGTCCGGTGGCGGTTCCTCGACGCCGCCGGCGACGACCCGGTCTCGTTCCAGATCGCAGGCCACTCCTTCCCGCTGGATCACGGGATAACAGGATCCCAGCTCATCGAGGCCCGGAGCCTGCTGCCTGGTGAGACATTCGACGCCTACCTCGTCAACGGCGCCGGCGGTGCGACCCAGGCGACCGGCGACTACGAATACAACGTCGGCCGGAATCCGATCATCAAATCCGGTGATTGGGGCCTCTTCCGGGTCCTCCCGCCCGGAGATACCAGCATCAAACCGCTGCAGTAGTCAGCGGCAATCACAGCTAGTCACCCTCACGCGCTGCCGTCCCGGGCCGCCGGCCCGGGACGGCAGCACCCCAGCAAGCCTGCCAGCCGGTAAGGCTCACAGCCGAGAGGTGGTGTCCGATGCGTACCACAAGGGCAGCGTTCGTGCGCTCCCGTATCCTGCGACGGGCCGCGGTGGTCGCCGGGACCGCGACGGCAGCACTGCTGTGCTTGCCTTGTGTCCAGGCCCTGGCCCACGTCACCCCGACGCCGGGCTCGGCGCCCGCCGGGTCGGCCGCGGTGGTGACCTTCCACGTTCCCAACGAGGAAGCGCATGCCGATGTCACCCGGGTAGACATGCTGATCCCAACCGCGCACCCGATCGCCCAGTTCCTCGTCAAGCCGATTCAGGGCTGGAGCATCTCGGTGCGCGACGTCCCCCTGGCGAAGCCGGTCGTCACTGACGACGGGCAGTTCACCCAGGCGGTCTCTGAGGTCATCTGGTCCGGCGGGCGGATCGTGCCCGGCCAGTTCCAGGACTTCACCGTTTCCGCTGACCCGCTGCCGCAGGGTGTCAGCACCCTGGCGTTCAAGACGATCCAGACATACTCCAACGGGGACGTGGTCCGCTGGATCGACCTGCCCCAGCCCGGCCAGCCCGCACCAGATCACCCAGCGCCATTGCTCAAGCTCACCACGGCCACGGCCACAGCAGTGGCGACGGCCGGGACCACCGCCGCCACGGTCGGGCCAGGCCCGGACAACACGGCCCGCTATCTGGCCGCAGCCGGCCTCGTCATCGCCCTGCTGGCCCTGGCGACCGCCGTCGTGGGCCGGCGTCGGGGCCGGGGCAGCGGCGAGACGTGACCCCGCGAATCCCGCGGCAGCGCCGCCCGGGGCTTGGCGCCCGTGATGACTCACTCCGCTTGCAGAGGTAGCTGAAAATGGCCCGCAGATCCGCTTACCTGGCCGCCACGGTGTTCCTGGCCGCGCTGAGCCTGCTGGTCACTGCGCCCGCGGCCTCAGCCCACGCGTTGCTCATCTCCTCGAGCCCAGCCGAGGGCGTGGTCCTGACGCGTGCACCGGCCCGGGTTAGCGCGACGTTCGACGAGCCGGTCGGCGTCAGCGCGGACAGCCTGCGGGTGTTCGCGCCGAACGGAGGGCAGGTCGACGCGGGCGGGACAACGCACGGCAGCCGGCCGCAGGAGATCACTGTCGCCCTGCGGCCCGGCCTGGGCCGCGGCACCTACACCGTCGGCTGGCATGTGATCTCTGCCGATTCCCACCCGGTCCAGGGCGCGTTCACCTTCTCGGTCGGCGCGCCCAGCAGCACCGCCGTGACGCCCGGTACTCTCAACCGGCCCGGGAATGCGCTGGTCAGCATGGCGTTCGGCGTTGTGCGATGGCTCGGCTTCTGCTGCTTCGCGCTCCTGGTCGGCGCGGTCGCGTTCGTGATCTGGTGCTGGCCCGCCGGGGCTGCCCGCCCGGCTGTACTGCGGCTGACCATGGGCGCGTGGGGAGGGCTCGCGTGCTGCGTGCTCGCCTCGGTCCTGCTACAGGGAATTTATGGCGCCGGGCAGGGCTTCGGCCATGTGTTCTGGCCGGATGTGCTGCACGCCACCGTGCACAGCCTCTACGGCAGTGCCGTCGGGGTACGGCTGCTGCTGGTCGTTGTTGCCCTGTTCGTGTTCACCATCACGCTCGGGGGGCTGCCTGCTGGAGGCAGGCGGGCCCACGCCGCCGCCTGGGGCATGCTCACCCCCGCGCTCGCGGCGACCTGGGCGGTCGCCGATCACTCCGGAACCGGTGCCCAGGTTCCGCTGGCCGTGACCTCGGACATCATCCACCTCAGCGCCATGGCGATCTGGCTGGGCGGGCTGGCCATGCTCGTCACTATCGTGCTGCGCCGCCCTCGCCCGCCGGGGCGCACGTCTTCCGGGCGAGCGGCGAGGTCCCGGGACCAGCTGGCAACGCCGGAGGCTGCGCAGGCCGTGGCGCGGTTCTCGCCGGTCGCTCTGAGTTGCGTCTGCGCCATCGTGGTCACCGGCACCTACCAGACCTGGCGCAACGTCGGCACCCTGGGCGCGCTGACCGCCACCACGTACGGCCGCCTGCTGCTGGCGAAGATCGCTGGAATGTGCGTGCTGATCGCCCTCGGATACCTGGCCCGCAGCCGGGTCGCCAGCTTGCGGACACAGGAAGCAGCGATGCACGTTGCGGTAGCCGCCAACACGGCGGTCCCCGTCAAGGTCGGCGCTGGCGTCCGGCCAGGCCATAACAGAGCCGGCTCCGCTGGACGCCCGGGCCGCGGCGGGCCTGGCACCGGCGAGCGCGCAGGCCACGGCGGGCCGGGTAGCGGCGAGCGCCCGGGCGCTGACGGGATGACCGTGACGCTGGCCAGGCTGCGCCGGTCCGTCACTGTGGAGGTGGTGATCGCGCTGGCCGTGCTCGCCGTCACCGCCGTGCTTGTCAACACCCCCACCGGCCGGGAATCTTTCGCCCCGCCGGCCAGGGCGACCGTGGCATTCGACACCGGCGGCCCCGGCGGGCGCGGCAGCATCGGCCTTGCCGTGACCCCGGCCCGGCTCGGCTCCAACCAGGTCCGCGTGTCGGTCACCGGGAGCACCGGAAAGCCCTACCGCCCCCAGCAGATTCAGGCCGCCCTGTCGCTGCCCGCCCGCCACCTCGGGCCGCTGCCCGTTCCGCTCACCCCCGATGGCCGCGGACGTTACCTCGGCGGGCCAGTCACGGTCACGATTACTGGCCAGTGGCAGCTGCGGATCACCATCCGCAGCGACGCTTTCGACGAAACCAGCGTCACCGTTCCGGTCGCTGTCCACTAGGCCGAATGGCGGAATGAAGCGCATGGCGAGCGCGAGCGATGTGACGTAGCGGGAACGCAGGCAAGAATGACCGGCACCCGTCGGCTACTCCGGCGCCCGTCCGCAGGGAAACCCCGGCCGCCGACCATTATCCGCTTCTCCTCCCGCGCGAATAATCAACGTCGTCGCCGACTACTTCAGGCGTCTTCCTCGGCGGAATAACCTGGGCCGCTGGCTGTTCCTCAGCGCAGATGCGCGAAATTTCAGCCGCCAATGGTGCTGCTGTGCTCCAGGCCGTCGTCAGTGACGGTTGTGTTGGCCGGTCTGGACATGACAAAATTGTCATCTTACCAGCTCATTGCGCCTTACCGGGCCCATGGCAGCGGCCAGAAGTTGATACGGGGCCTGAAAGGGCTCGTCTGTCAATGATGCGTACCTTTCCGCGACTATTGACTTACCGTGATTTGACTGTCTAAGATCTGCCTACCTTCTCGGTCGCGCCCGGGGAGACCCGCCATTTTCCGTCCTCGCCTATCCATTTCCCGAACCTATCCCACCCAGATTATTCGGCGCTATCCGCCTTGCGGTGCCCGCCGACCTCGTTTCCCCAGATTCCGGTTTGGCCCGTCCCGATGGGGCGACGTCATGGGATCTCCGCGATGACCCGGGTGCAGTCCCGCGGCCCGCCGCATCTGCTCTCCGGTACCGGCTCCAACTCACAGAGGGAGATCAGCCAGAGCACGTCCAACGGATTCGCCCCGCTTGCCCGCCGGGGGGGTATCACCTCAGAGGTCCGCATGCTGATCACCAACGGAACGCCATCCGCAGCGCGCGCACCGCGCCTCACCGACCGGGAGATGAGGATCGTCTTCCTGATGGGGGCCGGCCACAGCAGTCCCGAAATCGCCGTTCAGCTCGGACTGAGCCCGCGGACAGTGGAGAACCGCAAGCGGCTCATCTACGAGAAGCTCGGTGTCGGCAGCCAGGGCCAGGCGGTGGCTGAGGCGGTCCGGCTCGGCCTGTTTCGTCCCGGTCGGCTGGGCAAGCTCGCCCCGCCCGGGCCTGGCTGGCTGCCACATCCGGGTGAGCCGGGGCGCGCGATGCTCGCGGTGCTCATGGGGCCGGCCGGCCGGGCCGGCGACGAAGTGGCCCAGTTGCTCGTCTCGGAGCGGGTGCCGTTGCTGACCGCGCCGAAGAGGGAAGGCCTCCTCCAAGATCACTGGCGTTTATGGCAGCGCGGCCCGGTTGTCGTTGTCCTCGTCGACCCGAAGCCTGAGGACTGGTCGGCGGCCGGCTCGCTTTCCGCACCCACCGTGGTGGTGTGCAGTCGCGACGTTCCCGGGCAGCTTGTGATCGCCGATGCCCTGGCGCACAAGGCGGCCGGCCCGGTCGCCGAGGCCGACATCATCGCCGGCGGCCTCGGCCCCATCCTGGCCGCCGTGGCGCAGGGGCTGCGGGTGATGAGCTGGCGTTACGCTGAAGCCCCGCGGAAGTGGGCGCCGTCTCCGCCAGCAGGGGTGCCGCAGCTCACGGCGCGGGAGCGCGAGATCCTCGGCCTGATCGCTCGCGGCCACACGGTCCGGCAGACCGCCCGCGCGCTGGGGATAGCGGCAAAAACGGTGGAGAACATCCAGGCGAGGCTGTTCAGGAAGCTCGGCGCCCGCAACCGGATGGATGCGCTGACCATCGCTGACGCCTGGGGACTTGTTGAGCGGGCCGTGCTGCCAGCCGGGCACAGTCGCCCGGTCAGGGCAATGTTCCCCGCGGGCCGGGTTCGGGTCAGCGGCGGTGCGCTTGATGGCTAAGGCCCGCTATGCCGGCGGGCGGTATACGGCCTGCCGCCCTGCGTTACCCACGCCCGCCGACCCAGCCGCCCACCACAAACGATCATGAAGTGCTGAACGACCTCGCCCGCCCCCGGCTAACGTGTCCCGCCGTGCTGCCGCCTGTTACCGCCGGCTGAGGGTGACATGGGTGACGCCGCTGGGGCTGTTCACGGCCTCAATTCGGAAGCGGTCCTCGAGCGCCTCCAGCCCATCCCAGAGCCGCTCCCCGCGGCCCAGCACGATGGGCACCACGACGATATGCAGGTAATCGATCAGGCCGGCGGCCAGGAACTCGCGGATAGTGGACGGGCCGCCGCCGATGCGGATATCCCCGCCAGCAGCGGCCTGGCCCGCCTCCGTAAGCGCCCGGGCAGGGCTGGCGTCGAGGAAGTGAAACGTGGTGCCGCCGTTCATCTGGACGGAAGGCCGGAGATGGTGGGTGAGAATAAAGACCGGGGTGTGGAACGGCGGGTTGTCTCCCCACCAGCCGTTCCACTCCTGGTCCGGCCAGGGGCCCTGGTGGGGACCGAACTTGCCCCGGCCCATGATCTCGGCGCCGACGCCCCGGCTCCAGGCGCTGGCAAAAGCATCGTCGATGCCGGTGCTGCCGCCGGGCTGGCCTTGCATGGCATGGAACGTGCGGGTCGCGAAAAACCACTCGTGCAGCCGGGTTCCCGCGTGCCCGAACGGGGCGTCCAGGCTTTGCCCCTCGCCGGTGCCGAACCCATCCAGCGACACTGAGAAGTTGTGCACCCGGACTTGCGACATAGTGACCTCCTGAGCGTTGGACGATCCACCGGGCCCGCCAGCACCTCTGCCAGCCGGATGGGGGATGGGGCCCGGAAGCATATCCGGGTCGGCGCGTTTTAGCTGGCACGCGGTCCCTCGGTGGCCCCCCACATCTCCGCGCGAACCAGTAAGAGGTGCTCCGCCCCGGTTATGGTCTATCTGGGGCCGTGGTCCAAAATCCTGGAAAACGGCGGCTACCCACCCGACGAGGCCAGGACGGCAGCCCTGACGGTGCTGCCCAACATCCTCCGCTACGACCGCACCAAGCCCGCCACCTACCCCCAACGGCCGCATCCTCACCGACGACGTCTACAGCATGCGCTTCGCCTGGCTGACCCACGGCAAAGTCGGCCCGACCGGCCTCAAGCCGCACGACCTGCTGAACGAGGGTGAAACACCAACACGCACAGCACTGCTGCCGACTCAGGAGGCGCTCACCATGGAATACCTCGTCGTCATGACCACCCGCGTTCCGGACGGAACCTCACAGGAAGCCATCGACGACATCCGCGCCCGCGAGGCCGCACACTCGCGTGAACTCGCGTCCCAAGGCCACCTGCTCCGCTTGTGGCGCCCGCCGCTACAGCCAGGCGAATGGCGAAGCCTCGGATTGTTCGCCGCCGACGATGGCGATGAGCTCGAGAGAGTCCTCGCCTCGATGCCGCTACGCGTCTGGCGTACCGATGAGGTCACCCCGCTCTCCCGGCACCCGAACGACCCGGCGACAGCCAAGACCTGACCCGATGCCATGACTCTCGCCGCCCTCCGGATGCGACGTGGCGTCGTCCGTTAACGAGCGACCTTGTCCACGAGAGCGAGTTGGCCTGCGGCCGAGATCCGGCGGCGGCGGTTGCGCCGTTCCAGCCGGGTGGCGGCCCAGGCCAGAGCGAGATTGATGGGTATGTAGACGCAGGCGATGACGATGGCCGCGGGGATGGCGTTGGTGTACAGGTTCTGCAGGATCGAGACCTTGGAGGTCAGGTTGTCATAGGCGATGATCGTCCCGAGCGCGGTGTCCTTGAGCAGGACGACGAGCTGGCTGACGATGGCGGGCATCATGGCGGTGATCGCCTGGGGTACCAGGACGAGCCGCATGAGCTGGCCCTTGCGCAGGCCAACCGCGTAGCCGGCCTCGGACTGGCCCTTCGGGACCGCGTTGATCCCCGCACGCACGACCTCGGCGAGCACTGAACCGTTGTACATGGTCAGCCCGAAGACCACCGCCTGCAGCGCGGTCGGGTTCCAGGTGAAGTTGGTCAGGGCGCCGGGCGCGTACGAGGCGAAGAAGATCAGCAGCAGCAGCGGGATCGCGCGGAAGAATTCGACGACCGTTCCGGCCGGCAGTCTGATCCACCAGTGACTGGAAATCCGGGCGATCCCGAACGCGATCCCGAACGCCAGCGCGAGAACCGCCGCGATCGCGGCCGCCTTCAAGGTTCCGACCAGACCAGGAATGATCTGGACCGTCCAGATGTCGCCTTGCAGGAAGGGCCGCCACTTCTGCGCCGCCCACTGGTCCTTCTGGCCGAGCGCCCACACGACCCAGCCAGCGGCAGCGGCAAAGGCGATCACGAACATCACGGCCAGAAGGCGGTTGCGGCGCCGCGCCCGGGGCCCGGGCACGTCGTAGAGGATCGTCGCCTCGTTCATCGGGCCACCGACCAGCGCTTGGCCAGCCAGCCGAAGAGCAGGCCTACGGGCAGGGTGAGCACGACGAAGAACAGGGCGTACCCGGCGAAGATCGGGATCACGATGTCACCATTGCTCTGCAGTTCATTGCGCATGGTGTAGAAGGCCTCGGGCACGCCGATCGCCGCCGCGATGGTGGTGTTCTTGATCAGGGCGATGAGGACACTGCCGAGGGGAGCGATGACCGCACGGAAGGCCTGCGGGAGCACGACGATCCGCAGTGTCTGGGTGAAGCTCAGCCCGATCGAGCGGGCGGCCTCGGCCTGGCCGAGCGGAACGGTGTTGACTCCGGACCGCAGGACCTCACAGACGAACGCCGACGTGTAGGCGACCAGCCCGATCACGGCGAGCCAGAAGTAGTTCGTCGTCTGCAGGTTCGCAATCGTGACGATCGAGCCCAGGCCGAGCCCGCAGAACAAGATGATCAGCGTGAGCGGCGTGTTGCGCAGGGTGTTGACATAGAGCGTGCCGACGGCGCGGAGCACGGACAGCGGTGCCACCCGCATCGCGGCCAGCACGGTGCCGAGGACCAGGGACCCAGCGGCGCTGAGCGCGGACACCTTCAAGGTCATCCAGAAGGCCAGCAGGATCGTGTGGCCTTCGCTGTGCATGAAGTTGATCATGGATCTTCCGAAGGTCCGGCTGGCGGCGCGGGGAGAGCCCACCCGGGCTCCCCCCGCGCGGGTCACATGGCGTGTTCGGCGCCGTTCACTGGTGGAACGGAATGTCGAACTTGCCGATAGTGGGGGGCGTTGCTGCGGGGATCTGCGGCAAGTTTTTGGTCAGCGCCGCCTGCCAGTTGCCGTCGTCGAACATAGCCTGCAGCGCCTTGTCGACAGCAGTGACGCCCTTCTCGTCGCCTTTCTTGAGGCCTATTCCGTAGATCTCGTTGCTGAAGAAGGTGCCGACGACCTTGAGTTTGCCCCGGTTCTGTGTCTGCGCGGCGAAGCCGGCCAGGATCGTGTTATCGGTCGTGACGGCTTCCACCTGCCCGCCGAGCAACTGGTTGACACAGTCGCCGTAGCCGGGGAGCCGGATCAGGTTGACCTTGGACCCGTAAAGCGCCTGGATCCGGTCGCCCGACGCGGAGCCCTGGCCGGAGCAGACTTTCTTGCCCTCGAGATCGCTGGGTTGCTTGATGCTGCTGTCGTTCGCGCGGACGAGAATGTCCTGGTGGGCGATGTAGTATGGCCCGGCGAACGAAACCACCTTCTGGCGTTTCGCGGTGACCGAGTACGTCGCCACGACCATGTCCACCTTTCCCTGCTGCAGAAAGGCCTCGCGGTTGGCCGACAGCGTCGGCACAAAGTTAATCTTTGTAGCGCCGAGCTTCTTCGCGGCGTATTTGGCGACGTCGACATCGAACCCCGAGTACTGTCCAGACGAACTCTGCAGACCGAGTCCAGGCTGGTCGGGCTTCACGCCGATATTTAAGACCTTGCCGTTCTTGGCCTTGTCGACGATGGAGTTCCCGCCGCCACTGCTGCCGCTGCTGGTTCCGCCGCACGCCGACAGGGCTGTACCGAGCGCTGCCACTGCCGCGATCGCGGCAGTGGTTATTCTTAATGAACGCATTGTCACTTCCCTCTCTGTTTCAATGATTCAGGCCAGCGGCAACGATGAACCGCGGTGGCCCACGTTGCCCGTACCTATTACTCGCCCCCGGTTAGCACCTCCCCGCGTCACTCAGTGAGTCAGGATCTTGGAAAGGAAGTCCCGCGCCCGGTCAGTCCGCGGCTGAGTGAAGAACTCGTCCGGTGTGCTGTCCTCGGTGATCTGGCCATCGGCCATGAAGGCGACCCGGTTGGCGGCGCTGCGCGCGAAGCCCATCTCGTGCGTTACCACGATCATCGTCATGCCTTGATCGACCAGGCCGGTCATGACGTCGAGCACCTCTTTAACCATCTCGGGGTCCAGGGCAGAGGTGGGTTCGTCGAAAAGCATGAGCTTGGGCCGCATCGCAAGAGCCCGGGCGATCGCGGCGCGCTGCTGCTGGCCGCCGGACAGTTGCGCCGGATACTTGTGGGCCTGACTCTGGATCCCCACGCGCATGAGCAGATCCATGGCCTGCGCTTCGGCCTGTGCCTTGGTGGTCTTGCGTACGTTGATGGGCCCGAGCGTGACGTTTTGCATGATCGTCTTGTGGGCGAACAGATTGAATGACTGAAACACCATGCCCACGTCCGCCCGGTGGCTGGCGAGTTCGCGGCCCTCGACCGGCAGTGGACTGCCCTCGAAGAGGATGCGCCCCGAGTCGATCGGCTCAAGCCGGTTGACCGTACGGCACAGCGTCGACTTGCCACCGCCCGACGGGCCCACGATAACCAGTACCTCGCCCCGGTCCAGGCTCACGTTGACGTCCCGCAGGACGTGCAGGTCCCCGAAGCTCTTGTTGACGTCCTCTAACACGACGAGCGTCTGGGCGCGCCCGGACTCCAGGTGCTGGGCCTCGGCGTTGCTGTCTGTCATGGCACGTAACCGTGTCTATCATGGCCGCAAGTCGGTTATTTACGGCAAGACTACCGATCCATGGCCTGTCCTTGAACATAGCATCAGTCGCGCTGGGCCGGGTGCTGGGAATCAGGGCTTTCTGGCGACCGCGCCGTTGATGCCAACTTCCGAGGGCAGCGGCTGGGGGTCCTTATTGTCTGGCCTCCACTCCGAAACCACGACCAGCCCAGGCTCTACTATCTGCAGGCCCCGGAACGCCAGGTCGGCGAACTCGTCGGCGGTGCGGAGCTGGAAAGGTACGCCGCTGTCCTGGTACGTGCGGGACCAGGCCGCCGCGCCTTCCGGGTTGTACTCTAGCGCCCCGTGCGAGGCGGCGAGGTAACTGCCGGACGGGAGTGCGTCCAGCAGCGTGGCCATGATCTTGGCCGGGTCCGCCTCGTCTGGCACGAAGTGCAGGATGCCCACGAGCATGAGCGCGAGCGGCTGGCCGAAGTCGAGCGTTTCCCGGGTGACGTGGCTGGTGAGGATCTTCTCCGGCTCACGCAAGTCAGCCTCGACGTAGGCGGTGCGCCCGGGCGAGGTGCCAGTCAGCAGCGCCCGGGCATGAGCCAGGACGATCGGGTCATTGTCCACGTACACAACCCGGGACTGCGGTGCCACCGCTTGCGCCACTTCATGGACGTTGTTGGCGCTGGGCAGCCCGGTCCCTATGTCCAGGAACTGCCGGATGCCGGCCTCGGCGGCCAGGTACCGCACAGCCCGGCCGAGGAATGCCCGGTTCTCCCGCGCGGCGGTACGCCCGGTGGGAATGGCCTGGATGGCTTTCTCGGCCGTCTCCCGGTCCACAGCGAAATGATCTTTGCCGCCCAGGAGATAGTCGTACATCCGGGCGGCGTGGGGCTTCGAGGTGTCGATCGTCGGGTCCACTGATCCCATCTCTCGCAGCATTCAATTCTGGTCACCAAACGGTGGCGGGAACACCCGTCAATTTACTGTGTCCCTCGTGGTGCCGCCACGAACCGGGGTGGATCCAGGTCTACCCGAAGACGCCACGTAGCCGTATATCGAGGCGGGACGGTCGGCTCCTAGCGTTGCCAACGTCACCTCACCAACCTCGGCGACGATGCCACCCACTGGAACCCAGGAGACCTGATGCCCCGGACCATTCGAACCTCACGACGCGGCCGACTTGGGCTATCCGTCCTGGCCGGCGCCGCCGCGCTCGCGCTCAGCGCCGGTCTCCCCGTCTCGGCAGAAGCCCGCCCGGCCCGCGTGTTCCCGCAGTTGCAGTCGTTGTATGTGCCGATGCCCGACGGCGTGCGGCTGGCGGTGGACGTCTGGCTGCCGGCCGGCACGGCGGCCGGCGCTCGGCTGCCCACCGTCCTGGAAGCCGATCGTTACTGGCGCTCGCGAGCCTATGCCGGGGGGATCACCAACGACCCCAACTACTCCATCGCGACGCCGTGGAACAAGCGCGGGTATGCCTACGTGTTCGCCGACCTGCGCGGCACCGGCGCGTCGTTCGGTACGGTCACGGCCGAGCTCGGCAGCACAATGATCGCCGACGTTGGGACCCTCAGCGACTGGATCGCGGCCCAGCCCTGGTCGAACGGCCGCGTCGGAACCGCCGGCGTGTCCTATTCCGGTGACGTCGCGATGCTCTCCCTCGCCCTGCGCAACCACCACATCACGGCCGCCGCGCCCATCTCCTACGACTTCGACCCGTACGAGGACCTGCTGCGCCCCGGCGGAATCTTGATCCAACCGCGCGTCGCCCCTTTCGCGACGCTGCTGTCGATCCTCGACGACGCCGACGGCACCACCTGCGCCACCAGCGCCGAAACCCAGCAAATATGTGCCCAGGACGGATTGGCCGGTGCCTCCCCCCAGCCGATCGACGGACCCGACGGGCCCGCGCTGCTCACCGCGGCCCGCGCCGAGCACTACGACAACGCCAACCTGATCGACTACTCCCTCGCCGCGCCTTACCGCGACGACGTCATCGGCGCCCAGAGCTGGCAGAGCGCGAGCGTCGGCACCAAACGCGCCGCGATCCAGGCCGGCGGCGTACCCATCCTGACCTTCGCCGGGTGGCTGGATGCCGGAACCGCCAACGGCGTCCTTTCGCAGTTCACCAGCCTGTCCAACACCCAGGACGACTGGATCGGGCCGTGGAGCCACGGACAGGGCTACCTCGCCGACCCGTTCCAGCCCAGCCGACCGCTCACCCCGCCCGAACACCAGCAGCTCAACGACGAGCTGTACGCCTTCTTCGACCAATACGTGAAAAACAACAAACGCCCCAACGGCCGCCACCTGCTGCACTACTACACGCTCAACGAAGGCCGCTGGCGCACCACCACGCGCTGGCCTGTAGCCGGGACACACACCCGCACCCTCTACCTCGCCGGCGGACACACGCTCACCTGGCAATCGCCGACCTCAGGCGCCGACCGGCTCACGCTCGACCCCACCGCCGGCACCGGAGCGCTCGACCGCTGGAACACCAATCTCACCGGCCAGGCCGTCGTCTACCCCGACCGCGCCGCCGTTGACCGCGAACTCCTCTCCTACACCAGCCCCCCGCTGCGCCGCGGCACCCGCGTCACCGGCCTCGGCCGCGTCACCCTCACCGTGACCGGCGACCACGGCGCCGCCGACGGCGCCCTCTACGCCTACCTCGAAGACGTCCAGCCCGACGGTCACGTCACCTACGTCACCGAAGGCGAACTCGCCCTCGCCGACCGCGCCACCATGCCCCGGCGCGACAACCCCGCCTGGCGCAAACTTCGCACCCCACGCACCTACTCCCGCACCACCGCCACGCCATTCCCGCAAGACGAACCCCAGCAAGTGTCCTTCGACCTGCTGCCGGCCTCAGTCCTCTTCCACCCCGGCGACAAGATCCGCATCACCATCGCCGCCGCCAACGCCGACTCCTTCCAACTCCTCCCCGCCAACGGCAGCGCCACCTACACCCTCGGCCACGGCGGCCCGACCCCCTCCATGGTCCAGCTCCCCGTCATCGGATGAAGCACCCGCGGTGCGCTTTCACGAGATGCCGGCGCCCCCGGCGACTGACGCATGGTAGTTGGGTGATTCGCGCTAGCGCGGTCGCGGCTCTCGTCACGGCACGGCGCAGCACGGAGGGAGATGATCACCGCACATCGCCGCTGGGCCCTCAGCCGATCTGCTCCGCCAGCTCGACGATGATCCCCACCGGGCCGCGGACGTAGCCGAGCCGATCGCCGGACTTGCGGCGGCCTCAGGACAGGCCCGGCCGGACCAGGCCGGTCTCGTAGGCGATCACGACGAGCTGTGCCCGGTCTCGCGCGCCGAGCTTGGCCATCATCCGGTTGACGTGGGTCTTGGCGGTCAGCGGGCTCATGAACAGGATGGCAGCGATCTCGTCGTTGCTCATGCCCGCAGCGACCCGGGCGAGCACTTCCCGCTCCCGGTCGGTGAGCACCGACAGCACGGAGGCGTTGACCGGCTGGGCCGGACCGCGCCCGGCGATGCTGGAGATCAGCGTGCGGGTGACGCTCGGCGACAGCAGGGCATCGCCGCGGGCGACCACCCGGATGGCGCTGATGAGGTCCTCCGGCTCGGTGTCCTTGACCAGAAAGCCGCTCGCCCCCGCGCGGATCGCCTCGAACACATACTCGTCCGCCTCGAAGGTGGTGAGGATGATGACGCGCACGCCGCTCAGCTCGGGGTCGGCGGCGATCTGCCGGGTTGCCTCCAGCCCGTCGGTGCCAGGCATGCGGATGTCCATCAGCACCACCTCGGCCCGCAGCGAGCGGGCCAGATCGACCGCAGCCGCCCCGTCCGCGGCCTCCCCGACGACCTCGATGTCGGGCGCCGAGCCGGCCAGGACCCGGAAGCCGGCCCGGACGAGGGCCTGGTCGTCGGCGAGCAGGACCCTGATCACGGCCGGCTCGTGATCGGCCGGGCGCGCGGCCCGCCAGCACGTCCTGCGCCGCCGCCGTCCTGGCTGATCACGGCGGCCGGCTCGCGACCCGCGGCCCCGCCGTCCGGGACCGCGGCGGTGCCTCCCGTGCCGGCCGGGCCCGCGGCGGGGGCTTCTGGTCCTCGGGCTGGGGCGGCTGCTGCCACCGGCAGCCGGGCGTGGACGGCGAACCCGCCGCTGGGACGCGGCCCGGCATCCAGGGTGCCGCCTAGAGCGGCCGCCCGCTCTCGCATTCCGGCCAGCCCCGCCCCGGTCCCGTCACTGAAGGCCGTGGGCGCGGCCCCGCCGTCGTTGACCACGTCCACATACAGGCATCCGCCGTCTTGCCGCAGGCCCACGGTCGCGGCGACCCGCCCGGCGTGACGCACCACGTTGGTGAGCGACTCCTGGACGATGCGGTAGGCGGCCAGCACGACCGGCGGCGGCAGCGGGACTGGCGGCTCGGCCGACTCCAGCGTGGTCGGCGTGCCGGCGGCGCTGGTCGCCTCGACGAGCGCGGCGATGGCGCGCAGGTCCGGCACCGGCACCGCAGGGCCCCCGCCGTCGACTTGCCGCAGCACCTCAAGTATGGCCCGCAGCTCGCGCAGCCCGGACTTGCTGGCCCTGCGGATCGCCTGGATCGCGTCGGCCGCGCTCGCCGGATCGGCGGCCAGCTGCATGCTCGCCGCCGTGGCCTGGACGTTGATCATCGCCATCGAGTGCGCGACCACGTCGTGCAGCTCGCGCGCGATCCGCATTCGCTCGGCGTCGACGCGCCTGCGGGTTTCCTCCTCCCGGGCCTGCCCGGCCCGCGCCGCCCGGTCCTTCTCGGCGGCCAGCCACTGGCGGCGCGCCGCCACGTACGCGCCGACTGCGCCGGCTGCGAGCAGCTCCGGCCACATCGTGGCGTTCGGGCCTCCGAACCAGCCGAACGGCCCGAGCAGCCCCTCGGTCACGAAGATAGCCGCCGCCCCGGCGAGCCCGGCGGCAACTGCGATGCGCCGCGCGCGGGTCAGCGCGACCCAGTAGACGCCGACGATAACCGGAACGAGCGCGGCACCGTCGATCTGGCCGAGCGCCGCCCATCCGACCGCGCCGCCCACGGCGAGCCCGAGCACCTCGACCGGGCGGCTGTTGCGCCAGATCAGGGCGAGAGCGGGCACGGCCAGCAGCAGGTAAGCGGCCACGGGCGGATGGCTGGTCAGGTGCAGGCCACCGTAGCGGTGCACCGGGTTGGCCTCGACGTAGGCGCCGACCACGGCCAGTGCGGTCACCAGCGTCACGCCCGCAGCGCCCAGCCAGCGCCGCGGCAGCCTGACCACGCTTGTGATGCCCATCACCCGGAGCGTATACCGGCAGCGGGCCGGCGCCATCGTCGCTGCGCAGGCGGGCGGGCTACTGCGCTGGGAGTACCCGCTGCTGCAGGTGCAGTAGCGCACCGGACGCCAGCAGGACGATGCCCGATTACCTCAGCCCGGGAAAGCCTCGTGATCAGCGGCGCAACCGGGCGCTGCGAGCCACATGAGGGAGTACGCACATGCTCACCACCACCGCCCCCGCCGTGCCGGACATCAAGCAGGGCCGCGCCCGGGCGCTGTACGCTGCGGGCGGCGCACTGGCCGCTGCCCTCGCCTGGATCGTGGAAGTCCCCCTGCTGGGCATCCATCTGAACTTCCGCTTCGGCGGCGGCCACATCCAGACGATCGCGGTCGGCCAGGTCATCGGCGTCACCGTGGCTGCCTCGCTGCTCGGCTGGCTGCTGCTCGCCTTCCTCGAGCGGCGCACTCCGCATGCCCGGCCCCTCTGGACCACCATCGCGCTGGTGGCGCTGGCTGCGTCGCTGGCGCTGCCGCTGGCCGCCGCGACGACCACCTCAGCCGTCGCCGGGCTTGTCGTGATGCACGTGACGGTCGGGGCCGCCGTGATCCCCGCCATGGCGCACACGGCGCGGGCGCGCTGACATCGATTTGTGCCAAAGCCGCGCCCGCGGATTGTCATCCGCGCGCATAGCAAGCCAACTTACTGACTAGTAGCATCGGCACTCACCCTCCGGGCGGAGGCCCGCTGCCAGGCGCGCGGACAACCGATCGCGCTGCGGCGCGCCACTTTCCCGATGGCCCGCGTCCACAAGGAGAAACATGACCCGCCAGAGTGCCCGGTTACTTCTTGCCCCGGTGGTGCTTGCGCTAGCCACCGTCGCCTGGCCCGCAGTCAGCGTGGCAACCGCGGGTTCCGCGGCCGCCGCGGACAGTGTGATCACTGTCATTGGAGGCAGCGCCACCACGGTCAGCGCTCCTGGCGTCGCCGGCAAGCTCCTCGGCGCCGGAATCGTGCCGGTGGTCCTCCCGCCCGGGAAGATGAGCATCAATCTGTCCAACCTCACCGCCACGATCACACTGCCGCTGACCGGCGGAAGCATCGACCTGACGACCTTCAACGGCCAGGCCTCGGCGGGCGGCAGCATCGTCTTCACCAAGCTGTTCCCGCTGCGCATCGTGAGGCTCACCAGTATCCAGGTGGACATCGTGAATGGCATCGTCACGCAGAGCGCCCTGACCTCGGCCGGCACCCGGATCTCGCTGTTCCAGCTGAGCTTGAACGGTGCCAGCTTTGGCGGCGACGCTACTCACCTCACTATCAGCAACCTGGCGACGACCATGACGGCGGACGGTGCGCAGTACCTCGACTCGGCTCTGCATAGCCATGTGTTCACCGCCGGCATGCTGTTCGGCACAGCCAGCAGCACGTTCCAGCACAGCTGACGCAGCGGCACGGCACGCGCACCGGCCAGCGCCCCGCTGGCCGGTGCGCGTCATCTTCGCTTACCGGACGCAACCGGCGTGCGTCCGGCCGGTAACCGCTGGCCCTTGAGCCGCTCAGGCCTGCTTGGCGTTGCGCATCCGCTCCTGGGCGCGCTGCAGGCGGGAAGCCCGGGAACTCGCTCCCGCTACCGTGAATTTGGCGTACTCAAAACCGGGCAGCGAGAAGGCCACTACGTCCAGGATCACGTGCGTGGTCTGGGACGCGTATATCGCGACAACGTTCAGAATCGTTGTCGAAAACTCGGAGAGGCCAGAGGATACGAAGTTGGCGAGCGCCTGGGTCGCGGCGAAGTCGATGGACGACGATACCGGCCGGGAGACCGCGCCCGACCAGAGGGTCAGGAAGCCGTTGCCGGCCGCCCCCGTCACCGTGAGATTCGCGAATACAGCCTCGGCGAAGTTGACCAGGCTGTCCAGGTTGATGGCAATCGTCTTGCCCGTTAGCAGCCGGCCCGTGCTGTCGAGGTTGCCCGACGCATTGACGATGTTCACGCGGCCGGCCGCCGAGCGGGTGTCCACGACCCGGACCGGTGCCGCCAGCGGCGCGTAGACGTTCGCTGTGGCCTCGGTGTGCACCGCTGCGGAGACGATGGTCGCTGTCGGCGTGGTCGGAAAAGCGTGCGTGAAGTACAGGCTGCCGTCTGAGGTTGTTGTCAGATCGCCGCCGACAGTCGCAGCGGTCGGAACACCCGCCGTTGAGGGCGTGAGCCGTAGCGCGGGGCCGGCGCCGCTGGGCGTTGTCGATGTGTCAAGGCCGGCGTTGGTCACGATGAACGCGGGCGTGGTGTTATTGCTTGCGTCGAGTTCGGTGGGGGTCGTCGACGTACCCGCGCTATTCACCGTGTCTTGCAGGACCGGGTCACCCGATGCCGCGTTCGCCGGGCCCGCCACGGCAGTTGCCGCGACCCCCGCGCCCATGACCCCGGCGATGACCACGCCACCCCTGGTCAGCAACGCGCGCCGCCCGACGGCCGACTCACCCTCGTCCGGTCCGCCCGGCTCGCAGACCCCAGGTGCGGCTGGGCCCGAGATCCCTGCTCCACGTCCTAATGTCTTTCGTGCCATCTCGCTACCTCCGCTTGGATGCCGGAATCATGGTGACTTCGGCCGAGTCATGTATATCGCCCGGGTTGCCGACTCTGTGGCTATTTACGTGGCGCGGCGCCGACGGCGCCCGCCCGAAGATCAGGACGTCACTCCCCCGTAATGGGCGAAATGTCCAATTATTTCCGCTTCGGCAGAGTGCAACGGGCTAGCGTGAAGTGAACTCCGGAAGCATTAAGTGGGAGCGCGGGCGCTGAGAGCACGGCTGATCCGACCACGGGAGTGTGCATTGATGCCAGCTCATGATGGACAGCACGGCGAGCCGAGGGAGGATCTGGAGGCGTTGCTCCGCGACCTTCGCGCCCTGCGCGCACGCAAAGGCCTGAGCATTGCCGAACTCGCCGCGCGGACTCCCTTCTCGCAGGACACGATCGCGGCGGCGGCAGACGGCCCCGCCCGGC